>JBIOUJ010000148.1:0-87586 GCA_044867025.1 Pyrinomonadaceae bacterium | reverse complement strand
TAGCCGCAGATTTACGCGGATGAACGCAGATCAGATCTGCGTTCCATCCGCGTAAATCTGCGGCTAAAATTCGCCCTGGTTAATTATCCTCGCCAACCAGAATGAACCCGGCCCAGTAAGCCGGATGGTTGTAAGAACTGCGAAACAGTTTCAACGCCGCCTGCCTGAGTGCTTCCGATTTCGTCAACCTCGTTTTGCCCGGCGCCCGGGTCCGCAATAAGTTGCGATGAAACTCGATCATCAACTCGGAGCTACGAGCAGAATCAACCTTCCACTGACTGACGAGAGCCGACGGCGAGCCAGCTACAAACAGCGCCCACGACATCCCGACAATTCCTTCGCCCGCTGCTATTCGCCCGCGCGCTGTTTCACATGCCGACAGGACGGTGAGCTCGGCGTTCAGATCTAGCTTCATCAGCTCCCACGCTTCGAGTAGACCATCCTCGTTCTTATCATCTTCAGTTTGCGAAAAGATGATGTGCGAGTAGAGAGGATTGCGGTTGTCGAGGATCGCATGAGTAGCGAAGTGCAGGACCTTAAACTTGCCTGCTTGATCCTTCATCGTCGCTTCGCGCGCTTGTTGGCCAATCAGCACTTTGCTGCCCGCGCCATATAGCTTGCCTAACGCGTTCACTTCTTTTTCCGCATCAGGTAACGGGCTGAGTTGTTCGTCGCGACGAGCGAAGCGCACTTTCGCTACCGTTCCACTGCTCAACGTCGGATTACCCATCGCCAGCAGCGTCGATGCGCGATGCGCAGCCCTGAGCGCGTTGGACCTTCTTTCCATCTCGCGGAGCACACTCAACGATGGCGCATAACTTACGGCGTACTGTTCCAGCAGATAACCTCGAGCGCCCTGGTGCAAAGCCTGGAATGGTACGTTCCAGAGCGCGCCGTCCGGCACGATGCGCAGTTTCCGAACGCCCCGCAACTGCGCCTCAGCCGGCTTGATCAAAAGATCGTAAAGACGTCGCGCCGGCTGCTTAACCGTCAAATCACGCTCGGCGACCTGTTTCAGAAACGACTCTGCCGTCTGTGCGAGCTGAGTGCTTTTGACGTTCAGTGTGTGAACTGTCAGTTCAGCGTCTTTCGTACCCTTTCTGATTACAAACAGGTAAGTCTTATCTTCAGTGACGACGTATTCGAGCATGGCAGTCTGATTGTCCGGCAACAATGCCGAGGCCTCGTCGAGCGTGAGTGGTTGAGTTTGGCCGCGTTGCACCTTGAGCTCGGGATGTGCGGCGTACAAGTTCGCCTGGAATGCTTCGTACTCGAGACGCTTTTTATCGAGCCGCGCCTGAACGTCTGTGATTTCCGTTTCAGGAGGTTTGCTTAGCGTCTTCAGCCGGACCAACTGTGTGTTGAGTGATGCGATCTCCGCGCTCAACTCCTGGTCGCGTTTGAGTTCATCGCCCGTCATGGCTTTAGTGACGCTCACTCTTCCACTACTCAACACGTCGAGCAGCACGCGTCCTTTCGCGCGCTCGGCATAAGTCAGAGCTTGAGACGTGTCATGCTCGGCCAACGACAGTTGGACCATCGCCTGATAAGGATCGATCTTGTTCTCGAAGAAACGTTGCTGTTCTCGCTCGCCGCCCGCAACCTGTGCTCGCAGTTTTTCAACCGTAGCGATTGATTCGAGGAACTGTTGTCGCGCGAGCTGCGGTTGGTTGAGTGCGAGCTGCGCACTGCCGGCTATCGTCTTCGCTTTCCACAAGATGTCAGGGACATTGAATTGAGCCGCGAGCGAAGCGGCGCGTGTTGCGTATTCGCTGGCAGCCTGGTATTGGCCCAGCCGCAGGTTCGACTCGCCGATGTTGTATAAGATCTCAGCCAGCAGTTCGTTGTTGCCCAATCCTTCTGCCGGTCCTGCGGCTTTCTGCTCGTAGGCCAGGGCTTCGGCGTAATCACCTTTCACGAGGTAAGTGCTGCCGAGAAAGTGGTAGGCCTCAACCATTCCCAGCTTATCGTTCAACTCTTCTCTAACCTTTAAGTACTGTTGCATGTAGTCGAGTGCCTGTACGTACTCGCCCTGGAGAGAATAAATGAGGCCGATATTATTTAGGGCGCGCGCCACGCCGACTCTGTCACCTATCTCCTGCTTGATCTTGAGGCTTTGCTGAACGTATTCGAGCGCTTGCTCATAATTACCCTGTGCGTAATACAGATTGCCGATGCTGTTGAGCGTCGCGGAATAGCCGGCTTTATTTCCAACTTCTTCTGCTAACTTCAGGCTGCGCTGAAAGTACTCGAGTGCGCGCACTCTGTCGCCCTGGAAGACGTAGATGTTTCCGATTGCGGTCAACTCACGAGCGATCTCCGGCTTGTTTCCAAGCTCCTCTCTGATCTGCAAGGTTCGCTGAGACAATGCGAGCGCTTTCGGATAGTCACTCTGCCGGAAATAAACGATACCGATACTACTCAGAGCATCCCCGATGCTCGCTTTATCTCCGATCTCTTCGGCCAGCTTCAAACACCTCTCGTAATGTTCCAGCGCTTGCTTGTTATCGCCGCGCGCTCGTGCAATGTCTCCCTTCACACGCAACGCCACGATCGTGCCGGGTTTATCGTTGAGTCGTTGCGCAATGTCCAAAGCCTGATCGCAGAGCGCTAATGCTTCCGTTTGCTTGCCTCGTGTGAGCAGGTCTCTCGCCTGTTTGATCAACGCCTGCATCTTCTCCTGCTCATCGGTTTGTAGTTGGACACTCCGTGGCCGTACGTCGTCTCGCGTGTAATCAACGGAGGCGCGGCCTGATGTTGATGAGCCGGTGAATAAACAACCAAGGAGAAATAGTGTGACGACTTTCCGCATTGTGAGTGTCATGATCTGCTCCTTCTCCTGTCTTCGTTTGAGGGAGGTTTTACTGGAACGTGATCGTTCTTCAACGAGTGAGAGAATTGGGGAGAAGGTCTCGTCTGGGCGTTCCCATTATTGGCATGTCGCCGGTCTCGTGCAACAGGAATCTCGCCGTATCACGCATGCGAAAAAATTTCTTCACTCCTTAGGAATAAAACTGAATTCCTCGCGTCTAGTTCAGGCATGGATTGATTCCTTTGCCGCCGCTCGTCCCCCAAGGTAATCCCGACAATCCTTCGTGAGCACGGCTACACCCGTGGAAAACGACTCAAGCGCGTTCTGCTCATAGATTTCTCGTAATGCTCACGCAAATCTATAACGCTTGATGGCAACCGACGGGGTCGTTGGCGCAGGCGACCTCATCTTCACGTTAGCGCGCAAGCTAACTCACACAGGGAGATATGCATGAAACGATCGATAATGTTGCTCTTCGCTTTAGTATTGTGTGCAGGTTTAACTCAGGCGGTGTTTGGTCAGACGCAGGTACAACCGGTGCAACCGGAGATATGTTATGACTGCGACCCCGATCCGGAGCCGTGCGGTTCAAACCCGATTGACGACCCGACGTTCTTCGTTCAACAGCAGTACAGAGACTTCCTCAACCGCAACCCGACTGGTTCCGAGTTGGCAAATGACGTGGCGCCGCTCAACTCGTGTTTGTTGGCCGGCAACTTCGCCTGCTACAACACGGAGCGTGTGCATATGTCACGTAAAATGTGGGACCACCCGGAGTTCCGCAGCCAGTCGCAGACATTTGGGCTCGGGTTTACGGGCGACTTTCCCTATGAACTCTATAACAATGATGACTTCGTCCGGCTGGAGTATGTCCAGTATTTGCGACGCACCTGGGACACTCCCGGCTTGAATTTCTGGCTCGGTAATCTGAACAGTTGCGTCAGCTCCAGCACCTCTTTCTTCAGTTGTCCTGGCTGTAGCACACAGTGTTACTACGACAGCATCAACGCGTTCCTGTCGTCAACCGAGTATCGCTCGAGATTCGGTTGTCCATAAGTCGCTGATAGCGTTAAGCCACAAAAAGGCACAAAAAGCACAACTTGATTGACATCAAATTTGTGCTTTTATGTGCCTTTTGTGACTAAGTACCGAGAACAGACGACGCTGGGGCGGATGTTGACGCTTGACGCGATGCGTGGAGGCGCGGCGTTGGCCGTGGTGACGTATCACGCCCTTGGTGTGGCGCCGCAGACGGCGTTCAGCGGTTGGGAGTGGTGGTTACCGCAAGTCACTGCCTATGTCGTTCACTACGCGTACGCCGGAATCTACCTCTTTTTTGTCATCTCCGGGTTTTGTATTCACCTGTTCTGGGCTAAAGCGCGCGCGGCCGGTGTTCAGCAGCCCGTGATCAACTTTTTATCGTTCTGGAAGCGGCGAGTTCGTCGCTTGTACCCTCCGTACTTTGCCGCGCTCGCGTTGTATCTGTGCTATCTCGCGTATAAAACTCCCGTTCATGTCACGGGCTTTTACGTGTGGGACGTTGTGCTTCATCTGTTCATGTTGCACAACCTCGACTTGCGCACGACTTACACGATCAACGGCGCTTTCTGGACGCTCGCGATCGAAGAACAGTTGTACCTTGCGTATTTCTTGTTGCTCTTCCTGCGCATTCGCTATGGTTGGGCCAAAACGTTGGTGATCACTTTTTCCGCGCGAATTGTCTGGGTGATTCTCGGCCGGTATCTCAGCCACTCGCTGGGCATTCACATTCCGCTGGGTGAAGCGGCTGCGACGAATTGGTTTATCTGGGCGTTGGGTGCTGTGAGTGTGGAAGCGGCATTGGGAGTGATAAAACTTCCAGCGTGGTGTTACAAAAGCTTAGCCGCTGCGCTGTCTCTCGGTTGTGCGATGGTGCTGGCGCAGGTGTTACCGATGTTGGACCAGGCCGGCTGGGTGCATGATATTGGTTGGACCATAATGCACCCGGCGTGGGGTGTCGGGTTCTTCGTTCTTGTTAACAAGTCGGTCGCGGCAGAGCAGCGTTGGCGGCAGATATCGTCGCGTGTGCCGCGACTGATCCCGCAGCTCGCATGGGTCGGGCTGATCTCTTACTCGCTTTATCTGACGCATTCGTTTGTGCTGATGCACTGGTACTGGTTTGGTTTCACCAGGTGGCACATCCGCTCTATTTCGCTGGCGATCATGATACCGTTGTCCGTCGCGTTTGCATGGCTGTTCTTCCGCGTGTGCGAGCGACCGTTTATGACGTCTGTCGCGGTGAAACGTCCCGAGCGACCGAGGCGCGCTGCTGTAGATGAAGAGGAGATCGGACTCGCTCGCGAGGTGGCGTAACGCCACAGTGATGAGCACGGCAACCAATACTGTAGTCGCCAGTGTGCCGGTTGGAAATTTCCCTCACAGTACTGCTTTCGGGACAGTGCAGGAGGACACGATTGAATCACTCATTGTGCGGGCGGAACCACTGATCACAGGCGGAACGCTCACGCAACGCATTTACGGTCCAAACCCCAAACCGGCTTTGCCGCAAAAGTCAGGGATCGCTCTTGGACCGGGTCAGTACCACCTGCGGTAGCGGGTGGGTCAACCATTAGACTTCAAAAACCATAGTAATATCGTATGTTCATCATCGACCCACCCGCTACGGCAGGTGGTACTGACCCGGTCCAAGAGCGATTTCCGGCTTTGCGGCAAAGCCGTGCAACTACAAGAACAGACGTACCCTCAGACGCTCGAAAGACTCCGGGGCGGCGGCTCATCTGATAAACGTAGTTTCAGGCGATGTTAGCACCCGCTAAACAAAACCAGCAGAAGACAACTGCACGTAAAGCCAAAATAGCCGAACCCGCGCGCGGTAGTGCGAACTCGCGCGAAACGAATCCGGTTTGGCAGTCCCTCGCGCTTAACGTGGTCGGCATTCAACCCAAGCTGGCTGTTGGCGAGGCGGACAGTCCCTACGAAAGGGAGGCAGATCAAATCGCCGATCGGATAATGAAAAAGGCGACTCCGCCCATAAGCGATTCCGAACATTCATTGACGTCCCTCACGTCTGCCCGAGCCCAGCGTAAATGTAATGAATGCGAGGATGAAGATGCCGCCAAGGTGCAGCGCCAGACGCACGAAATGAGTGCGGATTCTCCACAGACCGCTCCGCCGATAGTGAACCAGGCTCTCAATGCCGCCGGCCAGCCTCTCGATCCAATGACGCGTTCGTTCTTCGAGCCTCGATTTGGCTACGACTTCAGCGGCGTTCGAGTACACACCAACGCGGAAGCGTCACAGTCTGCTAGTGCAGTGAATGCGCGTGCTTACACTGCGGGACTCGATGTGGTGTTCGGAAGCAATCAATATTCCCCGGCTACTGCGGAAGGCCGAAGGCTGCTGGCCCATGAGCTGACGCACGTAGTACAGCAGCATGCAGCCGGTGGCGTCCAAGCCCAGAAGTTCCTGATGCGCGAAGCTATTTCGCTGCGTTCAACGAATCTGGTGACCGATACTGCGCCCGCCCCAACTGACAACAAGCGGGAAGAAGTGCTCGATCTGCTCGATCGCCTACACATGCTGTGGAGCATCGACAACACTAACTTCAACAATCAGTATCGCTACATATCCGCACTCGCCGCCGGTGCACAGGTGCCACAGACCGATTCGACCACAACGCCGCCGTGGAGTTTCCAGCCGACAATGGATGCGCTTCGTCGCAACCGCGAGCCCACGCTCGCTGCCCCCGTAATCAATCACCACATGGGTGGACTCCGCGTCAGCGACAGTGTCGGCCGGGGTCTGACCAACAATAAAGCCGATGTTCTGGCCGTGCAGGACCGTCTCAACTTTATTACGCCCTATTCGGCGTACGCTACTGAGCATGCTGCCGTGATGGCGCTGACAACGACCACCGTACCCGACTTAGCTTTAGCGGGAACCTACAATGCGATCACCGAGTTCAAGATTGGCATCGCGTCAGGCACGGCTGGTTGGCAAACGACGCGCGCCAGCGAAAGTGAATTTGGCGGGGATCGCTTTGCCGGTCAGACTACCACTCATACGATCACGGTACTCGCCAACCACACCGCGAACGATAGCGCCGCGTCTGAAACGCAGGAGGCGATCCAGGTGTCGATCTTTCTACCCGCGGGACTAGCCCCCGGACGCAATAAAGTATTCCTTTTCTTTAGTCCCGGCGCCGGCACTGAAACGGCGCCCGATCGCCCGGGTAGCAATGCAACCAACGTGCATGCGATCCGTTCCGGCGCAGATGCGAGCGAGTGGATTGTGATCGGCATTCCGGGTTTTCGTGCTGCAACGGCGGAAAAGGGTTGGAACACCATTAATACAGCGGGCATTCAAAGCTGTCTGAGCAGGGCGGGCCGCGGTACCCAGATCGATGCACTACGCCTGGCCGGCCATAGCCGCGGCGGTCGGGGCCTTACTCGAACCGTGGGACGCCGGTTGATCGATGTGGGCCTAATTGATCGGGTCATCATGCTCGACCAGCCACATCCAGGTCTCGGCACAAGTCTCAGAACCGGCGTGCCGGCCGGCACTAGACCCGCTCCGATCACCGACTACACTCAGGGTCCCGCTGGTGGGACGGGCACAGCGCTCAAGGATAAGGGCGTTCGGGCGATTGGCTTCGCACGCCTGGTGCAGGACCGACCGGACGTGCCGCCGCCCGCTGCCGCCGCGACCCTGCTTCAACCAATTCTTGCCGACCTTCCACCACGGGGAAGTTTCACTACGCAGCCAGTCGCGGCCGGAACTCCGGGCAGAGTCAACATTCACGATTGGATTCGGACGCACACTACCGCGGTTGACGCGATCGCTTTAGCGGATGCGCGAGCCCAAACAGAATGGACGCGGTGGCTCCGAGCTCCAGGCACGACTCTCAACCGGGCCATCGTTGACCCGAGCCCGTGGTTTCACGTTAACACACAGAACCTGATGCGCTTTTTCTCTGGTCCATTGATCGATGCGTCGGGCGCGCCTGTGGAGTTTGGTTTCTCGCTGGGCATTTATTCGCACCACTTGTTCGTCGCCGAAGTTTCTGAGGAATTGTTCCAATGATTCTTACGCTATTCGTATCGCAGAATCACCAACGGATCGACTTTCATAGCTCTGTGCGCGGGGACGTAACAAGCTAAGAGGGCGACCGCGGTCAATATTGAGGCTACGCTGCCGAAGACCAGGGGGTCGGTTGCGCTTACGCCGTAGAGCAGGTTGGTCAGCAAACGTGTCACCGCCCACGAGGCCACTAAGCCGATGGTCACGCCTGCGAGAGTCAGTGTTAGACCCTGCCGCAGAATCAGATAAAGCACGTCCCGCCTTTGTGCGCCGAGGGCCAATCGCACTCCAATCTCGCGAGTGCGTTCGGCAACGCTGGCGGAGAGGACGCCATAGAGTCCGACCGCTACGAGCACGACCGCCACAAAAGCGAAGGCCTCGAATAAGATCAACGCGAAACGACGTTCGGCGGCTGAGGTCGCCAGACGCTGGTCCATGGTGGCGACGCGAACGATTGGTTGATCTTTGTCGACCGACCAGATTGCTTGTCTGATCGCAGGCGCCAGCTCTGCTGGTTCACCACCACTTGCCCGAACCACCAACCACAATGCTCTGTCCACGAAAAGACGCCATTGCTCGGTCGTCATGTACACGGCGTTTGTTTGACTCACAGTCAGCGATGTCTGCTTCACATCGCCAACGACTCCCACGATCGTGCTCCATGGCCCATCGCCACCGCCCAGGCGTAAGCGCTGCCCGAGCGGATCCTGATCCTCGAATTTACTTCTCGCCAACGATTCGCTGATCAAAACGACCGGCGGTGTATTCGCCGTGTCGTGCTCGTTTAGTAGCCGTCCACGACGAAGCGGGATTCCCATCGTTTCCAGGTAGCCTGGGCTCACCGCATAACGAAACGCTCCTACATTGGCCTCCTCTGTTGCACTTGACTCAAACTTAACGCCATAGCCGTCGTCAAGATCGCCGCTTAACGGCAGTTGGCTGCTGAACGCAGCGGCCGAGACGCCGGGAAGCCGGCGTACTGCTTCCAGAGACTGAGCGAAGAAACGGTGCGTTTTCTCATCGTCGAATCGAGTGCCAGACGCCTGCACGTGCATGGTGAGTAGTTGAGACGTATCAAATCCAGGATCGATCGAGAACAGACGCGACAAGCTGCGGAACAGTAAACCGGCCCCCACCAGCAAAACGAGAGCGAGAGACACTTCGGCAATGACCAGCGTGCGGCGCATCCATTGGTGGCCACCCGCGGTGCGCCGCGAGCTTTGCTGTAACGTTGTATTCAGATCTCCTCGGCAGGCTTGTAGCGCCGGGATCAATCCGACACCGATGCCGATTAGTGTTGTGATTCCGAGGGCGAAGACGAATACGACTCCATTGACGCCAGTGTCCACCATTCGCGGCAGTTCGATCGGGCTGAGCGTCACCAGCGCGCGTACTCCGAACTGAGCGACGAACAGACCGAGCGCGCCGCCCATCATCGCGAGCAACAGGCTTTCTGTTAGCAGTTGCCGGATCATTCGCTTGCGGCCGGCGCCAAGCGCGATCCGCGTTGCAAATTCACCACGCCTGCTCGCCCCGCGAGCCAGCAGCAGATTAACCACGTTCACACAAGCGATCAGGAGTAGCAGGACAACCGCCCCAAGGACTGCCATTAGTGCGGGTTTGACACCTCTCGTCACCTGATCCTGGAGCGAAGTCAGGAGCATACCGCTTTCAAGTGACGCGTGACGTGGCCGGGGAAATTCCGGTAGCGGAGTGCGCGCAATCGTATTGAGTTCAGATCTGGCTTGATCTGCGCCAACGCCCGGCTTCAACCGGCCGACCATCCGCAAGTGACGCCCCCACTCTCTACCGTCTAAACTCGGCAGTGAAGCGTCGTATTGCAAAAGCGTCCAAACCTCAGCCTTGGGAGATAGGACGTTCTCGAACGCTCTTGGCATGACTCCGAGCACGATAAAGCTGCTGCCATTCAATGTGACCTGACGTCCGACGATTGCGCTCTCGCCGCTAAAGCGACGCTGCCACAAGCCCTCGCTGATGATGACGAAGTTGCCGCCGTTGGGACGATCGTCGGATGAATTAAAGTTCGATCCGAATGCAGGCGACACGCCCAGGACCTGGAAGTAACTCGCGCTCACGCGCTGGCCCTCGAGCCTCTCGGGCTCGCCCACTCCGGTCATGGCAGGCTGCCATGGTCTGGAGACAGTGATGGCTGAAAAGGATCTGCTTCGCTGCAACAATTCACGGTACGTTCCGAAGGTCATCCCGATGCTCGCGTCGTTCGTGCCGAAGTCGTCGGAGATGGTGACGATTTGACTCGGATCCGGATACGGTAATGATTCGAACAGAATCGGGTTGACGGCGCTGAAGATCGCAGTGCTGGCGCCTATTCCGAGTGCAAGCGTAAGGACCGCAATGGCGGTGAAACCGGGTCGCTTGAGCAACATTCGGATGCCGAAGCGCAGGTCGTTCCAAATATCGACGACCATATTGATCCTCCGATTAGTTCCCGTGACGATCGGCTCCGGCGGTGTCTTACGTTCAACTCTCTGCAACTGACTGAATAATTCGTTTTCACTTAATTCGGCGAGTGTCAGTCGTTCGGCGTCGGTGTCTGACGCGCCGCCTGCCAACAACCCTTGATAGCGATCGTCGAGATGCTGGGCCAACTCTTCGACAATCTCCGACTCACGCGCAGGCGACAGCTTCAGCCTGGCCATTCGTCGTCTAATCTCTATTTCCCAATCAGGCATTTTCGGTCGAGCATTCCTGTGCGATATGTGTCACAGACACATATTACTATGAAGCACACGTTGATCGTCAAACCAGACAACACAAAATTCAATCCGGGCGCTGCTCAGTTTGAATGCCGGTTGACGTACTTAACGCACTGTCCCTGATTTGGAAACGCGAGCGCACGGAAGTTCTTGTAGCCGCCATCCTTGCACTCATCCTTGTTCTTCGGCACTGGTGTGATTGCGATCCGAAGAGGACAATCAAAACCCGGAATGGTGGCGACCAGCGTATTTGTCGCCGTGTCGATGACGGAGACCGTGTTCTCAACATTAACGGTATAGACGCGTGTGCCGTCGGAGGTGATGGCCGGAAAGATTGGACTGAAGCCAATCGGGACGTTATCGACCACGGCGTTTGTGCTCGTGTCTAAGACGACGACCTTGGTGAAGAATGCGCTCGTCACGTAGAGGCGCGTACCATCCGGTGTAATGGTTAGATGATCGTAAAAAATGTCTGTCACCTCGTGGATGATGACCATGTTAGTTGCGGTGTCAATTACGTTGAGGAGTTCGTTCGCTTCTTCCACGTAGGCGCGCGTACCATCCGGTGTAAAAACTACTCCTAACGGACTAAGGCGGATGGGAATGGTGCTCACTATCGCATTCGTTGCAATATCGAGAACCGTGACCGTATTGTTCCCAATACTTGAAACATACAGGCGCGTGCCATCCGGTGTTACCGCTACTCCTAAAGGAAAGACGCCGACAAAGATGGTGTCGACCACCGTGTTGGTTTGCGTATCGATGACAGAAACTGTTTGCGCTCCCTCATTCCCTACATAGACGCGCGCACCATCCGGCGAGATGGCAAGTTCAAAGGGTGAAGCGCCGACTGGGACGGTAGCGATAACCGTATCGGTCGCCGTATCGATAACGGAGACTGTGGCGCTCGCACGATTCGCTACGTAGACTTGTGCGCCATCCGGCGTGACGGCCACTCCGAGGGGATTAAGGCCGACCGTGACGGTGTCGACCACTGTGTTTGACTCTATGTCAATGACACTGACTGTGTTGCTACAGGAGTTCGTCACGTATGCGCGTGCCTGAGCGTATGTGGTGGTTATTGCGCTGCTGCTATTCAGTAGGAGCCATAGAGAGATGGCAGCAACTGCGAAACGGTGCAAACGGAACGGAGAGATAAACATGGCAATAAGTCCTTTCAAGAGGATTGAAGGCGAGCCTATGCTGCTGGGAAACAGGGAGGCTAGTGTATGACTTAGTGCTCACATTTCGCAACGTGATTAAGTCTGGCAAGGTGGGCTGCGGTCCCGGCGGAAGTTTCCCGTTTCTTCTCGACTGTGTGGGGGAGAGCGGCGAGGTTGTAGGAGTTGAGATCAGCGAAGAGGTCGCCGCCAATGCCCGAAATCGAATTGCTAAAAACGGTTGGCGCAATGCAGAAGTGATAGCCACGCCGGCAGAGAGTGTGAGACTGTCAGGCGTATTTGACGGGCTGCTTATGTTTGGCGCGCCGGACGCTTATGGTTCGGCTCCAGCGTTGCTGAATGTAGCGCAGAGCCTGAAGGATGGGGTCGAATCGTGATCTTTGGAGGCCGGCTCACGAGCAATATGCCGGGTAGGTTGTTAAATCCATTATTGCGATTCGCGATGAGCAGGTTATCTTTTCCGACAATGCTGAAGATTACTTACGAGCCCTGGGACCTGCTGTCGAGATGCGTTAACGAAATGGAAGTGGAGACATATTTTGGCGGCTCGATGTTCTTAGCTGCTGGGACGTTTTGCGCAGAGAATCTTAAGAGGTTGAAGCACTAGCGTCGGGTTGGTCTCAAGCATGCGATATTCTTAGCAAATTCAAAGGCTCACGTATGACCCGACGCTAACCGCGTTACGGTACTGACTGTATCCAACAGTGATTTTCGACTTTGAGGCAAAGCCCTGAGTCATTTTAAGCAGGGTTCTCGCGTTAGATCATAAGCAGAAGTGCTGCTTTTACTCTTTTACTCGCCGCGCAACATGAAGCGCGACTCTTTTACCCTACCTAAGGAGACAGTCATGTCGGAAAAAACTCACGAATCTCGCCTACCAATAGCGACATCAAACCCGCCGATTGCTACGGAAGTAGTCGACGCAAAGCCTCAATTTACAGTTAGAACCGTCGGAGAGCTATACGCCAAGGTAAATAACCCTGCGTTCGCCGGCGCAACACTTGTGCTCGAAGCGGGAACGTACGTGCTGAGCGAGCAATTTCCTAATCTAGGACGACTCGAACTTCAGGAAAACATGTCGATCCGGGGTGACATAGGAAACCGCTCTGCCGTCACCATCGATACAAGTCAGCTTCCGCCGGAATCGCATTTGTTGGATCCCGACAATCCTACTTCGCTCCGAATTAGTTCAATCATTGTGGGCCATGGCAGAAACACCGTCGAATGGCTCACGATAGAAGGGAATGCCATTGCCGCTGGTGGCATTGGAACTGATCATCCTGGAACTCTGCCCACGACTATTAAAATAGCTCACGTCAAGTCCTCAGATAAATCGGGCCAACTCAACTCTCGAGGAGTGGACATCAGAAATCTAGGCACAATGAAAGGGCGCAGGATAGATGTTGAGATCGAAGATTGTGAATTCGCTGGTGAAAGGCAAGGCGTTCGGTTCGTCAATTTGGATGGCGCCGATGACGCTCAGATCTTTGCAGTGATGAAGAAGGTTCGCTCACACGACAATAAAACCGGGTGCATCATTGCCAACAACCGCTCAAGCCGAGCTAGTATCGAGGTTCACTCTGCCGACAATACCTTTAACAAGAATGGAGTGGGCTGGCACGTCCTTGGCAGTCTGGTTCAGTCTGGCAGGGGAGACGGCAGTTCAGTTAGAGCCGAAGTGGTGCGAACCCAATTCATAGACAACGATGGTGTGAAAGACATTGAACAGGGAGGCATCTTTGTCGTCGGAGCCGATACTCCAGGGCTCCCGGGCGCAGCGTCAAACAATTCCGTCTCAATTCGGTTGTCAGAGTGCATGATTTCCAATAACAAGAGTACGCAGTTCACTGCCATAGGAGCGCGGAACGCTAGAGGGCTGACGGCTGCGGATGTCTCTGGAGTCAACAACAGCGTGGACATAGAACTCAACTCCACCCTTGTGGACGTTAAGGTAGTACAAAGCATTCCTGAGAATCCGGCTGCCAACAATCAGGTCACTGTTAAAGTAACCTAAACTTTTACACGAGACTTCCTTTCGGCCGGAACGAAGGTCTTGACTGCGAGATGCCCAATAGGTTTCCTTGAGCCTAAATATCACGTCACAAAAAAACAGGGGGCCACCGTTATGGTGACCTCCTCTTTGCTTCCACAGTCTAATCCTCATAGGAGACAAATATGTTCGTTACTTTCAGCCTAAATGATGCTCGGCGGCAGCTCAATGAAGCAATCAGTGCGCGTTTGCGCGAAGAGTGGCGTAAGGAACATGGTCTCAGGTTCGAGCCGATGCAATTTCCCTTTGAGCGAGTCCGCTTCCCGGTTGGCCTGTTTTTTATACGTGGGGTGATCGCGCAGGTGATGGCAAAGAACTTGCTGAGACGATAGTGGCAAGTTTTGGTTACTGGAATGATGATGCAGGTATTTTGACATGGTTTTTCCGGGTTGGTGGAACGATGCGGGAACAATTGGATTCGACAGACAACACTTTCTCAATTTCAACAATGAACTAAATGAAATCATCAAATGGAAAAAAGTATCCAAGGGTGAAACAGACATCTTGTTGTTAAATTTCGACTACATTGTGGGTGAGGGGTCGGGAGACTTTTACTTCGGTGAGACGATCCATCTGCCAGCAGAGGTGATGCACTGATGTATGAGCTCACAAGGCAGGGAGAACTATCCTGGCCCCGGTCGGACAAAGAAGGAGTGTGGGAAATCAGTGATAGGTTGGGTTTCCATAAAGGTCGCAAGGCCTTATGGGAGATATTGAAAGAGAAGTTCCTGTTCAAGGATGCGGCAAAGATCTACCATGACCTACGCCCATATGCTGTCTGTGATTTAAGACGCTGATCGTTACGTTACTCAGCCTCAAAGGTCAAGGATAAGTGCTCCCCAGTACCTGCTTCCCATGCGCCCGCTCGGAATACCAGCTACCGAAGACAAGCTGCTGCAACTGGCAGTAAAGCGCCTGCTGGAAGCAATCTACGAGCAGGACTTTCTGTCATGCAGTTATGGCTATCGACCGTTGGTGGGAGCGCGAGCAGCAGTGGATGAATTAAGAGTCAAACTGCAATTCGGCGGCTATCACCACCTTGTAGAAGCGGACATCAAAGGCTACTTCGACCATCTATCGCACGAGTGGTTAATGCGTATGTTGGCGGAGCGGATTGATGATGAACCATTTCTACGGTTGATAAAGAAGTGGCTGAAGGCCGGAGTGCTGGACACGGATGGAAAAGTGCTGAGGCCGGAAAGTGGTACGCCGCAGGGTGGCATCATCTCTCCAGTATTGGCGAATGTGTACCTGCACTACGCGCTGGATTTGTGGTTCGAGAGAGTCTTTCGACGAGGTTGTAAAGGCGGGGCGTTTCTGCATCGCTATGCGGACGATGTTGTCTGCGGCTTTGGACGAGCAGAAGAAGCCCAGCGATTTTACGACGAGTTGGAAGAACGGTTACGGAAGTTCGGGCTGGAACTGGCAAAAGACAAAACACGGGTCATGCCGTTTAGTCGTTATCGCCAGGGCGAGACGAGCTTCGAGTTTCTGGGCTTCGAGTTTCGCTGGGGTGTGAACCGCAAAGGCCATGCGTGGCTAAAGCGACGCACCGCACGAAAGAAGTTGCGCAACTCATTGAAACGCGTAACTGAGTGGTGTCGGCAAAACCGTCATCGTCGCATCAAAGAACAAGTGCAACTGCTGAATGCCAAGCTTCGTGGTTATAACAACTATTACGGAGTGAATGGCAACCGCGCCAGCTTGGACGAGTTCTTCTATCACGTGCGACGGATACATCAGCGGTGGCTTAATCAGCGCAGTCAGCGACACAGCTATACATGGGCCGCTGACACTGAACTGATGCGCCTGCTCGTGCTCGAACAACCGCGAATCGTGCCACAGACCAAGTAATCCTTTAGTCTTGTTGCGGAAGCGAGTATTTACGAAGAGCCCGGTGCGGGAAAACCGCACGCCGGGATCTGTGCGGGGGCTGTCGGGTAACTTACAGTCCTACCGCGATCAACTCTTTCAGTCAACCAACGGCAAGATTACTGACGCTGTTTCTTCGTGAACTCAGAGTAGGCTTCATAGAAACGAGCTGGGTTTTTCATGACACGAACTTGTATTGGAAATCCCGCTTTATTGAGCCGACTAGGATCTTTGATGAGCTCTCTTTCGCTCCAGCTCGGATACTCCGGATGATGGGCCACCAAAAAATTACTAAATTCGAGGAGCTCTGCATCAGACAGAACAAACTTGTATGTAAGCCGGAACGTTTCTCTTATTGCTTCGTCCGTCAAGCTGATGCCCATCGCTTCCTCAAGATAATCTTCTGCCTGTTCAAAGCGCCCATTCGGCACCCAGTCCCATTTGTGCTCACTCTTTCGGGGAAATCCAGCCGCGCGCATTCGTTGGATTGCCCGCTCGAGGGATTTCATCGCCAAGCGCCCTTCTTCCGAGCCACGCAGCCGGACTGCCTGTCGATCGATGTAACTCAACATCAAAAAAGCCGCGTCAAAGCGCTCACTTTTTTTCTTTTGCCCATGACGTGCCGGATCATATTCATCTATGATCTCCGTCAGACGAGGTAATGCTTTCGTCCCATCGCGTACGACATATTTCATGAGTAAGCGTTCCTGATCGTCATCAAGATCATATTGGTGATGGACCTCTTCATTGACCCATTCATCAACTCGAGCAGCAGGTGTCATGTTGATGATTTCGGTTTCGGGCCTGTGCTTTTGAAGAGAGTTCGGAATTCCGCCGACCATACACTTCCAGAAAGACGGTACAGTGGTTAACAGGATAACCAACAATAACAAAGCTCCGTTCATGTCATTACCCTCGGACCGTCGAACCGAAGAATCGGTTGCCGATGTCCTTCACGGCGACCCTCATAATTTGTCACTCCATTCGGCCGCCCCCCTGGCAATGCCGCAAATACTGGACACATGAAATGTTATTCACTTCGAAATGCGTAAAGCGTTTAGGGAAATCAGGATTGAGCAATCACTATGCCGTTTGTGACTGGTCACACTTGGTAAGTAGAAGGGCTGCCGGAATTGCTCCCGGCGGCCTTCGTCAAGTAGTGCTCCCCACACTGGACAATCTTCGCAACTTTCTCCTGACCGCAACCTCAGAGGTGCGCTGTTTCTTCCAGCAGTTGCGAGAACGCCCCAGATCGGCCATTCACTCCGAGTCGCGAGCTGGCGCTTCAGAGTGCAACGTGTAATCGTGGTAGCCCAGAGTGGACAATCTTCGCAACTCGCTTTTTGATGCAGGTAGCGCCATGGAGTCTCCGCCCGGGTGCCGTTGACGGGGCAGGAGGTCTTCCCTATGCTCGGGCACGAGGAGGAAGCATAATGTTCGATCGAGAGACGGCCCCGAGCGAGGAGATCGACGTGGCGGAAGAAGCGCACGTGGCGTGGGTCCGCAGCCAACGCGATGCTTCGCTGTGGCACCAGGCGACCATGGCCGCGCTCGCCTACCGCTCTGACCCGCACGATTTCATACCTTGGGTCCTCACGCAGCCCGAACTGGATCGAGCGACCGCCGGATGGCTGTTCTTGTGGTCCGAGGGGTCCCGCTATCTCCGCGGCGAGCGGGATTTTCCGCATTACAACGTTTCAAGCGAGAGGATGCTCGCGATTTTTCGCGCGGTGTGCGAGCGGAGCGAGGGCGTCGGGTTCGCTACCGACTTCCTCGGCCTGGATTCCGACTTCGAGCCTGAGCGCCTCCAGACCCTCGACGTCGTTGCGCGCGGGGAGGTTTCGGCGGGGCTCGTAGTTCCCCGCGCCCTGCTCGACCGGCCGTTCCCGCCCGAGCAGCCTGAGAAGCGGTTCGTCCTCGACGACGGGCTCCTGCTGCTGTCGGGCGATATGATTGCTTTACTTACTTGACGTTATTCGCAGTCGCGCTCTGGCTGTCACAACTAAGGCACAAGATTCATCGGGAGTCGCTTCCATAAGCTGTTCCAGTCACCCTCACACGTTATTAGTTGAGTTTCAACGATCAGAGGGTGAGAATCTGAATCATCTTGGGGAAACCACAGGCGAGCCTATCAGGATCACAACGGCGTTTTGTTGATACTTTCCCCGAAAATTGGAACCAATTAATTGCCGGAGGCTATTGGAACCATTGAGTTGCCAGAGCGGCAAAGCAATGCTTCAAGCTTCAAGTTACCCCTATAGCTGTGCCTCTTCGAATTGTTAAAGATCCCGCGCTCACCTGCAACGAATTGTTCGACGGTGGCTCAAAGAATACAACGAGGAGCGACCACATGAGTCTCTGGGCCACCTAACGCCCAGAGAATATTTGTCAACCCAAAACGAGGAAATTTCTAGTAACTCATGGGTGTAATCCCGGGACGCTTACACACTGAGATAGCCGACAGTGGACACTCTTCGCAACTTGTTTCTGACTACCGTTGTTGCAAGATCGAGATTAGTCATTCGAATCAACTGTGCAACGCGGCGAGATTGCCGCTTTCGGAATCTTTGACTGGGGTAAACACAGGGCAATTCGTTGGGTTGAACGTCCTAACAAACAGCATTGCCGCCAAAGGTAGAGTCATATTTGTTTCGGAATCGCCTAGCTCCCCAAGCAACCTTATAGCGTCTTCCAGCAGCACATCAATTTATGGCTCTGACCACCTGAAGGCTCTGTTAATTGGGGAAGGCGTGAAGCTCTTATACTGAAACTGCTGTTTATATTTTCCTGCTATAAAATCGACGTTCTTCATGGGCACCAACTTTGAGAATAGAAATATCATATTCAAAGTTGCCCGCTTAACTATAATACGTTGGGGCATATTAAAAGAACTGTACTTCACGACCGGCTCCTGATTGAACCATTGGATTATTGAGAGTATAGTTCGCACGGCACCCGACAATTTATTTCACACTTCAGCCCAGCCGGCGTTCCTCCACCGTCGGACGCAATACCCTCCCAAAACAACAAGCTCAAGAAAGGAGCACTTCAGTGATTAAGGTTCATCGGCTTATCACAGGCACAACGCTGCTGGCTGTGTGTGGGTTCATGATAATTGTCGGGGCTCACAACAGACCCGAGCCTCCATTGACGCAAGCCAGTATGGATTCGATAAGAGCCGTGAAACTGCGGCTTACCTTCGAGAATGGTGACTCCGCCAACGTGACCGAGTTTGAAGGCGGCACAATCAAGGTCGAAAAGGATGGAAATAAACTGGCAATCACTCCGTACATACGCGAACAAGGCGAGGTCGAGCTGCGGGTGTTTCAAGCAGTTCAGCGCGAGGGCAAGGACGTGATGGAAGCGGTAGATACGCTGCTGGTTGATAAGAGCTTGACGAAACTCAACCGAGGCAGTCTGCCGTTTAGCGTGCAGGTTCTCGACCTTAATAAGAGGCTGCCGTCCAAAATCCTCGCTGCTCGCGGCGGGACGTGTTGTGCGAGGACTTGCAACGGGACGCTGATCTGTGGGTCATGCGTTTGTACTGATTGTGGAGTCTGCGCGACGTTCCCTTGGTGTGAATGCGCGGCCCCCTAACAGGAAGTGATCAGTCGGACGTGGTGACCACAGGGCCGGAGGCAGACATTACGGGATTGATCTGCCTCCTGGACGCTAGGTTTCTCTCTCGCCATCGCTACTGCATCATAGCCCGGAGCACAGCGTCACTTACCCCGGCGTTCTTCAATTTGATCAAGGCGTCTGGCGTGAGATCGAACTTCGATCCCGATTTCCGTATGGTCGCAATAATTACATCGTCCGGCAGTTTCGCCGCAGCCATCTGAATAATCTGGTCAATCGTCAGTTGGGTTGGGGCGGATTTCTGTGGGTCGGCTTGCTTCTCCCAAACAAGTCCGTCAGGGTCTATTATCGTATCGTTAATGAGGCGAAAGCTTACCGTCAGGCTTCTATTGTTCTGTTGAAATATCAGGTTCAACGTGTCGCCCTTGACCTTGTAGCTGCCACCGATGGTCTTGCCATCGTGACTGAGAGAGAACATTCCATCGGCACTGAGATCGAGGAAGTCGCTGCTTTTGTTTTTGCTCACGTACTTGCCTGTTGCCGAAGCTGCGTAGTCCCGCGGCGGCATGCCAATATCGCCCGCGGAAGCCGGCTGACCAGCCGGGTTTTGGGAACTGGCAGGGGAAAGAACAATGCCTCTCTGGTCCAACGATTGATAGAAACATGAAAACTTTTCCATCATCTTCTTACCGTTCTTGTCGTTTACCGATTTCTCAATCCGAACATCGCCTGCCAGAACCATTCGGATAGCATCGATCTGTCGTGTTGTTAAGGCGTCTCGTAAAGAAGCCAACTCCTTATCATCAAGAACGGCCGACAAAATTACGGTGGTTACGCCCTTGGCGGCGAAAAGACCCTGTTGGACCTTGGCGTCATTGCCAACTTCGGTCACTACGAACGCCGCTGGGTCACCATTTTTGAAACCGAAATAGAAAGACTTCCCGACGGCACCACGGAATGCGGACTCAAATGCCGCATTCGTTGCCGCCTCTTCGCGTTTCTGAAGCTCCAGATTGACGGCATTGATAGTGCCGTATCTCCCGATTGTTGCCGTGACACCCACCTCAGACGTACTCATGAGGCTGCTTCCAAAGCTTGTTGAAAACAAGACCTGAGCCCAGATATCAATTCGTTCTTTGGATATCTTATCTTCCCTCGAAACATCGGGTTTACAGTTTTGCGCCCATGCTTTGGAAGACGAGAAACAAAACGTCAGCACGCAGGTCGCGACCATTAGTATTTTCATCGTGAAATCCTCCAATGAGACTGAAGATTGACTGAAGCTCTAAGGCGATGTGCTAGCTCTTGAAATTCCACATGGCTAGACAGCGGAGCCATTGTGCCCTTATAGATTCACCCACTGGATAATCTTTGAATGCGGACCGCTCGATTGAGCTAACGCCCGCTGGGGTTGAACTGAATTGCAGGCTGTACGAGTGTGCGAGGACGCAGAGGCTCGGGGTGTCAGCCTTCGATCAAAGCGGTTGGAGATTATGCCTGTTCCGAACAGAAAGTCAACGGCTTGAATTGAAGGCTCGAATTGAAGGGAATGTTAATGTTAGGTATGTTCGATTGGCTACTTCGTTTATATCGCAATTTGCCTCAACAAAACCCGAGGCCACCCACGACGCGGCCTCATCTTCATTTATAAAAGGAAATTCTCCCCACGGTGGACAATCTTCGCAACTTTCTTGCAACTAACTATCAACGAGCACCACGAAATATCTCACCTATTCTGCGTTGACAGTCATCATGCGCAGGAATATTATCCCGGCAATCCACTATAGAGTTCGCCCATCACTAGCGGATGATCAAGCAGGTTCACGCCCAGAAATATCGGCGTGATTCCCGACCGGATACTGCGGACAAACCAAGGGTGGACGACAGAGATACCTCCTTCCTTACTGTCTCACCTCAGATTCGCCAGCAGACCTCCTGAATCTCGCTTTCGTTGCGTATCGCTTGACGCTGTTTACCAGTGTCACGGCGTAGCGCGTTTCTTTCACAAAAGTGAATGTAAAGGAGAAGAAACATGAAAAAGTTAGTACGAAGAATGATCTTGCTCGCACTGGCAAGCATCTTTGGCTTGCTAATCACAGCCGCAACTGTGGAAGCTCAAGCGCCGATCGTAACCGACACTTACGCGGCAAAATTCATCTGCGGAGTGCAGCCGAACGCCGCACTCGTCGCGGTACCAGATGCTCAGGCGGGCCACTACTCAACCAAGATCAACGTTCACAATAACACCGGAATTACCATCAGCTTTCGCAAGAAGGTAATCCAGTTAAAGGGTGGGCAAGTCCCGATTGCACCCCAATTCAGGAGTGACGAGAAGCTGGACCCTGATTGGGCGATGGAAGTCGTCTGCCGGGACATCTACCGTCACCTCAACATTCCCGTTCCACCGATACCACCACCGGCGGATGCGGTACCGCCGCCGTATATCGAAGGGTTCGTGATTTTTGAGGTGTTTTATCTGCCGCTTCCCGCAAGCCCGCCAGTAGATCCGCTCGATGTTGAAGGTATTTATACTTATCGGGCAGAGCCTGCTGGTACGGATGCCGTTTCAATTGACGTGGAGGTCTTTCCAGTTAAGAGGAATAGACACGCACTTTCACCCGTGATTGCTGATCCAGTGGAGCAACCGGCGGCCTCAAACCGACAATCGAAACGTGCCCGACAATGAAGACGTGAGTAGCCCAGGCTCTCAGCTTTTGCTGCTGCGGCATCCCAACCGCAGCAGTGACTTGCAATCCACGCTCTTGTTTACGGCATCGATGGTCCACTCCTGGAAAGCCCCTCTTGTGTGATGAAATGCTCCCCACGTAGGACTCGAACTTACAATCCTTCGGATAACAGCGAATGAAGAACTCCTTGTATCCCAGTCCAGTCGTCACCAATTCCCAATCCCTCAACGGCGGCTGGTAGTAGTTTTTACGTTTAGCATAAATTGCACTGTCCCTAGCTCCCCTTAACACGAAAAAAGTAGAGGTGCAGAAGAGATGCTAACCCGGATTGGACGCAAGTTTGCCCACTTGACTGTCCTGCTTACATTGATGGCTTCGGCCGTACTCGCACAGTCGCCGAACACTGCCAGCATCGTCGTAACCGTCGTCGACCAAAACGACGCCGTCGTCAAAGGCGCGAACGTTTCCGTTGTCAACACGGCGACAGGCGCTGCTCGCGAGGCAATGTCGGGCGACGAAGGCACCGCTACGATCTCCGGTCTCCCACTCACCGGTCAATACAAAGTGAGTGTTGCGATGACTGGTTTCACCGCAGGAGAAGTGAACGACCTGACGCTGCGCTCGGGCGAAACCGCGCAGGTAAAGGTCAAGCTGCTAGCGAGCGGAGGACAAAACGAAGTTACTGTGTATGGCACCACGCAGGGCGTCCGTGCAGACCCGCAGATTGGATTGCCACTCAAAAGTGAACTGATCAATGAAACGGCAATTCTCGGCCGAAAGGTTTCTACGCTGCTACTGTTGAATTCAGCTTTCAGACAGGGTAAGGGGACCGGCGATCTCTTTGTCAACCAGACGTACTTCATCGCCGGCGTCGGTTCGCGTCGCGCGACCACGATTCTGATCGACGGCGCGAGCAACGACGAAGGTTGGGGACGCCAGACTGCGGTCGCGACAGTGCCGATGGGCGCCGTCGAAGAATTCAATGTGCTCGTGAACGCGTTCTCGTCGGAGTATGGCTGGACATATGGACCAGCGCTCAACGTCGTTACTAAATCAGGGACGAACGACTTCCACGGAGAAGGACTCTACCTGTTGCGCCCGGGCGGCGAGTGGCAAGCGAAGAGCTTTTCGACGAAAGGCTTCTGCCCGCCTTCGATCAGCAGTTGTGTTCTGCCGGCTAGTCTCGTCGCGATCAATCCCGTGGATATTCCCGACAAGTTGAATCAGTTCTCAGGCGCCTTGGGTGGTCCAATAGTTCAGGACAAGACTTTCTTCTTTCTCGCCGGCGATTACACACGCCAGGATCGAACGACGTTTCTCTCCAGTGCATTGCCCGCTTTCGTGTTGCCGGCAGACGGTCGTTTGGATTACACCGGACACTATCGACAGTTTCTCTTTGATGGACGGCTCGATCACAAATTCACACCCGATCAAACATTGATGTTTCGCGTGAACGTCGACCGCATGTCGGACGACAATCCACAGGACGCGGTTGGCGGCACGAGTGCGCCGAGCGTTGCGCGCAGGTATTCGCGCCGCTCATGGACCATGCAAACAAACTTCACTTCAGTGTTGAGCCCGCGAGTCGTCAACGAAGCGCGCGTGGCCTACCTGCACGGCGATCCCGTCACTCTGTGGGAAGCCCAGAATCCTTCAACCACCTACACGAGGCCAGGCGCCGGAGGGTTCACGATTGGTGAATCGCGCGCCTCAGACCTTTGGAGTTATCAGTGGCAGTTTGCGGATACGGTGTCGTGGTCGGTTGGAAAGCATTATCTGCGTCTTGGTGGTAGCGTGATACATCACCGTTCAGGAGGCACTGGCAGCGAACCTGGGACAGCAGTATTGGGCACTTTTACATTCAAGACGGCGACAACGCCTTTCAGCCAGTTGACGCTGGCCGATGTTCAGAATTACACGCAGCCGATCAACTTCGGCGTCAGCAGTTACGATCTACCGCAGTGGCTGCTTACCGGATTCGTGCAGGACAGCTTTCGCGTCCATCCGGATCTGACGCTCGATTTCGGGTTACGTTACGACCGCCAGACGTTGACCGACGACAAGGATGATTTCGCACCGCGTATCGGCTTTGGCTGGCATCCCGGCGGCGATTCACGGACGGCAATTCGCGGCGGATACGGCATGTACTACGCGCAGGTGCGAACGAATGCCGTTGCCGGCTATTTAGTAAATGGACTGGACGGACTGACGACATATACGGCGAATCCAACCGGCGCAAACTCCGTCGGATTTCCCACTTGTCTGACGTGCGTACCCGTCAACATCGATCCGCAAACACTTCCCCGGAACGAGCTACCGGCGCGCGACATCACGATTCGAGCAGGACGACGAGATTTTTATCGAGAGCAGTTCGCGCGCTTTGGGTTGAATTTCGATCTGTTACCGAATTACCCGGATGCGTTGGTCAATCCGCGGAGTCAGGTGTTTACGATCGGCGCAGAGCATGAGTTCGCGAAAGGACTGTTTTTTGGCGCTGACTACGTGCGCCAGCATTTGAGCGATATTCAACGGACGGTCGATCTGAATGCGCCGTCCGTCTTCGATCGTACCGCGCCAGGGCAAGTTAGAAGTGTGGCCGTTGCAAACCAAACACGTCCGATCGTGCCCGCGCCGGGCGGCGTGCGACAGGTGAACGTGATCATGAATCTCGGAGTCGCGGACTACAACGCACTGCAAACGAATTTTGTTTATCGTGGCAACCGCAAAATGTACGCGTCGCTGAGTTACACACTCTCGAAAGCAACGAACACGACGGAGCCTGACGGCAACGGCATCAATCCGAACCAGAGCATCATCACGCGTCTCGGCGAAGAAGAACGTGGACCGAGCGTGGTCGATCAACGACATCGTGCTGTGGTTCAGTTTCACTACCGCTTTCCGTGGAATTTCACGGCGGGCACGTTGGGAATGTTTGCTTCGGCGCGTCCATTCAACGCCACGACAGGTGTCGACAACAATGGCGACGGCGCAAACAACGATCGACCAGTCATCAATGGTGCCGTCGTCGGCAAGTCGGCTTTTCGTGGCACGCCGACTTCAGAGGTAGCGATCTTTGTTGAGAACAGGATCAAGTTAACGGAACGCGTAGGCCTGCTGCTGAGATTGGAAGGATTCAACCTGTTCAATCATGGAAACTACCTCGGTCGCGGCGTGACTGTTTACGGTGATCTCCCCGCGCCGGTATCGACGTTTGGTTGGTTCACCCCGCAAACTGCAATCGGTGCGGATGGACATGCGATTCCGGCGTTTGCGAACATCGATCCTCCACGCATGTTTCAGTTGCAGGCGCGGATTGTTTTCTGAAACATAAGCCGCAGATTTCGCAGACGAACGCGGATCTGATCCGCGTTCATCTGCGAAAATCTGCGGCTTAAATCACTATGTGGATCCAGCCGCTCGATTTGAAGTCCATCCTTCGACGAGCGCGTCCGGGGCGTGGTCCAAGACGAAATTCGGTTCGATTCCGTGCTCGAGAAACACTTTCAGCGCCGCGAGCACGAACGTGAAGCCGCCGGTGGAATCGAGCGCCTGGGCTACGACGTCTCCTGTAAAACCCCAGTTCTTGACGACGACGAAAGTCGTGTTATTGCCCTTGTCCTCGAATGTCCACTCAACTGTAGTCGGACTTTCAGGTCCGTTCCATTCGATGAGAATTCGCTGGTTCGGTTCAATCGCCTTCACGTCAACCTCAGTGTGGTGGCCATACATCTCCCAATCCCACCTGATCCGCTTTCCCGTTTCTAGCCGGCCACTACCTTTCGTAAACCAGAAACGGGAAGTGATCGCAGGATCTACCAACGCTTCGAACACCTCTCGAACCGATTTGCGGATTAACAATTGTGCCTTGGCTACCGGCCCATCGATCGTGTTTGTCATGTGCAACTCCCTTCGTTAAGAAATGCTATCAAAGTTTTCGCAACGTCCTGTAGAATTTTTGAGCCTTATGCTTCTGCGCACTACAGCGTTACTTGTTCTCCTGGCGGGCCTCAGCTTGCTTGCGCCGCGCGCTGCGACAAGTCTCCAAACTAAGCAGACTGAGTCAAGTCGTTCGACTGTTTACGGTCGCGCCGTTTATTCCGACACCGAAAAACCGGTGGGCCACGCGAATGTCGTGTTGCGGAGCGTTACGAGTTTTGGTCCGGAACAAATCACCGGCTCGACTAATGGACGTGGCGAGTTTCGCATCACGGGCGTGCCTGCGGGCCGTTATTTCATAGGTGTGAATTCCAGCGCCGTCGTTGCGCCGGAATCTTTCATCAACATGGATGAGAAAGCAGAGACTCGGTTTTATCTGGACCAGATGCGCGAGTATTTCGAAGAAATGGAGGTTGATGGAAAAAGCGATAAACAGGTCCTGGTCCGCGCCCGCCGCGGTGCTGTTATCAGTGGCAAAGTCACATACCAGAACGGCGAAGCTGCTGTCGATCATCCTGTGACGATATTGCGCCGTACGGGAAATCGGTATGCGATGTTCTGGACCAACGTCGCCACAATGAAGGACCAACTCATAACGGACGATCGCGGCGTGTTTCGCGTGACGGGCTTACCGGCCGCCGAATACATCGTCGGTGCGACACCGCGACTTCAACACGGAGAGTTAGTGATCAACGAAACGTTGGAAGCCAACATGGTCGGCAGCATGCTCGCTATGACCTTTCATCCATCGACCGCGCTTCTGACGCAGGCAACAGTCGTTCGCGTTGCGACGGGCGAGGAGCGGACCGGCATAGACGTCACGCTCGCCGAGCGACAGATGCATAAAGTGTCCGGCGTTGTTAAAGCACGTGACGACGATCGCCCGGTTGCGGGAGCCAGAGTTCACATCATCAGGAAAGAGACATACGAAAACTTAAGTGGGACGTTGTTCTGGCCTTACTCCGAGGGAATGCCAGGCGTAACGACAGATGAGCTTGGTCGCTGGCGCTTCACGCTGGTGCCTGATGGCAAGTACATAATCGTAATTAAGCCACACGCTGGATACGGCGAGGTTGCGTCAGAACCAAAGAACTACGGCGCAACGGAAAAAGAGGTCGAGATTTCAGGCGGCGACGTCGCGAACGTTTTGGTCGAGGTTGGTGGTGATTCGAAAGTGTCGGGGACAATCGCTGTCGAGAGTGGGCCGTTGCCAGGCAACATTTCTGTGGGCCTGCAAAGCGAAGGACTGCGTGAGGAGACTCTGGCCGACGCTATCGTGCAGCGCGGCAGGTTCGTGATCCGCAACGTGCCGCCAGGAAAATTGTATTTCTACATCAACCCTCCGGCAGAAGCCCCGCTTTTCTATTTGAAGTCGATTACGTGGAAAGGGAAAGATTTGTTACGTGAGCCGCTCGAGATTGGCGTTGAAGCAAATGTCGAAGGCGTAGAGATCGTCATCTCTCCTCGAGTTGCAACGTTCAATATTCGGGTTCGGACGAGTGGAGGACAACCGGCAGCGGATGTCGTGATGACACTGGTGCCGTCTGACCCGGCGCGATGGATTCGGAAAGAAGCTCAGCTTTTCGGCGTGACTGACAGTAACGGCAGGTGCACGATTGTTGGTGCTCCGGGTGAGTACCTGGTGTTTCTCCTGCCGCCCGGTGTGCAAGGGAGCACGCTGCTAAAGCCTGAGATCGAGGAGCGTGCCCCTCGGATGCAACGTGTGTCTCTGCGCCCTGGCGAACGAGGAACATTCGACGTGGTCCTACCGCGATAAGTAAGTCCGTCAGTTTGAATCCAAGTCGTGTAGTGCCTTAATTTCCCCTCTGCGTATCTCTGCGATCCTCTGCGCCTCTGCGGTTTATACTTTTACGGCTTCTTCTACCGCAGAGAGGATCGCAGAGATTCGCAGAGAGGAATTAAGACATGGCTCTGCATCGTAATACCTGCTAGAATCCGCAACTTGGTAGCCTATGATTGTCCTCTAAAAAAGTGAGTTGCGCGCGGCGTGTAGCCGCACGGTAACTCATCCATTCCAAAACCAACTAATCCAAGCATACCTCGTAGTGTCTCGACCGCCGTATCACGGTGTCGAACTGGCACGTTTTCTTTAGGAGTGGACAATGAATACCTTAGGCTGGGATGAATTCTTCGCAAACCATTTTCAATCTTACGCGGCTGATGGTTACGCTGCCGGTCGCGTCGCGCTCGAATACAAACACTTCTACCGGATCTACAGTGAATGGGGAGAGGTGCTCGGCGAGATCGCTGGAAGGCTTCGGCACGAAGCTTTGGACCGAGAAGACTTACCCGTAGTTGGAGACTGGGTCGTAATTCGGCGGTCCCCGGAAAGCGACAAAGTAACGATCCATGCTGTCTTGCCGCGGAAGAGCAAGTTCACGCGCAAGGTGGCAGGCTTTCGCACTGAAAAACAGATCGTCGGATCGAACATCGATACTGTTTTTCTCGTCACGTCGCTCAATCAAGACTTCAACCCACGACGTGTCGAACGTTACCTGATCGTCGCCTGGGAGAGTGGTGCTCGTCCAATCATCGTCCTGAGCAAGTCGGATCTGTGTGACGAGGTTGAAGAGCGAACTCGGGAAATAAAAGCCGTAGTAGGTGACGTGCCAATTCACGCTGTAAGTGTTGTAAAGCGAGAGGGACTGGACGAGTTAGCGCGCTATCTCAAAGCCGGACAGACCGTGGCCTTTCTGGGTTCGTCCGGAGTAGGAAAATCAACTCTCGTAAATTACTTGCTTGGCCGTGAACATCTCCGGGTACAAGAAATACGGAAGCACGATGGACGCGGTGTGCACACGACGACACACCGAGAATTGATCGTCTTGCCGCAGGGAGGACTCGTACTCGACACTCCCGGCATGCGGGAGTTGCAGCTTTGGGATGCAGCGGGTGGCTTGGAGATCGCGTTTGCTGACATTGAGACCGTGGCCAGCCAATGTTACTTCAGCGATTGCCGGCATCAGGATGAGCCGCGATGTGCGATCCGTGAGGCATTGGATGAAGGCGCGATTGACGCAGCAAGGTATGAAAGCTATGAGAAGTTAAAGAAGGAGCTGACGTATCTCGCGCGTAAGCAGGATATTAGATCCGCGATCGTTGAAAAGAAGAAATGGAAGACTCTCTCGCGCATGGCGAGTCAGCGAGCACAAATGAAGCGCAGGTAGAACTTTGTGCTTCGCTTAAGCAATCATCTCCAGGTAGTCGATGAGAGTACTGGCCAGGTTACCCATGACCGTGCGGACGTTCTGCGACGCATTCGGACCCGAGATCAGAAGCTCATCGACTCTTTTGTTCGTGATGAATTCAAGCTCAACGTAACACGCCCTGCACTTCTTTGGACGGTTCACATTTCCAAGCCGATCGTCTTTCAAAAGAGGCAAGCTGCCTGGACCAGAGTCGGTGTCGGGTTTGACGCCGCGATTTTTCGCCTGAGTGTCGATCGACTTGAGCGAAGCGAAGAGTGAGTTATTCACCCTGGTCGCGAAGTCTTTATCATCCGCCAGGTTAAGATTTCCAATCTCTTTGAAGTACGTTTCGACCCCGCGGACTGTGCGATCTTCGAGTCCATTGAAATGCAGGGCGAGAAACAGGTCGGCCTTGTGAGTCGCAGCAAACTTGGATCGCGCGGCAATGCCGATATTCACATCGTCCGTGCGTGTCAGGACAACCTTGATCTGTTTATTCTTCTGTTGCGCCAACGTTTGCAGAGAATCTCGCAGGACCATACAGAAGTCGAGGGTGAGTTTCTTCTCTTTCACGCCAGTGAAGCTGGTGGCATTGTTTGCTTTACTGCCGCCGACGGTCTGGGTTCCACCGTGGCCCGGATCGAGAACGATTGTTCCCAGAGTGGCAAGCGCAGCAGCGGGAGTTAAACCTGACGGTGTTACGGGGACTGCGTTGGCTGACATAAGTTCGTCTCCTTTTTCTTAAATGTTCCGTCCCTAAAGCTTAATGTGGAATGAGAGAAAAACATTTCGACATCGCATGCTGATCGCCACCTCTCGAAGCGACGAACCACATTCAAAGCGAAACAAACCCGTTAATTTGTGATCCATGGCGGGACACATTTTTCTCCTCGTGTGAGTGACGAAAAACAAATGTCACTGCAAATGGCCTGATTGGCGCTCGGGGCATGAAGGTTGCTGCCGGTGCGTCGCCCGAGTTCTCACCTGATCCTGGGCACGAAAATACTTCATATAAAAAAGGAAAGACAAGAATGACCCCTAACAAGAAGTTCACAATCCCTCTACTCAAACCGGCTCTCATGATGATTTGCCTGTTTGTACTAACCTCCATGACTGCGATGGCCCAAGCCCCTTGCACGCCCGTAGACATAGCGCCGCCGGCTGATCCGGCCCTGCTTGTCTTCGAGGTCGAAGGCAAAATCCAGTCGTACAACAACACTGCTCGCACGATCACTGCCAACGGCATGACGATCTTCATACCGACGACGGTGCTCGTCGAGACGCGGAACCTCGATCTGACGGGCAACATAACGTTTGCGAATTTGACCGACGCCACGCTGGAAGCGCAACGCAGCATCATCGGCGGCACCGTCATTGCTTCCGGTGACATTATTTTCAGCCAGGGGCCGAGCGGAAACTGTGTATCGATGAACGCTACGCGGGTGTTCGTCGAGTTAGCCGAAAACGTAATTGTGGGACTGCTTTCGGATGTCGATCCGGCTGCCGACAGCTTCCGCGTTAACGGTGGGTTGGTTCGCATGAACACTGATCCGAGATTCCCGAAGGACATCCTCGACGTCGGTGCCAACCAGCTCACCATCACGGACCTGGCGAGCCATGAAGGCGAAGACATCAGTGTCGGTGGCTACTTTGACGCCGCGCAGAATGTGATTTTTGGCACGCTCGTGGAAACCGAGTTTGTTAAAGCCTTGCCTGGTCAGGACGGTGTTGCTATCACAAAGACCGAAGGCCGAACTGGCAACCGTGAGCTTCGCGTCGACGGTCAGAATGCCCGCAACCCGCAGGGCCAGTTCGCCGCAAGCGTTACCGTCTTCTCCGGCGGACTCGACGCGGCTGGCACCCAGTGTGTCGGCACGCAGTTGGGCACGGCCGCAGTGAGTTCGGTCGACGGCACGTGGGCGTTCCGGCAGAGGAACATTACACCGCCCACTCAGGTCTGCGTGAAGTCGCCCTTCGGCGGCATAGACGCGAGCGCCGTAACCCTCACCAACTAACAATAGAACCGTAGCCGCGGAAGCAAAGACTCTGCTTTCGCGGCGCGCGGTTAAGTAGTAGTTGTAACGAACACAACTTAGCAAAGAAATAAGGCCGCTGGACTTATCCAGCGGCCTTGTTTAATTATCTTTGAGAGCCTGTCTCTCAATATTCTTCCAGTCAACTTTATGTTTTTGAGTAGTACATTATTCACCTAATTCGTAAGATTGATTCGAAAACTCTTATGACAGGACAAGACATGTATAGCTGGGTGCCGCAAGATTGCCCGATTTGCGAAGTGCCACCTAGCAAGTATCTCGGCCGGAGAGGCGGCGCGGCGCATCGTCAGAATCTCGGCATCGAATGTCAGGTATGGAGGTGTGGGAAGTGTGGGTTGATCTTTCCAAATCCGATGCCGGTGCCCGTTGGTGGACTTGAACAACACTATGCGGTTCCGCCTGAAGACTACTTTCATCATCACGAGGAAAGCGACAGACTTCAATATGCATCAATGTTGATGCAACAGTTGCGGGAGTTGAAGATCAAAAAGGGAATGCTGCTCGATATTGGCTCCGGCCGAGGGGAATTGCTGCGCGTCGCAAGGGAAGACGGATGGACTGCGGTCGGGATAGAGACGTCACCTGACTTCGCAGAATATGCTGCTCGGTATTCGCAGGCCGAGGTTATCCAAAAACCACTTCAAGAATGTCGCTTTAACAAGAATACGTTTGATGCAGTGGTCCTGGGTGCAGTACTCGAACATCTCTACAATCCGGCTGAAGTGATTGAAGAGATTGCACGTATTCTAAAACCGGGAGGCGCTCTCTTCGTTGACGTACCAAATGAGAGAGGCCTCTATTTTATCGCCGGCAACCTCTATTACAGGTTCAGGTTACGAGATTGGGTGGTTAACCTTGCCCCGACTTTTTCACCCTATCATGTTTTTGGTTTCACGCCCGGCTCGCTCAAAAAGCTACTCGGCAAAAATGGACTGCATCCTGTCATCTGGTACGTCTTCTCCGGAAGAAGTTTAGTTCCCGACCGCGGAGGTCTCGTGGGGTATCTAGAGCAACAAGCGGCCAAACTTGTTACTTTTATTAGCAAGAGGGGAGAGCTCGGTGAATATATTGCTACGTGGGCAATAAAAGATGAAAGTTAACCGTTTTCCCTGGCGGTTGCAGCTCGAAAAATCTGCTGGACTTGTCACATTTCGCATGACGCGCGAATTCAAGAACCATCGAGTGCCGTGAAATATGAGCAGCAGAAACTCTTCGTGAGAGGTTGAAGTGACAAGGGGAAAAGGCCGCTGGAGCGTTCCAGCGGCCTTCGTAAAATCGTGGCTCCCCACAGTTGGACAATCTTCGCAACTTCTTGTTGACCTTCGGTGTAAAGCTGAGTGAACTACAGGTTCTCTTCAGTTCTCAGTGATAATTCGACCATTCTTTCAAGCAGTTGGTCCGGTGGTAAGCCCACGAAGTTTTTAAGGACCAGTTCCTTGGCGTACAAGCGAATCAGATAGCGAAGTTTAAGCGTCCTGGTCCGGGCCACGTAGACAAAGTCACGGTGCCCGTTATTGATGACGATGACGTTGCGGCTCGTGTCAAATCTCGAGCGCCACGAGTCCCCCGGGGCGCTTTCGAAAGTGTAGCCCGGTAAGCCCTGAGACTCGACCACGGTTGTTCCCACCTGTGACAAGAGTTCGTGCGTCACTGTTATTAACGCTTCCGCCGATCGCTCAATGTCGTTTTGAGAAACCATCACCTTGACGCGCACCAGACCAGGCTCAGCGGGAGCAATAAACGTCGCGACTTGATCGTGTCGCTGTTCCAGGGCTCCACCGCCTTCTATTACTTCCCACGCAAACGTCAGATCGCTTTCAACTCGGCGACGAGATCGATCGTAAGGTAACGCACGCAGTGTTCTCTGTTCGCCTACTCGCACAACACTCGAGGCTGGTGAGATCGCCACGGTAAAAAGCGGACCAGCGAACTCGAAAAACTGACGTTGTTTCCCATTACCGTTTTCTCCCTCCGTCACACCGGGAATCACTTTTTCAGTAGTCCCAACGTTGCGCAGACTCGCACCCGATCCGCGCTGAGTACGGGAGTGGATATCAAACCAATCGTATTCTTCAGCCGGAAGCGCCAGGAATGCCTCGCGAAACGCCCGCTGGATTGTCTGCAACAATTCTCGACTTGCTTGCTCTTCTTCGGCGCGACGCTGCGCTTCAAGTATCTCTGTCAGCTTTGTTTCCAGAGGACTGAGAGCGTCTAAAAGTGCTGCATACGCTTCATCGCGGATGATGCCGCTGCGGGTTCCGGGCGTTAAATTGATGAAGGGTGCATCGATGTGCCCCTGAAGATAACGTGTGGTCCAGGGTGGCTTCGCGAGTTCGTCAACTACGGAAATGTCTTCAAACACACGTGTGCCGTGTCGAAACAGCGCGACGCGATTTGTTTCCTTGGGCTCATTCATATAAAGCTCAACGTACACATCGCCTGCCATCGCACGAACAGCAGGCAAGTGGTGCAGCAATCTGCCTTCGTATTGTCGCGGTTCGACGGCATACTGCTTTCGAGCGATCTTGTCGATAACTGTAATCCGCACGCCGGAGTGACGAATTCTGTCGCGCAACTCGGCGGCGAGGTACCACTGAATTTTTTCTCCGGAGAGCGAGCGAATTCCTTCAAGCAACCTGTTTATTCGCAACTGAGTTCCGGGCTCGGCGAAAAGTGTGCGCCTGGCTTTTACCGTGTACCCGGGGTCACCTTTTCTCATGACCATCTGCCAGGCACGATCGTCGGCGCCCGTTGACGTAAGAGTCAATTCTTCTCCCAGGGTCCAAAAGGAAAGCAGCCCGATGCCAAACTCCCCTTGAAGCCCGGAAACTCCTTCCACCTTCAATCGTCGCTTTACTGAATCGCAAATGTGTGTGGCCACGTAGCGGAAATCCGGACGTCCGTCGTCAGCACGCGGTATGCCTTGCCCGTCGTCACGGATTTCCAAATAGTAATTGCCTTCGCTCCGACCGCGAGTGATCGAGACACTGGTTGCGCGGGCATCGATAGAATTCTCTACCAGCTCTGCCACGGCCTTCAGCGGATTGGATTGGGAAAGGGCAATGATGGTGATTGCGTTCCAGTCGTTGCCGATACGCAGTCTACCGCGTTTGAGGGAACGATCTGCCAGTGCTGGTTTCTGCGACATAAGACTGAGTTTATTCGCTTCTTGAAAACAGGTCGACATACTCGGCAAACAGAAACAGACGATTCCTCTTGAAACCCGTAATCTCTTTAAATATCCCTATTTCTTCGAGGCTCTTGGCAAGAGTGCTTGCCGAGGCATAAGTGATGTCGAGCTGCTCGCTCATTTGCTTAGCGTTCAGCGTATAGCTGTCGTAGCCCATAATGGACAATCTTTGCAACTTGCTTTTGACACCCATAACGGAATGCTCAATTTCTGCCAGCAGTTGCGCAAAACGTTTAGTGGCTTTCATTATCGCGATACTCCAGACCGATGGCTGTCACAAACGTCGAAAAATCTGGAGCGATTTCCTCGGCGCTGTCAGAGCCGGCGATGGGGTCGATCATTACCACCGGGAAGACTGGAGTGCCCGCTCGAACGTCGAGTGCGATTCGCTCGATCCCGCCATTTCCTCCGAAGAAGAGAAAACCAGGGAACTCCTCGTTGAGGAACGCGTCTCGAAACCCTTCGATGATCTCAGACACGGAATCGAGCATGAAGAATCGGGGTGGTAGCGCAAGATCCCCTTCACCACCGTTCGAAAGACGCAGGAGGTCGACGAGCGCCTGCGGCAACGGACAGGGGGTCGCGGCCAGCAAACGATCGATCTCCTCGGCAGAAGCACCGGGCTGGCGTATCCACCTGCGCGTAGGCTCCCTCAAAATTCGTTCGACACTAGCGCCCATCGTTCAAATGCCTGACGTTGACGTGAGCGGCGTGCCAACCGGCGCGAAGCGGCGGTGGCACGTCCTTACGAACACTACTTGGGAAAGAGAAAAGGCCGCTGGAGCCGATTCCAGCGACCTTCGTCCTATCTGGCTCCGCAGGTAGGACTCGAACCTACAACCCTTCGGTTAACAGCCGAATGCTCTGCCATTGAGCTACTGCGGAATAAGCGCCCTCACATAGTTACCTAAACTATGTGCAGGGCGCGAAGCGTTTTTATAGCAGAAGGGTTTTCGAGCGTCAACCGCTGCCGACCCCCGCTAAACTTGCGCTCCGAATCAATCTGCGAGAATATCTCCAGCCCGTATTCCCCAACACGAAAGGTTCTCCAATGGAACGCCGCACCACTGCATGGTTTAGCCCAAACCTCAACATGGAAATGCCCCTCGTCGCTTACGGACACGGTGGCCCCCCGCTACTCATGTTCCCAACGGCTGCCGCCGACTACCTCGAATATGAGCGCTTCTACCTCGTCGACGCAATCAAGTCCTTCATCGAAGCCGGAAAACTGCGCGCGTACTCGATCAATAGTGTGAACCGTTACAGCCTCCTCAACGAACAGATGCCTCCACACCTCAAAGCGGAGTTACTCACGCGCTACGATCGTTACATCACCGACGAAGTGTTGCCGTTGATTCGTAAGGATTGCGGCGACGGCGAGAACCGGCCCATAACCACAGGCGCGAGTCTCGGGGCGTTTCTTTCAGCCAACGCTTACTTCAAACATCCAGATCTGTTTCGCGGTGTAATTGCGATGAGCGGCAGTTACGATGTGCGCTCTTATTTAAAGGGGCACTACGACGACAACGTTTACTTCAACAACCCCGTCGACTATCTTTCAAACCTCAACGACGACTACTACCTGCCGTTGCTTCAGAAAGCCGACGCGATCCTGATCATGTCAGGGCAGGGAAATTACGAAGCGCCCGAACGCAGCCGTGCGCTCTCGGATATTCTCAACGCGAAAGGCATTCCTAATACGCTGGACTTGTGGGGACAGGATGTGGACCACGACTGGCCATGGTGGCGTAAGATGCTGCCGTACGCGTTAGGCAAGTTGTTGTAGCCACCAAAAGGCCCAAAAAAAGACACAAAGCTCAAGCCTTGACCGCGGCACCGTTTTTTGCACCGAGTCTGCCATCCCTGAACGCGATCTTGCCGTTGACGATCACGAGATCGATTCCGGAGGAGAACTGATTCGGGTTGTCGACGGTCGCATTCCCGCGAATCGTGGCCGTGTCAAATACAGTCAGATCTGCGATCGCGCCTTCTTCCAGGATCCCGCGCTCTCTCAGTGCAGGCAGCATCACGCTACGCGGCAAGCTCGTCATCTTCTCCAGAATTTTTTCAAGCGGCATTCCGATGTCGAGCGCATGTCGGATGGCAGTGGCAAAGCAACCAGCGCCACGCGGATGCGAATTCGCACGCGGCTCAAACTGAATACCGCCGTCAGAACCGATCATGCAAAAACTCTCTTTAAGCGCGAGGTCGACAGTCTGGTCCAAAGGCATCGTGCCTTCCGGAACAGCGGCGAGCGCTGAAGTCTTTCGATAGTGTGCAAAGGTTCGCGCGGTCAGTCGTTCGGAGCTGCCAACGATCCGGAGATCGCTGTACGAAAGACCATAGCGCTCTTGCCAGCCGGCACCGAAGCGGTTGTTCGAAAGATAAGTGGCCCAGTAGGAATATGGATAAACGCAAGTGGTGATCGTCAAGCCCTGAGCGTTGGCCGCGCGAATCTTCTCCAGCGCCTGCTCCATGTGAAATGTGCCGCCGGTTGAGTGAAGATGATCGATGTGAACACGCGCACCAGTGTCTTTCGCGAGCCGGATTGCTTCGTCGACTCCCTCCAGCTCCTTCTCCTTCGACGAGTAGCGCAGGTGCAAAAACATCGGACGGTCATATTTCTTCGCGAGCTTCGCGTACTCCAACATCTCCTTGTATGGCGCAGGCTGATATTCGAGACTGTGAGAAACGCCGAGGGCGCCTTCGTTAAGGCTCTTTTCGACTTGACGCGTCCCACCGGAGCGCGCGCGGATTCCCATCACGAAGGTCGACACACCGTAATTGATCGAGTGTGGCAGACGCGCAAACCTTCGGTAGTAAGCACCGCAATCCGCACTACCACCGTGCATCTGGAGCGCCGTCGTCACACCATCCGAGACTTTGTACTTCTCGAAAATTGCGTATGTAGTTTCAGGCGACATCGAATTGTCGGCGAGGATGTCGATGAAGCCCGGCGAAACGACACGGCCACTTACGTTCAGCGTCTCTGTACCGCGCAGGGCGGTTCCGAAACGCAGCCTGCCTGCATCATCGATACCGATATCCATCGTTTGCCAGCGACCATCGACAAACGATCGCCCGCCGCGAAGAACAATCGACAGGACCGGCTTTTCTACGGAGCCTTCGATTCGCTTGCACGCAGGCAGTACCAGGCCCGCCGCGACGGGAATCGACATTTGGAGGAACGTTCTGCGTTTCATGGGGGATTCACGGGCCACAAAAGGCACAAAGGAAATAAGGCACAAAAAGGCGGCCGAGGAGCGCCGCCTTGCAAAGATTACTCCGGTGGGGCGCTGGTTGTCGATACTGATGGTCCGAGTACCTGGTCCGCTTCCTGGCGCAACGCGTCGAACTCTTTTTTCAGGACTTCGTAGCGCTCGATTGCATCGCGACCGATCTTCTGGTCCACGTTTGTCGTCATGCCTGCGAGGTAAGTGACGTGTGCTTGCAGTCCCGGTTTACCGTAGCGCACCGGCTCGGTTAAGAGTTTTGCGGCCAGTGCAGTTACGCGCGCCGGATCACCTCCTGAGGTGCGCAACTTGTTTTGTGCTTCTCTTATTCTCGTTACAAGTTGATTGACGCTCGTCACCAACTCTCGCATCCGCATGTTGTGCTCAAATTGCTCCTGCAAGTCAGCGACTGTAACGCCGTCGGCGGCGACACGCGGATCGATTGCCACATTAAAAGGTTGCGTTTGACTCACGGCGCCAGTTTTAAGCCTGACTTGATATTGACCCGGCGGCAGCGTCACACCTGCCTGGTTTCGCACGTCCCATGCGAAGCGATTGAGGCCCGCCACTTTCGTCGCTCTTGGTGGAGGCGGCTGACGTCGCGTGGGCGCAGCATCCGGATCGGATTCCGGACCGGCCGTGCCGGCGCCGGGCATACCTGGACCACCACCACGGCCCGCACGCGGCGGCGGCGTTTCGCTGTTGTAACTGTTGAGAACATTTCCTTTCGTATCGAGTATCTCGACGACGACTGCCTGCTCTGTCGCTGACGGTAAATAGTATTCGATAACTGGTCCGAGATTGGTTGGACCAACCCTGGTGCGGTACCCGTCGCGCGGTTTGAACAGGTGCACCTCGGAAGGTTTCAGTTGCGAAGAAAGCTGATGAAGCGACGTGAGATTGTCGAGAATCCAGATAGCTCTGCCTTGCGTTGAAACAACGAGGTCCTTGCGATGCACCTTGATATCAGTGATCGGAACATTCGGCAGGTTCAGTTGAAACGGTTGCCAGCGACCACCGTTGTCGAAGGAGATAAACATTCCGAACTCAGTGCCCGCGTAAAGCAATCCTTCACGATCCGGATCTTCGCGCACGACGCGCGTGGGCCAGTCAGCGGGAATGCCATTCTTGCCGTCGGTTAACTTGGTCCAGGTAGCGCCATAATCGTTTGTTTTGTAGATGTACGGCTGATAATCACCGAGCAACCAGCGATAGACCGCGTAATACGCAGAGCCCTTGCGATGCGGCGACGCTTCAATGAACTGCACGCGCCCACCGGGTAGTAGATCTTTCGGCGTAACGTTGATCCACTTCTTGCCGTTGTCGCGAGTGACGTAAAAAGGACCGTCATTCGCTCCGGTCCAGATGACGCCCTTCTCGAGCGGCGACTCGGTGATCGCGTAAAGCGTGCTGTAAAACTCCTCGCCAGTGACGTCGCGTGTGATCGGTTCGCCGCTGACGCCCTGGCAACACTCAGGACGCGCCGTTAGATCAGGTGAGATTTTTTCCCACGTCACACCTTTATCTCGCGTGCGATGCACGTACTGAGATCCGTAGTAAAGCACTTCAGGATCGTGCGGCGACGTAGCCATCGGCGACACGCGCTGCATGCGATAGATCAGATCGCTCGCGGGATTTCCATAGAGCGACTGCCCTCCGATCCAGTAGCTCTTCTCTTGTCCGGTCTTGAGATTCATCACGCCGTACTGGCCCTTGCACGAGCCGTAGACGATCTCCGGGTTCGCGGGATGCGGCATGATTGGACCAGTCTCACAACCTGGACCAGTGCGCCAGTCGGTCGTCGCAAAAGGCTCGGCCTGGCTCGAGATGATAAGCGTCGTGTTGTCCTGCTGCGCACCGTAGAGTTTGTACGGGAACTGATTGTCGAACCAGATGCCGTAAATCTCGGCGGTTGGCTGATTCATTTGCGTCGACCATGTCCTGCCACCATCTGAAGAAATATTAGCCCCGCCGTCGTTAGCCTGGATCATAATCTGGCTGTCTTTCGGATTGATCCAGATGTCGTGATTGTCGCCGTGCGGCGTGCGAAACGGTGTAAACGTTTTGCCTGCGTCGGTTGATTTGAAGAAGCCTTCAGCGCCGGCGTAGATCACATCAGCGTTGGAGGGATCGGCGCCGAGGGTCGTGTAGTAGAACGGCCGCTGGATCAGTGCGCCTTGTGAGTTGATCAAAGCCCACGTTTGTCCGGCGTCTTCGGAGCGATAGAAACCGCCACCGGGTTTTGCTTCGACCAGCGCGTAAACGCGATTCGGGTTGGCAGCGGTGACGGCGAGATTGCCTTTGCCGATCAACTCAGTGGGAAGTCCGGTGGTGATCTTCGAGAAGTGTTCGCCGCCGTCTGTGCTCTTGTAAAAACCACCTTCGCGCGAGCCGCTGATGATCGTCCACGGCTTGCGCTCGAGCCGCGACATCCACGCATAAATGACATTTGGGTTGCCGGGCTGTAACTCGACATCCATCGCGCCGACGGCGTCAGAGATGAAGAGAACTTTGCGCCACGTCTGTCCGCCGTCAGTGGTTTTGAAGATGCCACGCTCATCGTTCGGCTTGAAGATGTCGCCGCCGGCTGCGACCCAGACGATGTTCGGATTCGTGGGATGAATGCGGACTGCTCCGATCTGTCCTGCGTTGTAAAGACCGATAAACTTCCACGTCTCGCCGCTGTCGGTTGATTTGTACATTCCGCGCCCGGTTGAGACGTTGCTGCGCACGCTGTCTGAACCCGTGCCGAGATAAATGATGTTCGGATCGGAATCGGCGACGGCTACAGATCCGGTCGAGCCGAGTGGAATTTTTCCGTCAGTGATCGATGTCCAGGTCGCGCCGTTGTCGGTGGTGCGAAACAAACCTCCGCTCGCGACGCCCATGTAGAAGGTCTTTGGTTGTGAAGGAACACCAGTGACCGTGGTGACGCGCCCGCCTCTCGATGGTCCAACAAGGCGATAGCGTAGACCGTTGAAGAACTCAGGAGACTGTGACCGAACAGGAATCGCCAGCAAGAGAAACGTCAAGAGCAAGAGAGAACCGGACCGCAGCATTAATCGCCCTCCGTGATGTCTGTTTAATTGTGGAAACTATGACGTAGCAGGCGCGAACCAACCGCGAAATTTGGTTGCGACCTGCCGGAAGAATCGAACTATTCGTCTGAAGACGAGGAAAGATATTACTAAACCTACACCGACTATGACGAACAGTAACACGGGGACGAACACAGAGCAGATCACGGAAAGCACGGCCACGATATCTTCGAGGATGCTCGCGACAACGTTCGAAACAGGTTCGGGGCTCGTATTCAACATCGCGCGCGTCGCGGCTTTCGTTCCATGAGAACTAAGCGCGAGACCGCCGCCGAGCAGTAGTGCGATCATTTGTATGCTTCGATCGAAGTCGCCGAAAGCGCTCGCTGCCAAAACGGCGCCTGCGGGAACGCGGATGAAGGTGTGAATGACGTCCCAGGTGCTGTCGACGTAGGGGACTTTATCGGCGACGAACTCGACGACGTACAGGGCAAGGGCCACGCCGATGACCCACCAACTCGTAAGCACCTCGAGTTCGCCCGGGAGCCGCAAGTTCGCGAAGCGGCTCAGCAGACCGAGGGTGGCAACACTCGCGTAGAGATTGATGCCCGACACCCACGAAGCGCCCATTGCGATTGCGATGGTGGAGATTAGTTGAGTCATAGCCGTCAAATTATAAATGTTTTCTCTGGGGCCCTCTGCGTATCTCCGCGTTCTCTGCGTTAAAGAGTATTCTTAACACAGAGGACGCGGAGATACGCAGAGGGCCGCAGAGAAGATGCATCTTCTGGAACACACTCCCGCTTTTGACGTCGAATCGGCCGCGGCGGTTGCTGATCGATATTTCGGCATTCGCGCGAGTGCTAGTCCGTTGCCGAGTGAACGCGACCAGAACTTTCTGTTAACGAATGGCGCGGGTGAAAAGTTTGTCCTGAAAATCGCGAACGCGCTGGAGGCGCCGGCATTTTTAGAAGCGCAGAATGCGGTGTTGACGCACTTGAGGAAGCGAGTCTCATTTTGCCAGCGTCTGGTGCCGGGGCGTTCGGGCGAACAAATCGTTAGCGTTCACGGTCCAAACGGCGCAATGCATTTTGCGCGCGTGGTGCGTTATCTTCCCGGTGTACCGCTCGGAGAAGTCAAGCCGCAGTCGAGTGAACTGCTGCGCGATCTTGGCCGGAAGCTCGGTGCGTTGGAGCGGGCGCTTGCAGATTTTGATCACCCGGCGGTGCATCGTGACTTCCATTGGGACTTAGCAAACGGAAATCGAATACTGAGCGAGTATGGTGTACTCATCAGGGATCCGAGTTTACGCGAGCTTGTTGCCCAATGCCGGATTGATTTCGATCCCGCACTGCGGCGAAGTGTGATTCATGGAGACGCGAACGATTACAACGTGCTCGTCGATCCCGAACGCATGGAAGTCGTTGGGCTGCTTGATTTCGGAGACATGGTTTACAGCTACACTGTCGGGAACGTAGCGATTGCGATCGCTTACGTCGTGCTTGATAAAGCGGATCCGCGTGAAGCTGCAAATCGAGTCATCGAAGGTTATCGAAGTGAGTTCCCACTGCTCGACAACGAGCTCGAAACGTTGTGGCCGCTGGTGTTGATGCGGCTTTGTATGAGCGTTTGCCTCGCGGCGTATCAACAACGACAGCGTCCGGAGAACGAGTATTTGCGGATCAGCCAGCGAGCCATCGAAGAAAATTTACCGAGGTTACACGCGGATTTAAGCAGATGACACGGATAGGAAGCATTTTGGAGGCGCGGCGGCGGCTGCTCGGGCGGAACCTCAGCATCGCGTATGAGAAGCCGCTGAATATCGTGCGCGGCGAGATGCAGTATTTGTTTGATGACGAGGGGCGGCGGTATCTCGACGCGTATAACAACGTCGCGCATGTCGGGCATTGCCATCCGAAGGTGGTGGCAGCAGGTCAAGAGCAGATGGCGTTGCTCAACACGAACACGCGATATCTCAACGATCTAATCATTCGTTATGCGGAAAGGTTAACTGCTACGCTGCCCGAGCCGTTGAGCGTTTGTTTCTTCGTCAACTCGGGCAGCGAGGCCAACGAGCTCGCCCTGCGACTCGCACGCGCTCACACCAAAGCACGCGACCTGATCGTGCTCGAACACGCGTACCACGGAAACACCACGACGCTGATCGACATCAGTCCATACAAGCACGACGGTCCAGGCGGCGATGGACCACCTGCGTGGGTGCATAAAGTTCCGCTTCCGACGACACAAGACGACGCACAGATCGTCGCGAATTTAGCCGCCCAATTGAAACCTCTGTGCGGGTTCATCGCCGAATCAATGCCGAGTGTCGCAGGACAGATCATTCTGCCTGACGGCTATCTCGAAAACGTCTACGACGCAGTGCGCGCTGCCGGAGGAGTTTGCATCGCCGATGAAGTTCAAACCGGCTTAGGTCGAATCGGAACGCACTTCTGGGCGTTTGAAAAGTATGGAGTCGTTCCAGACATCGTCGTTCTCGGCAAACCGATCGGCAACGGCCATCCGATCGGCGCCGTCATCACGACGCCTGACATTGCCGAATCATTTGACAACGGGATGGAATTCTTCAGCACGTTCGGCGGTAACAACGTTTCGTGTGCGATTGGTCTAGCGGTGCTGGAAGTTGTTCAGGAAGAGAAACTACAGTCACATGCGCTGCAAGTTGGCGAACACTTACTCAGCGGCTTGCGCGACTTGCAACAGCGGCACGAAATCATTCGCGATGTACGCGGCTCAGGTCTGTTCCTCGGCGTCGAGCTGCGAAACGGCAACGCACCCGCGACAAGCGAAGCAAACCGCATCGTGAATCAAATGCGCGAGCACGGAATTCTGTTTGGCACGGATGGACCATCACACAACGTCCTCAAGATCCGACCACCAATGCCATTCTCGATCGAAGACGCAGATCTCCTGATCTCAACACTCGCAGAAACCCTTTGTGTGCTTTTTCGTGGCCCTAGTCGCGGTTGAGGATGAAGAAAAGGGAATGCCCGCGTGTGGTCCAACCGCCATTCGAATACGCGATTGGTAAATCTACCGCGGTTGTTTGCTCTTCTTTCCACACTGCACTCGACACTTGCTCGCAGTGAAGCAGGTAATGCTCGATACCTGTGAAGACGCTGCGCCAGTAACCGCCATACACAGTCTTGTAAACAACTCCGCCAACTTCTACATAAACCCTGTTGCCACTCAGAATCCTGTAGTTGATGCGACCGAGCAGATCAAGCAGGCGGCACTGTTCCTTGACCGACGGTTCGCCGTCGGGTTCGTCGTGGTCGCGCCATGCTTCCGGCTCGTACTGCGGCATGGGTGGTAGTTTAATCTAGAAATTGCGCAGATTGCACCAAAATTGGTGCAACCTGCGCAATCTATTTTTTTGAATAGATATCCTCTTACGGAGTAGGAGGAATCTGCGAAGCGATTAACGAGAACCGGAAATTGAAATCGTTTCTCCGGTTGAAAGTAAGTCCACCATTAGTGGAGAGGAACGACCGGCCTCGAATTGGCGCAACGCTGCTCAAGCCAATCAACGGAGGCTGGTTGCTCACGCCCGGGAATGGTGCAGCCGGGATCTGAAGCACCAGAAACAGGTTCTGAATCGAGCCATCCGCAATCCCTTGACGAATCGTTTCACTGAGGTCGTGCGGGTTCTTGAAGTAGAACGGCCCGAAATCAGTGTCCTGCGACAGGAAGGTGACAGCGGTGTCCAGCGGATTGGCGAGATCGATCGTGGCTGTAGTGTCCGGATTAATCACGCCTCTGGCTAGCATTGCCCGCGCGAAAAGTGCAGGAGCGGACGCATCAAGCAGAAAAGTATCGAACTGTCCCATTTGAATGAGTGTCGGGTTTCCACCATTCAGAGCGCTAATCTCCGAAGCCGGGAATTGGACAGCGTAGATAAAACCGCCCGCCGGCGGATTGACAAACCCGATGTTCGTGACGTTCCCAAACGGTGCAACAGTGATCACGTTGTTCGTGATAATGTTGGTGTTCGCATTAGTTTGTCCAGCATTAACGTGAACGTTTTTATCCTGTTCCGGATCGCGTTCAAGCGCGGCTTCACTGTTGTTGTTCCAAAACTCTTGGACGAAGTTTTGTTGACCGTAGAAGGCTCCAATTTGCGTCGTGAAGTTGATTTGCCCGGGTTGGTTGGGACTGTTGTCAAGTGCTTCTATGCCAACACTGTAGTTACCTGGTAGAACCGGTATCGTGTAGTTACCATCCAGAACTCCCTGAGAAAAATTGGCAGCCGGAACAAAGAACAAGCCACCGGTGGCAGGATTGAACGAAAGGTTTGTGGTGCCGGAATATGCAGCCACCGTCACAGCGTCGCCGTGGTCGCGGTCAACTGCAAAGACGCTTCCGCCTGCTAATGGCCGATTCTGTACCCCGTGCCTCAATTCACCTGTGATTAATCCGAAAACAGAAGCGAATGCTACGTCTCCTGATTGCAGCGCTGCCGGACCAGAAGCTGCCGTGCCTTCCGGATACGTGAACGCCGCCCATGCGATATCATCGATATGCGGTGACGCCTGCGCGAGTTCAGCAGCTGGATCACCAGTGTCGATCAATGGAAACATCGTTGCGCCATTGCCATCACTCGCGCTTGTTTGGTTGTTCATTGCGTGCGCGAGGCCAATAGAATGACCAAACTCGTGTACCGCAACGCACTCCAGGTCTACTGAGCGCGTAACCGTATCTACCTGGGCATCGTCGATCGTGAAACGAAAACCGTTGGTGGTTTTTGTGTTGAACTGAACATCGTTATCCAGGATCGTTCCGGCTTTGTATAAACCTGCCGGAAACTCATTGTCGCCGTCGGAATCAGCGTCGCCAATAACGGTGAGTGCTGCTGACACGTCAGAATCGCCGTCACCATCGATGTCGTCTCCATCCTCGAGGTTTGTGTCTCGTATCAAGGCCGTAGAGGGAGAAGAAGCGATGGCGGCGAAAGTCGTGGCGGTCCGAAATGTCACCTCATTGATCATGTCGAACCGGATCAGACCCGTGTTACCGGTCGTTCCAACAACGTGCATGTCGATATAGGAAGTTGGGATATTGTTCCAGGCATCGAGCGAAGCCTGGATCCCCGCGCTCATCTGGGCCACAGTCAGGATCGGCGCGCCCAGCGGATTGGGGATCGGGTCCAGGGTATTGTTAATTCGATAAGGAACGGGTATCGCTCGCGGATCCCACTTGATTTGGATTACCCTGGCTAAAATTTGACCAGGGATTGGCGAAGGGGTACCGGCGGTAACGTCAACAGTCTCAAACTTGCCAGCGCGCGCACTGGCGACACTCATCAGAATCATGGATGTCGTTAACAAAAATGAAATGAACTTTCTTTGCATATGTCCTCCTCGGGAAACTCTTTGGTGGTTGAGGTCGTGAATCAGTCGCGGTTATTGGTTTTTCAAATAACCTTTGACCTGCTCCTTGAAGCTGGCGAGTGGAAGCACGTTTGTTTGGCCGCGACGAACTCCGTTATCACCCCGGAGCGACATCTCGGACAGATCGCGTGAAACCATCGGTTCCCCGTCTTCATCATTCACTATTGAGAATTTCCCTTGAGAAAAACCGGCAACGGTGTAGTTATTTCCAAACTCGGGTTCGGCAGTCAAAAACAGGAACGCGTTTTCACCGGGCGAAAGTCGTGGCGCGCCGGGGTAAGACATAGAGACCGGAATCTTGCGATTAGCGTCGATACCGCCTGGTAAAACGACCGTGAGGGTTTCCGATCCCGCTCCCTTGAGGGTTTCGGATACCGAAACTGTAGCCACGGTGACGAGACTGCCGTCGACCCAGACACTCTGGGTGTTGGAACAACTTCCAATCGCGATCACGTCTGATTGATTAATCATTTCCTGGAGCGATAGAGCAGCCGCAAGGGTAGTGTCCTGACTACCAAGCGTATCTGCGGGAGGGGCGTCGTCCGCCTTTGTACCCCAACGGGCTGAAACCAGCAGGGCAATTAGGATAAGGAGGCAGCTAGCCAAAGTTATCTTCTTCATGCGGGAATCCTTTCTAACGAATCGGTTCTGACTGACAACTGTTGTATTCCAGATAGATTTCTGGTGTGAAGGTCGGGGGAAGAGTACAGGTTTTATAAATCCGCACGGTTTGGGCCGCTGACAGCCCGCAATTAGCGAGGTTAGCTGTCAGACAGCCCTTTTCGGCTCAAAGGGATGCTCTTGCACATTAAGATGGGGCTGGGATAAAAGTCAAGAAAAATTAGCAAAAACCTACCGGACTATGAAGAAGAGCCCATTATTTTGCACGTTTTTTATGACTTTCTGGATCTTGACGATCCTGACCGGGTGCAATCATGAGAACGCGATTCAGAGGGAGGCCGAGGGTCAAAATCCGATGAAGACGGGACCAATTGTTTACGTTGCGCTGGGAGACTCGACCGGTGCAGGGGTGGGTGCAAGAAATGGTGGATACGTGGCGCGGCTTTTCCAACGTTTGGCTGAACGGCGACCGGGGTCGAAATTGAACAATTTGTGCATCAGCGGGTCGGACACCGAAGACGTTCTGCGAGCGCAGTTGGAAAAAGGCGTCGCGATGAATCCGGACCTGGTGACGCTGGGCATTGGTATCAACGACATCGGACACAGAATGACGTTGGACCAGTTTTCGAAAAATTACGATCAGATTCTCAGCACGTTGAAAGAGAAGACGCATGCGGAGATTGTGGTGACGAACATTCCTGATATTTCGACCGCGCCGGTAATTCCCGGAGCCATGCGGGGACAGTACCAGCAGCAGATTATTCAGTTCAGTAAACGGCTGGAGGAGATTGCGGCCCGACACGGAGTGACGGTCTTCGACGTTTACACGATCACCACGAAAGAGCTGCCGTCGCATCCGGAGTATTTTTCGGCTGACGGCTTTCATCCGTCGGATCAGGGATACGCACTTTGGGCGGAGCAGATGTGGCCCACGGTGGCGAGGGTGATCGGGGAAGAATAGCCACAAAAAGGCACAAAATTTAGAGCTATATTGCCGTTCGATCGCCCGACGCCGGATCGAAGAAGTGTGCTTTTTCTGTGGCTAGTCGCAGCCAGACAGTGCTTTCCACTTCAGCGCGGAAGTCCGCGGGGGCCCGCGCGATCAATCTGTTCTCGCCAACTGAGAGAAATACAAACGTTTCGTTCCCCATCAACTCAGTAACGTAAATACTAGCTGCGAGCGCGCCGTCCTGAGGTCCTGCTAAGACCTGAATGTGTTCCGGCCTGATACCCATCGTTAACTGCGACTGTCCTGATAATTTGCTTAGGTGCGAGGCGTTCAATGGAATCCGCAGCGAGTCATTAACAAACGTCCCGCTCGCCTGATCAATCCGGCCTTCCACGAAATTCATACTCGGACTTCCGACAAACTCCGCGACAAACCGGTTCGCAGGCTGATTGTAAATATTCATTGGCGTGTCGAACTGTTGCAGTCGCCCCTTTCTCATCACCGCAACACGAGACGCGAGCGTCATCGCTTCTGCCTGATCGTGTGTCACATAAATCGTCGTCGTTCCGAGTTGATGCTGAAGCCGCTTTAGCTCGCCACGCATCTGCACGCGAAGACGAGCATCGAGATTCGAAAGCGGCTCGTCCATCAGGTACGCACGCGGCTCGCGCACGATCGCGCGTGCAAGCGCCACGCGCTGTCGTTCGCCGCCTGACAACTGTCGCGGCTTGCGCTCCAGCAAGGATTCGATCTCGAGCATCGCCGCGACGCGATTCACGCGTTCAGCTCGCTCGTTCTTTTCGATCTTTCGCACGCGCAACGGGTAGCCGATGTTTTCAGCGATGCTCATGTGTGGATACAGCGCGTAACTCTGAAACACCATCGCCAGGTCGCGATGTTGAGTTGGAACATCGTTCACGCGTTCGCCGCCGATATAGATCTCACCGGAGGTAACAGTTTCAAGTCCGGCCAGCATTCGCAGCGTCGTCGTCTTGCCACACCCCGATGGACCAAGCAGCACGACGAACTCACCATCGCGAATCTCCAACGACAGATCGTCGACGACCGACGTTCCGCCATAGTGCTTACTCACATTTCTGAACTCAATACTCAAGTTCCTTTTGTGTCCTCTTTGTGCCTTTTTGTGGCTAACCTTTGACTGCGCCCATCGACAGACCTCGCACGAGATAACGTTGCAACGCAAGTGCGAATACAAGGATGGGAACAATCGCCACTGACGCCGCCGCGCTCATCACACCCCACTTGATCTCGTACTGCGTAACACGTCCGGCGATCCCGACCGGAAGCGTCATCGAAGCGTCGGTCTGCGTCAATACCAACGCAAACAAGAATTCATTCCACGAAACAATCAAACAGAACACGGCAGTCGCCGCCAGGCCCGGCGCGACGAGCGGCAACACCACCCGCACGAGCGCGCCGATGCGCGAATCACCGTCGACCAGCGCCGCTTCCTCGAGATCGCGCGGCAAGTCTGCGAAGAAACCGCGCATCATCCAGATTACGAACGGCAGGTTGAACGCGGTGTACACGATTATCAAAGACGCTTGTGTGTTGAGCAGTCTCAGATCGCGCATCATGAGAAACAACGGCACCGCAGTGACGATCGCCGGAAACATTCGCGTCGAGAGAATCCATAAAGAGAGACGCTGGTTGAGCTGCCACGGAAGTTCAAAGCGTGCGAGAGCGTAAGCGGCGAGCGTACCGATGATCAGCGCGCAGGCAGTCGATGTGACAGCGACGATGGCGCTCGTCAGCAAGTATTGTCCGAAACCGCGCGTGACAAATGCGTCGTAGTAGTGTTCGAGTGTGGGTGTAAAGATGAACCAAGGCGGAGGACTCGCGAACTGGTCCACTTCAGTCTTCAGAGAGATCGTGAGCATCCAGTACACGGGGGCCAGCGCAAAAAGGAGTACCACAAAAAGGCACAAAATGCGCAAAAAAGTAAATCTGTTCTTTATCCGCGTCATCTGTGGCTAAGGAATCGAATGTACACCACGCTGATGATGTTTGTGAGCGCGAGCAACACGAACGACATCGCCGCCGCGTAACCGAAATCGAAAAAGCGAAAGGCGGTGCGATAGATGTAGAGACTTATCGTCTCGGTCGCAAAGCCTGGTCCACCTTCCGTCAGAATGAAGATCTGATCGAACACACGCAGCAGGTCCATCGTGCGTAAAAGCAGCACGATCAGTATCGCGGGCTTCAACAACGGTAGCGTCACGTGTCGAAATGTTTGCCACCGGCTCGAACCGTCGATCAGCGCTGCTTCGTAAGGCTCTTGTGGTATCGCCTGCAATCCTGCCAGCAGAACCAGAAAGACAAACGGTGTCCACTGCCAAACGTCAACTGCGATAACAGAAAGCATCGCGAGTCGCGGCGATGCGGTCCAGGTCAAACTTTCGGTGTCGATTCCAAACTGTTTCAGTGTTCCATTGATCGCGCCGAAATTCGGATTGAGCATCAACCGCCACACAACGCCGACCACAACCGTCGGCAACATCATCGGCACTAACAGGCTTGCGCGAAACAGTCCGCGCCCGCGTGTCTGTCTGTTAAGCAACAACGCCAATCCCAATCCCAGCAGAAATTCGCAGGTCAGCGCGGCCACGGCATAAACAAACGTGTGGGCCATTGCCGTCCGGAAAAAGTTGTCGGAAGCAAGTCGCGCGAAATGTCCGAGGCCCCATTCGATACCGGCAGAGGTTTCTACCTGAAGACTGATGGTTATCGAATAAATGAGTGGATAGATCGAAAGCGTGAGGAGCACCGCGATTGCCGGCGCGATGAAGAGAGCCGGGAGCAGCAAGGAGCGCTTAGCGTGCGCGCTGAAGAATCTTCTCGATTTCGGCATTCGCCTGGTTCATCGCTTCCGCGGGAGGCAGTTCGCCGCTGTTGGCTTTTGAGAGAAAGATGCCAAAAGCGTTTTCAATCTCGTTCCAGTAAGGCGTGCGGGGGCGCGGCCTGGAGTTTTCGAGCGAGCGCAACTGCGCCGGGTATGCCGGATACTTCGCGACTAATTCTTTATCTTGAAAGAGCGATTTACGCGTGGGCGGATTGCCGCGCAGCGCCGACGCTCGCATCTGTTCCGCGCTGGTGGCCCAAATCAAAAACTCCAACGCCTCTGCCGCGTTCAGCGAAGTGCGTGGAATCGCGATGAGCCAATTGCCAATCTCCGCCTGCCCCGGTTTTTGCGCGCCCGGCAGCGTTGTGAACTCCATCTTCCCGATCACCTTCGACTTCGACGCATCACTAAACGAACTGATCCACGCGGGCCAGTTGATCGACATTGCCGCCGTTCCTTGCAACAGATGTGCACCAACGTCATCAGCATTGAAATTCGCATAACCCGGAGGCGAGTACTTGCCCAACTCGAGCATGAGCTCGAGTGCTGCGATTCCTTCAGGACTGTTGACTGTCGGTTTTCCTGACGGGTCAAACATCTCGCCGCCGAAGGCCCAGAAGATCGGCATGAAGTCGGCAACGGCCGCATTGCCCTGTGCCGCACGCATCACGTACCCATAGACTTTGCCGCCGTTCGCGCCTTCAGTTTCCTTCTCCTGGATTGTTTTCGCGGCCGTGAGCACGTCGGGCCACGTCGCGGGTGGTTTCAAAGAATATTTCTCAAAAAGATCTTTGCGATAAAAAAATAATTGCGAGTTGCCGACGTAGGGGAGGGCATAGAGCGAACCAGTCTGATACGGATGCCGGCACAGCGCGATCGAGGTCCCGACAAAATCCGCGTCCGGGCCGGATTGACCGCGTCTTTGCAGCAGCGGAGTGAGGTCGGTCATAAGTTGTTCGTACGCGAAACGTGGAAACCACGGATCGTCCAGCATGATGAGATCGTAGGCTCCCGTCCGCGCTTTGAGATCTATCAATTCTTTCTCAAAAAGATTTGAATAAGGAAACTCTGCGATATTGATGACCGTGCCGGTTTGCGACTGATAAGCAGCGGCGGCCTGTTTGAGAGCGTCGCCTTCAACTCCCGAAACGACTGCGAGCGTCAGTTGTTTTTTGACTGGGTGTGGGGTTCGTTGACAAGAAGAACTGGCGACGCAAAGGACGATGAGCAACGTCAGGAATTTTGTTAGTCGCATATTTTTCGGCACAGATTAACACTGTTGACGCAGATCGGAACTGATAATATCGGTCCATGCGACAAATAGTAACGACAGGAACCGGGGACATCGACGTCCTGAAGGTTGAAGCAAAGCCCGATCCATCACCGGGCGACGGCGAGGTGTTGATTCGTGTGCGCGCCGCTGGTTTGAACTTCGCGGACATTCTCTCGCGCCAGGGTTTGTATCACGATTCACCTCCGAAGCCGTGCGTAATGGGATACGAAGTGAGTGGCGTCGTCGAAGCTGTTGGCAAGAATGTGAATAGTTCTCTTCAAGACAAATCTGTCGTGGCACTGACGCGGTTCGGAGGACAGTCAGAGCTGGTGACGGTGAAGGCGACGCAGATCTTTGAGAAGCCTGAGCAGTTGACCTTCGAACAAGCGGCTGCGATTCCAGTGAATTACTTGACGGCTTATGCGTTGCTGGTGGTGATGGGCTCGCTGCACGTAGGTGAGTCGGTTCTCATTCATAACGCGGGCGGTGGAGTTGGTCTTGCAGCGCTCGACATCGCGAAGAAGATCGGCGCCGAGACATTTGGCACGGCGAGCGAGAGTAAACACAAGTTTCTGACGGAGCGCGGATTGGACCACGCCATCGATTATCGTAAACAGGACTGGCTGCCGGTTTTGCAGCAACTCACGAACGGGCACGGCGTGGATCTCGTGATCGATCCGATCGGCGGCGCGCACTGGAAGAAGAGTTACGCTGCGCTCAGGCACACCGGGCGTGTGGGGATGTTTGGAGTTTCGACTGCGTCGGCGAACGGATTGTTGGGCAAGCTGAAGATGTTGAAGGCAGCGATTCAGACGCCGTGGTTTCATCCTTTTCCACTGCTGAACAAGAACCGCGGCGTGTTTGGTCTGAACCTGGGCCACATGTGGCACGAGCCGGAGAAGGTCGCGGTTTGGATGCGCGACATTCTGCGTGGCGTCGAGGAGGAATGGATCAGTCCGCGCGTCGACCAGGCGTTTTCGTTCAACGACGTGGGCAAGGCCCACCGCTACCTGGAAGAGCGGAAAAATATCGGGAAGGTAGTGCTGACGCCGAAATAGTTTTGTGGACTGCTAATCTGTGTAATTTGTGGACTGCCTTTTAGCAAGAAAGAACGCGATCAGCGTCGAGTAAATGAGGCCGAGGATCATGCCACCCAGGAACAATCCCGCGAACGCCTGAATCGCAACCCGCATCATTGGCGCACCGGAAACTGCACCCGGCTCACTCTCTAACCACTTCGTACCCATTACCGCGAGCACGCCCACAAAAAACAGCGAAGCCGCGAGCGCGTAAACGAAAGAGATCGCGACTCCAGTCTTCAAGCCTTCTTTGAAGGTTGGCCTATCGCCTTTCTGGCGCTCCAGTTCTTTCAGTCCTAAATAGATCATTACAAAGTGGAGGATGTTGAAAAAGATTGGACCTCCGAGAGAGTGAACAAGCGACGCCGGGTTGGTGACGACCGAACGCGCGACGAGCACCCACGCGATCAGTCCGGCAGCGATAATCAGTCCATATTTGAGTGGTATTTTCATAAGCCACAAAAAGGAACAAAAGGGGGCATTACTCCCAGGCGGGCTTAATTCCTCCTTGAGAGTCGTGCCAGTAGGGTGCCCACGCGAGAGTCAATAGTTTAACTGCGATGTTTGCTTTCGTCGGTTTTAAGCTCACGGTTTCCAGTCGTTCAGTTTGTGAATCGAAAGCGCGTTCGAGCGTTGCGGTTTCCGCTTTGAACTCAGCATCCAGATCGGCGAGCTTCTGGTCTATCGCCGCGACGTTGTCTTCAGCACGGTCTACGTCTTCTGCTTCTTTCCACGACCGACCCGCACCACGCACGGCCGTCGTCGCTCTGCCGAGCGTCGACATGCTCGCACGCTTTCGACCCATGAAAGACGACAGCAAAGTCGCGCCGAAAGAGATCGCCGTTTGAACCTTTTGACCCTTTGCTTGTTCGCGCTCGCGTTCGACGGCCTGTTCAGCACGACGCTTCCGATCCTCGAGCTGCTCGAATTTCGGTGCGTACTTCCGGCGCAGTTTCTCGACTGCTTCGTCGCGTTTCTCACGCGACATTTGTTGCAGGCGAACTCGGAAATCGCGTTCTGACTCGCCGGGATTCGACACGATGTCCAGGCTCGGGCTTTCGAGGAGCTCGAGCCGCTGGTTTCGATAGATCCAGCTCGCGAAGTCTTTACGCCACGTGGTGTAGCTCTTTGCTTTCGTTGCCTGTGGCGGCACCGTGATGAATTGACCGCCTTCTTGTGCTTCCGATTCGAGATCCTCGACCGGAAGATCCAGCGAAACAGCCTGGCTCCAGTCGACATCGACTGGACCATCCGCGACAGGCGCCAGCAGCGTCAACTGCTGTGTCATGTCGACTGTCTTCGAGTTGCTGTAACGAACCTCGGCAGCACCGAGCACCATTGGATGATACGACAGGCTAGCGTTCGCACCGCCCGACGAACGGACCGGAATGTAATACTGCGTTACTTCAGGCGGAAGTATTGGCTTCTCGCTTTTCGCCGCGGGTGGACTAGCGACAGTTGGCGCGGCCGAGACCGCAGGCGCCTCAACCGTCCTTGCGCTCGTCTTCAAAGGATCCATCAACGACTTGATCTGAGCGCGCGTCAGTGGTCCACGCAAGTACGAGAGCGCCCAACGCGTCTCAAACAGTTCCGGCCTATCGTCGTGCACATTGTTCAGCAGAAAGATTCGTTTGCTAAGCCCGGCGAGCAGTTGTTCCATCTCCTGCTTGTCAAACTTTTGACCTGTTCCTGCCGCGATGCCTTCCAGTCCTTCCAACACGCGAGCTTTGTCGCGCTCCGTTTGCAGGCGACCGATGAACCACGTGCCCGTGTTCGCTAGTCCTTTGTAATCGAGATCGACAGGATTCTGCGTCGCCAGCACGACGCCGAGACCAAACGCGCGTCCCTGTTTCAACAGCGTCAACAGCGGCAACTTCGACGGCGGGTTTGCGACCGGCGGGAAGTAACCGAAGATCTCGTCCATGTATAGAATCGCGCGCAAGCTCGTGGTTCCTGACTGAGTTCTCATCCAACCGAGCACCTGATTGAGCAGCAGCGACACGAAGAACATGCGTTCTGCATCCGCGAGATGTGCGATGGAGAATATGGCGAGGCGCGGCTTTCCGGTTTCTGTGTACAGGAACTTTTGAATGTCGAGTGGCTCGCCTTCCATCCAATTGGCAAAACTCGGCGATGCGAGCAGGTTGTTCAACGCCATCGCGAGTTGGAATCGATCGTTCGCCGGATAGAACGAGTCGAGATCCATCACGCCGACCTTCGTGATCGGCGGTGTCTGGACCTTTTGAATTAGTGCGGCAATGTCCAGATCTCTTCCGGCAGACCATTCCTGATTGAGAATGTTTGAAAGCAGAATGTGTTCGCGACTCCGGATCGGATCGGCGTCGATGCCGATGAGTCCGAGCAAACTCGTCACCGTCGTGTTGATTCGTTCTGCGAGGGCCTCGCTGTCCTGCCTGATCGTCTCTGGAGGCGCGGCAAACGATTTAATGATCGACACGGGCAAGCCGGCGTTGCTGCCGGGCGTGTAGATGCGGAAGTCGGCGGCCTCGCGCAGTCGCTTGATGCGATCACCGTCCTGGCCCCACTTCGCAAGACCTTCCTTCCAAAGGTTCGCCTGCTGCGTCGCATCGACACCTTCCTCCACCCATGGCGCAAACTCTTGCGGCGAGAGATTCGGAAACGTCAGCAGCAAGTTACAAAGATCACCCTTCGGATCGATGATGAGTGCGGGTATGCCGTCGATCGCGGCTTCTTCGAGCAGCGTGATACACAAACCGGTCTTTCCACTGCCGGTCATGCCAACGCACACCGCGTGCGTCACAAGATCTTTTGAATCGTAGAGCAGCAGACCGTCTTTGTTCGCCGGCCGCCCCAGGTAAAAGACACCAAGTTTCTCAAATTCATTCATTTTGCAGAACCTTTGTACAGGATTTACAAGATTTTCCATCCTGAAAAATCCCGTCAATCCAGTCCCCATTTTGTTCGAGTGTAGGCGATTCGAAAACCGTGTCGCTCCGCATTTCTTTGCGATCCGCTGCCCGGCTGCGCCACCATCATCGCAATCGTGCAACCCTGCGTAGCCGCATAACGCAAACGTTCCTCGAGCAACGCGAGCTGAGCGCCTTGCCGCCGAGCTTTGGGCACAGTGCTCGCGCCTGCCAACAGCGCCACATCACCAGCGATGATTAAAGCGCCCGTTGCGATCGGATCTCCTTGCAATTCAGCGAGGAACGATGATGCCTTCGAGCGTACAGTGACCAGGCCCAACTCGCGTATCAAATGTGCAACTTCGGAAAACTCACACCAGCCGTCGAAGGCTGTCTGCGCCCAGAGTTCTCCCTCGCTTTTTTCAATGATTCTGATTTTAACTTCGTCATTCCGCGCGGCGGCGTCTAATCGCAAATCCGGGCTGATGGGCCGGTAAAGCACGTTCGAAACCTCGATTGGTTTATAACCACGCTCACTGAGTAATTTGAATGTCGATGGATCGGCGAGTGGACATACTTCGTGAAAAACTGCGGCGCCCCTCGACTTAAAAAATTCCTCGAGCTGGTCCATGTCTTCTTCGGTAATTAGCTGGAAAACACCGAGGCCGAATGTCTGCGTCACAGGTGAGCCGACGCCATCAAACATCGCATAAGTTTCGGCGACTGCGGTCCACGTGGCGCCGACGTCCGGGAAAGCCTCGGCGCGGGCTTCAATAAACTGAACATTGGCTCGTGCTTCCGTGCGTTCCAAACGACGAGCCAGCTCGAGATCTGCGAATGGGTAATCCAAGGTCATATTGTTCTTGTTCTTCTCTGTTTTAAGCCGCGAAATCTGCGGCCTATCTCTTAACCGCGAACAGTCGCCACTCGCCACAGCCTAACAAATCGTGAATTCCTCGATCTTCAAAATCCAGTCCCGATCCGGCAACCAGATCTTTCACCGTGCTAGACACAAGCACCTCGCCGGCCTCAGCCTCGTTCGCGACGCACACACACATCTGGGCCGCAGCACCTGATACCTGCCCATCCACGATCTCGCATTCGCCGGTATGAAGACCGTTGCATATCTCAACACCCAACCGCGCCGCGTACTCCGTAATCGCCGAAGCACAGCGAATCGCGCGCGCCGGACCATCAAAGATCGCCAGTATACGATTCTCGACGATGTCGACCTCACGACCGCGGAACCATTCGATCTCTTTCGTAATGTGCGCGTGCAGCCGTCGCAGCAGGTCCAGCCAACGATCCTCTCCGAGCCGCTGCACATGCTGCTTGATGCCGATGATTCGTCCGACCAACACTGTCGCCAGCACCGTGTCAGGCTCAGCACGGTGACGCGCGCCCGTCAAAAACTCTTCCATCTCGTCGAGAATCGCATCCTGATCGCCGACAAACGGAAGATGATCGTTTCCGGGAAACTCAACAAACTTCGCACCCGGAATTCGGTCCGCCACAAACCGTCCTTCTTCAACTTTCAAACATTGATCATCGGTGCGGTGAATCACCAGCGAAGGCACCCGAATCGACGGCAACACGTTGCGCACGTCGATCTCGGCGTTCATCTGCGTCAGCGCAACAGCCGCCCCCGGACTCGCACCCATCCGCAGGTACGTGGCGTACCAATCCCGGAATGCAGGATCGCCGGCAACACTCGGCGCGCGTTCGTCGATACCCACTGGTCCACCCCATTGCTTGCGCATGACTTCGAAAAACTGTTCGCGCTGTTCTGCTGTCGGTCCCCACGGATAATCTGCGTCACGAATCCGCTTGGCGTAAGTACCGATCATAACCAGCGCCAGCGTCTTCTCCGGATACGTCGCAGCAAACAGACTGCACATTGGACCACCTTCGGACACACCACACAGCGCCGCGCGCTCGGATCCGACAGCATCCATCACCGCTCGCACGTCGTCCATGCGTTGCTCGAGCGTCGGCAGTTGATCGATCGGCACGCGATCTGAAAGCCCTGTCCCTCGTTTGTCAAACAGAATCAGACGCGAGAATGACGCGAGGCGCAGCAGGAATCGCGCGAAGCTCGGTTCGCGCCAGAAGTACTCCATGTGCGAAACCCACCCCATCACGAACACGAGATCGAGTGGCGCGTCGCCGATTACCTGGTAAGCAATGTTCACATCGCCACTGCGCGCGTACATCGTTTCCGGTGGACGCGGCAAGGGCAACGCGGGCGGAATCGGCGAGACGTCGATCACACGCGAGCCCGGAAAAAACTCGTCGTCATCTGCGCGCTCGACGACGATCCGCGCTCTCGTCCGTTCGCGAATGATCACCGTTTCCTCGTCTCCGCTGTTCGTCCTGACGTCGCCAACGAAACGATATCCGCGCTTCGGCACGGTCTGAATGTACTGTTCGCCGTCCTTGCCTTCGCCGAGCGCCTTGCGAAGTATCGAGATGTTTTGCGCGAGGTTGTTCTCCTCGACAAAACTGTCGGGCCAAACCTGTCGCATCAGCTCTTTCTTCGTCAACACGTGGTTCGAGTTTTCGATCAGCACCAGCAGCGTGTCGAACACTTTCGGCGTGAGCGGCACCTCCCGATCCTCTTTGAAGAGAATGCGTTCGGCAGCGTCAACTCGAAACGTATCAAATAGATAAATGCGCTTAGCCGGTCGACTCATCATGGCTTTCAGAAGTTTTTGAAAACAATCTCACGATCAATTCAGAGTTTCCTAAATACGAAAACCCACCCGTTCCCGTATTTTCCACGTGCCTTACACGCAAACACCCGACGTCCAAACTTAACCGAGTAAGTATTAGGAGATATTGCAAATGAATACATCAGGAAAGCGCCAGGTTAAGGCCGAAACCCAGAATGCGAATCGGCACGCGGTGGTGCTTGGGGGAAGTCTTGCCGGACTGCTGACGGCGCGAATTTTATCCGATCACTTTGATCGCGTCACTCTGATAGAGCGCGATGCCTATTTGGAAACCACTGAAACGCGCCGTGGAATTCCGCAGGCGAACCACGTGCACGGACTCCTGGCGCGCGGCCGCGAGATCCTCGAAGAACTCTTTCCGGGCCTTCAGGATGAACTCGTAGCAGCCGGAGCCCCGCTGTTGGATATGGCGAATGAAATCGCGTGGTTCACGCCGAAGGGTTGGGGCGTGAGATTTCCGTCTGATTTGATGGTGCTTGCATTCACTCGCCCGCTGCTTGACTTGCACGTGCGACGACGTCTCGCGACGAACACCAAAGTGGAAATACTCGACAACACTGACGTCGTGCGTCTGCTTCCTGATTCGACCGAGAATCGTCTTGCAGGCGTGCTCATATGCCCGCGCGTTTCAGAGACGGATCGTAGAGTCGCACAGGAGTTGCGAGCCGATCTGGTTGTCGATACGACCGGTCGAGCGTCACGCGCACCGCGCTGGCTTGAAGACATTGGATACGAAGCGCCGGAGGAGATCTGCGTCGATGCACATCTCGCTTATGCGAGTCGTCAATACCGCATTCCGGAAAATTTCGATCGGGGTTGGGAATGTGCGTACGTGCAGGCTGCGCCGCCGGAACACAAGCGCGGGGCGATCCTTTTTAAGGTGGAAGATAACCGCTGGTTGGTGACGCTCATCGGTCGTGCGGGCGAGCAGCCGCCGAGCGACGAGCCTGGGTTTTTGGAGTTTGCGCGAAGTCTGCAAGTGCCGATTATCTATGACGCAATCCGTATGGCCGAACCTGTATCGCCGATTAAGACTCATCGCGCAACGCAGAATCGATTGCGACGTTACGAACGTACGAAAGCGATGCCGGAAAACTTCCTGCTCCTCGGTGATGCCGTTTGTGCGTTCAATCCTGTCTATGGCCAGGGCATGACGACTGCTGCGCTCGGTGTGAAGATGCTCGATAAGTGTTTACGCGTGCACAATGGAAGTTTGAGTGGTCTTTCGCGACGCTTTCAGAAGCGACTGGCAAAGATAAACGAAGCGCCGTGGCTGCTCGCGACCGGTGAAGACTATCGCTACCCGGAAACCGTCGGCGGATCTCCGAGTTTAATGACGAGGTTCATGCACCGCTACATGGACCAGGTAGTTCAGCTTGCAACGCAGTCTGTAGCTGTAAGAAAAGTTTTGCTTCAGGCTTTCAATATGTTGATGCCGCCGTCGGCGCTGTTCCAACCGCGCATTCTGTTTAGAGTTTTATTACAAGTTTTCAAACCTGCGCCCCGAACCGCAGAGCGGCCGGAGCGGAAGCGAACTGTATTCACACAAAGGGAAGCCTCATGAGAACTCGAACGGAGATGACAATCGAAATCGACAGGTGGGTTGTGATTCAACGGCAACCGAAAACAGACTGGTGCGCTGCCTGCTTACGTCAAGTGGAGAGGATGAATGAGGCGGCACTATTTACACCGGACGGGCTGTTGTTCATCTGCCCGCATTCGCCGAATTTGAACTACAAGGACGCACAACTAACGTACCTTTAGTCCTTACTCAGTTTCCGTTTTCGTGCCTTTTTGCGGCTGCCCGATCCAAACGGTTTTGATGTTCACGAACTCGCGAATGCCAAATTCCGCGAGTTCACGACCGTAGCCGGAATGCTTCACGCCGCCGAACGGCAACCTCGGATCTGACGCCACCATCCCGTTGATGAAGACACATCCTGCTTCGAGCTCTTCGATTAACTTTGCTTGTTCGGCCGCGTCGTTGGTCCATGCGGCAGAGCCGAGACCAAACGGCGTCGCGTTTGCGATTTGAATCGCTTCGTCAATGCCGGAAACACGAAAGAGCATTGCCACTGGACCAAAGATCTCTTCGCAAGACACCGGTGCATTGATGTCGACGTCGACGAGTACCGTCGGTTCGAAGAAGTTTCCCGGACGATCGATTCTTTTGCCGCCGGTTAACACGCGTGCTCCGGATTTTTGTGCTCGCTGCACCTGTTCGTCGAGGTCGTTCACGATCTGCGGCGTTGCAAGTGGTCCGATCTCAGTCGACTCTTCCAAAGGATCGCCTATACGCAGCGCCTTCATCTGGCTGACAAACTTCCGCTCAAACTCCTCGTAGATTTCAGCCGCGACGATAAAACGTTTCGCAGCGATGCACGACTGTCCGTTGTTGATCGTGCGTGCTTTGACGCCGGTCGTCACCGCTTCGTCGAGGTTGGCAGAAGGCATGACGATGAACGGATCGCTGCCACCGAGTTCCAGGACAGTTTTCTTGATCTGTTTTCCTGCGATTGACGCGACGCTTCGTCCGGCTGGTTCACTGCCGGTCAACGTCGCAGCTACCACGCGTGGATCGTTCAGGATACTTTCAACAGCCTCTGAGCCGATCAGTAGAGTTTGAAATGCGCCCTTTGGAAATCCGGCACGTGTGAAAACGTTTTCGATCGCGAGTGCGCACTGTGGGACGTTTGAAGCGTGTTTGAGAAGACCAACGTTGCCGGCCATCAACGCCGGCGCTGCGAAACGAAAGACCTGCCAGAAAGGAAAGTTCCAGGGCATTACGGCGAGCACTGGTCCAAGCGGTTGGAAATGTACGTAGCTGTGGGCTGCGTCGGTCTTCACCGTTTGATCCGCGAGGTGCTGTTGAGCGTTATCGGCGTAGTACCGGCAAACCCAGGCGCACTTTTCGGCTTCCCCGATCGCGGCCTTTATCGGTTTTCCCATCTCGAGGGTCATCAGTTTTCCGAGTGCCAGTTTCTCCGACTCGAGAATCTCCGCCGCGCGCACCATCATGCGCGAGCGCTCGTCAAAGGGCGTGTGACGATAAGTGCGAAATGTATCGGCGGCTAGTTGAAGTTTCTCTTCAAGATCGACCGCGGATAACGCGGAAAAGGTTTTCAGAGTTTCACCCGTTGCAGGATTGATTGATGCTATTGCCATGATGCTGTAATTATATGGCTGAGCCAAATGACTGAGAAACCGCAACTCGACAGATTCGGAATCGCTGCTGCCTTGCAGGAGATTGCGCAATTGATGGATTTAAAAGGCGGCAAGTTTCGCTTCAAGGCGAAAGCCTACAACGCCGGCGCGCGAGCCATTCAAGGTGTTGCGAATCTCGATCAGCTCGTCAAAGAAGATCGTCTGACGACGCTTCCGCGTATCGGCGACGCGCTCGCCTCGCAAATCAAACAACTCTATCTCACCGGCGAGGCTTCGGTATTGAATGGTTTGCGCAAGGAATTTCCCAAGGGCGTGGTTGAGCTCTCAGGAGTGCCCGGACTGAGTGTCGACAAGATCAGACAACTCCAGGAAGAACTCGGAATAAGTTCCCTGGCAGAGCTCAAAGCCGCGGCGGAAGCCGGACAGTTGCAAAAGCTGAAAGGCTTTGGACCAAAAACCGAGCAGCGCCTGCTGGCTCAGCTTTCGACACCCGTTAAGAAAAAGCCGAAGCAGCAGTTGCATCTTCATCATGCGTTGAGCGCGGCGGAACAGGTCATCGACGTTCTCAAGTCGATCGCGGGGGTCATCGATGTCAGCATCGCCGGTTCGCTTCGGCGTTGGGTAGAGACAGTCGATACCGTCGATCTGGTGGTGAGCACGAACAAGCCCGCCGCAGTCATCGAACAGTTCCTGACGTTCCCTTTGATTCTGTCGAGTCAAATGGATGGTCCAAACAGTTGCTTCGCACAACTCGCGGACGGTGCAACCGTTACAGTCACCGCTGTGCTGCCAAAAGAGTTTGCACTGACGTTACTGGTGAAGACCGGATCGGAAGCTCATCTCAATCGACTACAAATGCAAGCAGAGCGAAAGAATGTCAGCCTGCCGGCGCTGCCTCACACTGAAGAACAGATCTACAAGCAACTCGGACTGGCCTACATTCCGCCGGAACTGCGCGAAGACGAGGGTGAGATCGAAGCTGCGTTGAAGCGAAAGCTTCCGCGCGAGCTGGTGACTGAGGCCGACATCAAAGGCATGGTCCATTGTCACACGACCTATTCAGACGGCATACACACGCTCGAAGCGATGGTGCGCGGTGCTGAAGAGATGGGAATGCAGTACATCACGATTACGGACCATTCGCCGACTGCCAGTTACGCTGGTGGATTGCAGTTGGACAGGTTGAAACGACAGTGGGAAGAGATTGACGAAGTTCAGCAGAAGGTAAAGATCAAGATCCTTCGCGGCACCGAGTCAGATATTGTCGCCACTGGCAAGCTCGACTATCCGGATCGGGTGCTCGAACAGTTTGATGTGATCGTGGCCAGCATTCATGCGCGTTACAAAATGGATGCAGCAAAGATGACCGAACGGATCACCACGGCGATGCGCGAGCCGGTGTTCAAAATCTGGGGGCACGGGCTTGGGCGCTTGCTGCAACGACGTCCGCCGATCGAGTGTGATGTGGAACGGATCCTCGACGTGATTGCGGAGTCGAAGGCGGCGATTGAGATCAATGGCGATCCGTATCGTCTCGACCTCGAGCCGCGCTGGGTGCGAGAAGCGCGCAAGAGAAAGATCAATTTTGTGGTGTCGGTAGATGCGCATTCAGTACGCGCGATGAACAACGTGAAGTATGGTGTGGCGATGGCGCGGCGTGGCTGGGTGACACGCAGGGAAGTTCTAAACACTCTCAACACTGCCGCATTCGCGAAGGCTGTTAGGCCGGTTTAGTACACAGATCACACAGATTCATCTTCTTCTCCCCCTTCCGGACCATAGAACAGCACCCAAAGCGTCAGGTCGCCTGAGAAGTTTTCAAACCGGTGAACACTTCCGGCAGCCGCGAAGAGAATGTCCGTTGGTCCAAACGTCTGTCGATGCTCACCGCAGACGTATTCACCAGTGCCCGTAGCGACGAAGTAGATCTCATCGCGCGTGTGCGGCTGTTGCGGGTCGGTTCCGCGAGGCGCATAGATCTCGACCAGCAAACTTCCGTGTTGGAACACAGTTGCAAAGCGCTGCCCCTCCGGACCCGGTAAACGCTCGAGCGCTTCAGCAACAGTGGCACTGATACAAGGACGTTTCGACTTCATCTAATTCACCTTCTGCCTAAGAGTTGTCTCATTCACACCGGGCTTTAGCCCGGTGATAGACCAGGGCATCCGATACAAAACCGTTTTCAACGGTTTTCCCTGCTTGTCCCCTCGAAACCGTTAAAACGGTTTCAGAAAGAACTGAAGCGCCTTTCACCGGGCTAAAGCCCGGTGTGAATGGGATGACTCTGGGGTAAACGTCAAATCTAATTCACCTTCTTCACCGTCTTCTCGTTGCAGGGTGGCGGCAGCTTGGGATTCTTAGTCTCGTAGTTCTTGATCTCCTGCTCGAACTTGATCTTTGCTTGTGCCCTCAGGTCGTCGCCGAACAGATCGGCGTCGCCCACTTCGTAGCTCACGCGCGCGCGAAGCTTGTGCGCCGCCGCCAGGATCTTGTCGCGCAGTTCGCGATCTAAGTCGATGATGTAAACGATCGTCGTATTACCTTGCGGCACAAGCGTGCGAAAAGGAATTCCCGCTTGCTGCAACGCATTTGAAAGCGCAACCAGATCTCGCGCACCTCGCCGCACCCGAAGAACGTAAAAATCATCCGGACCACCGCGTTGCGGATGAAAATAGATCACGTACTTCTGCTTTGCGTCGCGTCCCATCCGCGACATCAGGTAACGCAGCGTCGCCGGATCGCTATGGACGCGCACCATGACTGAATGCTCCGCGCCGTCGCTCCACGCACCCAGCGCTTTGTATGCGCGAATCCTCGAACTCACGACGCAACTCAGGTTGATGGCCTTCATGCGCAATTGCGTTTCTTCGGTCGAGTTCATTCCTTTGATCGCATCTTCGATCTTCAGGTTTTCACCTGTGTTTGGACTGACAAAGGCGTAATTGAGAGTCTTGGGCGCTTGTTCCTGCGCTGACACTGCGCTGCCCCATACGAGCAGGAGAAGCACGGTCATCACGCGCGAGGTTGAAGTTTGATTGATCATTTCAGTGCGTTGGTCCACGGCAGACTGCCGTAGCCATTGTTCATATTGATCTGGGCCAGGCGTTGTTCGAGAAAGCGTCTTGCTGCCGGCGCGCTCTGCGCTTTCGCGCGAAATCCGGCGCGCTTGGCCCACGTATCCCACGTTTCCAGCACTTTCGTGTGAGCTCCTGACTCCGAATGTTTTTGCTCCGCATGGACCAACAGCCGAAGCTCGAGCTCACGCGCTGGTTTCGTGCCCGATTTCTTGCCGAGCTGGTTCGTTCCTAATGTCCCTTCGGCATCGACGGCTCGGAGCAAAAGCTTCGCCGCGGGAGACAGGTTCTTGAGTTGCCAATCTTCGCGCGCCACTCCTATCGAGTAGATTCGTCCCCAGAGTTCCCGATGCACGAAAGTCACTTTGTCTGAGATCAACTTCGTGATCAGAACGTCCGTGTGGTCCTCGAGCATCTCGCTGACTGCGAAGATCGTCTGAGCCTGCTTGTGTGCCCACCACGATCCGCGGAGCTTCTCGCCTGTCACTATTCCGCTCACGCTCGGCAGGTTGGCGTCAGACAAAAGCAATAGACCAAGCTCCTGTAGTTGCAGAAAAACTTTATCAAATTGTTTTCTAATGTCCGCTGTCATTTCGCAGGATAGTAGCTTAGAATGAGCCAACCTTAATCCTCATCAAGGAGACAAATCAATGCGACGAAGAAACCTCACCGAGCTCGCCAATAATCCTGACTTGATCTCGGGTATTTACAATTACTGCGATCGTTGGTGTGAGCGGTGTCCATTAACCTCACGTTGTCTGGTCTATGCAGCCGAACAGGAAGACGACGTTTCACACGAAAACCAGGACATTCGTAACGAAGCATTCTGGCGAAAACTCGGATCGATCTTTCAGGAAACACGCGAACTGATTTCCGAGTGGGCCAAAGAAGCCGGCGTCGATCTCACTGAGCCCACGTGTGAAGACGAATCACGTCATCAACGAAAAAGACAACTTGTCGACAATCATCCGTTAGCGAAGTACGGGAAGAAATACGCGAATGCGGCCAGCGACTGGTTTCGAGAGTTCGACCAAACGACGGAACGCTCGGAAAGTTTGGAAGATGCGCGCGAAGTGATTCAATGGTACCAGTATCAAATCGCAGTGAAGACGATTCGAGCGCTTTCCGGAAGAAGGGAAGAGCTCGATGAAGACCCGGAGTTGCCGAAGGATTCCGATGGGTCTGTGAAAGTAGCGCTGATTGGTATCGATCGGTCGATTGCAGCCTGGCGATTGATGCAACTATCGCTGCCGGAACGTGCGGAAACGATTGTGCCGTTGATTTTGCACCTCGAGCGCCTGCGACGTCGCTTGGAAAAAGGTTTTCCGGACGCGCGCCGTTTTATCAGGCCGGGGTTTGACGTGCGTTCATCTGTGTAATCTGTGTACAGAAAGGACTGTACATTCATGGTTGATGACAACTGTCTGTTCTGCCGAATCGTGTCTGGCGAAGTCCCGGCGACTGTGGTTTACGAAGACAAAAACTCTTTTGCGTTTCTCGATCACAGGCCGTTATTTCCCGGACACACGTTGCTGGTTCCACGCGAACACGTTGAAACACTCGGCGAGTTGTCGCCATCACTCGTCGAACCATATTTCAAAGCCGCGCAATTACTGTCGCGCGTGGTTGAAGCCGGTCTCGATGCCGAAGGAACGTTTGTCGCGATGAATAATCGTGTGAGTCAGAGCGTGCCGCACTTGCACGTACACGTTGTGCCGCGACGAAGAAAGGATGGTTTGAAAGGTTTTTTCTGGCCGCGTACGAAATACAAAGGCGATGACGAAATGAAAATCGTGCAGGAAAAGATCGCAGCGGCGTTGAAGAAACTAAAGTAGAAAACAGTTCTGGAAAATAAAACACTCAAAAATTTGATCTAAAAATCGACTCGCGGTATAAACACCCTGTCACGAAGGTTACGGCCTTCGAGACAGAGAAAGGGATCGGCAATCGGGCGGTGACGCCCGAGCGAGAGAAGAGACAGGCGGCTGTTGATTCTAATGACGCCCTTATCCGAGCCGAAAGGCTCAGCTAGAGAAGGTTGCGAGACTTTCTCGAGCCATTCGAATAAAAACGGATGGCACCCGGAGGCAAGGACCCGCCGAAGGGAGCAAAGCGGCTCAACGAAAGTTGAGCTTCGTTGCCGGAGCGTAACCGGCGGTGGAGGAAAAGCCACCACAACAAAAACCTAACGGCACCGTGCTCGCAAGAGTGCGAGGATTGTTGAAAAATAATTCGAGTGCTGACCGGCGATTGACTGACCGCCAGTTGGTCATCGGGATACAAATTGGCGACGTGAGTGTGTACATGCTCTAGTCGCCATCCTATAGCGAGCTTCGGCAAACTGTAGGAAAACGGATTGCGCTGCTTTCAGCTTGCTGGGAGTAGCGCATTTCGTTTTTTAAATCTTCTCTGCGTATCTCTGCGTTCCTCTGCGCCTCTGCGGTTAATGCTTTTACCTATACATTAACCGCAGAGACGCAGAGATACGCAGAGATGAAACCTCGCCGCCATCGCGCGCTCGGTTCTGTTTTTGCATCATAAGTGGTAGATTTAGCGCCTTCCGAAAACAAAAAGTTTCTCCCCCGTTTCCCGACGCGTGAAAAAGCGTCAACGTTCTTGTTCGAACAATAAGGAGATCGACTAATGACTGAAGCTCGAATGCAACAAACACCTCAATATAAACCCGGTACGTTTTGTTGGGTTGAGTTGGGAACATCGGATTCTGCGGCTGCGAAAAATTTCTACACGCAACTCTTTGGTTGGGACCACGAAGACAAGCCGATGGGGTCGGAAGGCACCTACACGATTCTGAAACTCAATGGAAAAGACGTCGGCGGGCTCTACGAATTGATGCCCGATATGAAAGCACAGGGAATTCCCCCTCACTGGCTCAGTTATGTTTCCGTCGAAAATACAGATGAAGCGGCGGAAAAGGCGAAAGCTGAAGGTGCAACTGTATTGAATGGACCATTCGACGTGTCTACTTTGGGCCGCATGGCGGTGGTCCAGGATCCGACTGGAGCCGTGTTTGCGCTGTGGCAGGCAAAAGAGCATAGCGGCGCCCACATTTACAACGCGCCAAACTCGCTTTGCTGGAATGAGCTCGGCACAAACGATCCGCAGAAAGCCGGAACGTTTTATTCGAACTTGCTTGGTTGGACCAAACAAGAGTTTTCCGGCAGTCCAATCGAATACACGATGTTTCAGAACGGCGATCGTAGCGCCGCCGGCATGTACCGGATTACTCCTGAAATGGGACCGGTCCCGCCTCACTGGCTAGTCTACTTCGCAGTCGACGATTGCGATGCGAAGGTGCAAAAAGCGACTGAACTCGGCGCGAATATCATGAAGCCGGCCGACGATATTCCCGGAATCGGACGTTTCGCGATCCTAACCGATCCACAAGGAGCGGCATTCGCGATTATCAAACTCGAGACTGCTGACCCAATGATTTAATTGCCAAGTGAAAACATCATTTCCGGTTGCCGGTTGCCGCTTGAGGCAAATCGGCGATCGGCGATCGGAAATTGGCAATGAAAGCCCGTCTCGTCTGGTTAATACTCTGCGGCATCTGGGGATCGACCTGGCTGTTCATCAAGCTGGGTCTTGCCGCACTTCCTCCATTCACTTTCGCCGGTATCAGGTTTGTTATCGCCTGCACGATCCTATTCTTCTGGATCCGTGTGCGTCGTTTGCCGCTGCCGAAAACACGTGCCGCGTGGATCCTTTTGGCAAGCACTGGAATTCTCTCGTTCGGACTTAATTACGGGTTGATCTTTTGGGCGGAGCAGCACATCTCTTCAGGTCTTGCGGCGCTCCTGCAAGCAACGATTCCAGCGTTCGGATTGGTGTTTGCGCACTTTCATCTTCCCGGTGAACGCTTGAGTTGGGCCAAGATCGCCGGAGTTGTGCTTGGCGTGTGTGGTGTTGCAGTAGTTTTTTCTAATCAGCTTTCGGTTGCAGGAAACCGCGCGTTGGCCGGGTGTGTCGCGGTGCTGTTGGGTTCGCTTTCCGCGGCGTATTCGAACGTGCTCGTCAAGGCTTACGGAAAAAATCTCAATCCAGCGATACTCGCGGCGGGTCAAATGTTCTTTGGTCTGTTGTTGCTCCTGGGTGTAGGCATTCCACTCGAAGGCAATCCGCTACGCATTCCCTGGACGCCAATGGCCGTGATCTCACTTTTCTATTTGGCGCTAGTCGGTTCCGTCATCGCCTTTTTGCTTTACTACTGGCTCGTGCAGAACTTCGACGTGACGAAGTCGATGCTGATTGCGTTAGTCACGCCCGTCGTCGCCGTGATTCTGGGAATGATTGTTCTGGACGAAGAGATCGGCTGGCGCACTCTCATCGGCGGCACAATGATCATGCTGGGAATCGCGTTCACCGTGATACGTCTTGCGCCGGCGCAAACTAGATCTTGAACTCGCGGATCTGGGCGGCGAGGTAGGCTTCGATCGCGAATTCGACGAGAGGTGCTTCGTCTGGTGAATAGTATTCGGGTAGGCGGCGCAACTGGTTAATCTGGGTTGAGAGTAACCAGAAGCCGCCGATGTCGGCGCCAAACTGATTATGGACCGCCAGCTCGAGCGCCGTACCGTGCACGACTCGCAGGTACTTCGCCGACGCGTCATTCAATTCGACGGTACAGTCACTCAGCGCAAACCCGAGAAACTCAAGTTCACTTTGGGCATCCATTTGTGCCTCTTTTGCGGCCTCACTCTTAGGCGGCATATTTCCGAATCAACCCCCTCACGACGCCCTGGATCTGGATCCGTTCAGGAGTCTTGATAAAGATTGGCTTGAACTGTGGGTTGGCGGGCTCGAGACGTATAAAGTCAGGCTCGCGGTAAAACTTCTTCACGGTCGCGTAATTTCCATCGATGAGTGCGACAACCATCTGACCGTTGTCCGCGGTTTTTTGTGACGCGACGATGATGATGTCGCCATCCTGAATGTTTTCCTCGATCATCGAATCCCCACGCACGCGCAGAGCGAAAGTTCGCCCATGACCGTGCATGTCTTTCGGCACCGAGATGGCATCGTCACTAAGAATCGCTTCGATTGGCTGGCCGGCAGCTACCGTCCCCAGTAAAGGGATCTCATTTTCCTCATCATCGCCGCCGCTCTCTTCCTGCTTGACGATTTCGATCCCACGACTGACGTTCGGAATGCGCTTAATCAATCCCTCGCGTTCCAGCGCTACCAGTACCGCGTGGACGCTCGCAGACGATCGCATCTGAAATTGCTTTCCAATCTCCGCGATGGTGGGCGCCTCCTGGTTAGATTCAATATACCTCCGGATAAACTCGTACATCCTTCTTTGCTTGGCCGTAACTGACATGGTGGGCTCCTCTTTGTACTTCCTTGAAAATGATTTTCGTTGACAACCGAAAATCTAACGAACATTCTCGAACATGTTGAGCGCTACGTCAAGTGGTTTTTTTTTGAGGGTTCGATTCGCACTGTGACTCTAGCCCGGTAATCAATGTGCCCCTCATCGTCCGGATTTGAATCCCTTCTGGATTGGGCGCGTTGAACGCCACCACCGGGCTAAAGCCACCGTGTGAACGGACCGGCGAGGCGCAGGTTTTACTTGATTACTTTGGCGAGCTTTTTGAGGTCGTCGATGAAGCGTCGCGACTCGAGCCGTCGCGTTTCATCGTCCGGAGCACGAAGAATCGATGAGGGGTGCACAGTAGCCATGACGTAGGGAGCAAGGGTTGAGGGAATAAATTCGCCGCGTTGTTTTGTGACTCGAAATTGCGGCCCGAGGAGTGACTGGGCAGCGGTGGCGCCCAGCGCAACGATTACATCAGGTTTGACAAGGGCGATCTCGGTTTCGAGCCAGGGACGACAAGCAGTGATTTCCAGGGAGTTGGGTTTCTTGTGGATCCGGCGTTTGCCGCGTGGTTCCCATTTGAAATGTTTGACAACATTGGTGACGTAGGTTTGTTTGCGATCGATGCCTGCTGCTTCCAGTGCATCGTCGAATAGACGACCGGCTGGTCCGACGAAGGGTTTGCCCGTCAAATCTTCTTCGTTGCCTGGTTGCTCACCCACAAACATGACTCTTACCTGACGAGAGCCTTCTCCAAAAACTGTTTGCGTTCCCTTTTTCCAGAGGTCGCAGGCACGGCAGTCAGCGGCTGCGTTTCTGAGCGAAGAGAGCGTGGGACGCGACGGGATTAAATCCCAGGCTTTGCTGTCAGATACTTTGAATTTCGGCATTGGTATTTACCTCTCTGCGTAATCTCTGCGTCCTGCGGTGAAAAAGCAGATTTTACCGCAGAGGCGCAGAGGAACGCAGAGATTACGCAGAGAAAGATCTACTAAATATTATGAAAGCCGCATTCTCAAAAGCTGAGCTCGAATCAAGTATTGCCAGCCGTTTTGGCGATGCGTTCAAGCTCCATCAAAAGCCCGTTGTCGAGACTCTTTCCACAGGCGTCGAGGAGATTGATGCTTTAACCGGCGGCATGCCACGAGGCGCTCTCAGTGAGATCTTCGGACCCGCATCGTCCGGTCGCACGAGTCTTATGTGTTCGATGCTGGCCCATGCGACTACGCATGAAGAGACCTGTGCCCTGGTTGACATGAATGACGTGTTTGCACCAACAGCCGCGGCTGCTGCCGGCATAGACTTCGATCGGCTGCTGTGGATTCGTTGCGCGGGAAATCTCGAGCATGCTTTCAAAGCCACAGATCTCCTGTTGCACGCAGGTGGGTTTGGCCTGGTGATCCTCGATCTCGGCGACGTGCCGGGGAAGGATGCGCGCCGGATCATCTCGTCGTGGTGGTATCGCTTTCGACGCACAGTCGAAGATAGACCAACAGTCATCACCGTCATTTCCGAAGAGGCGTGTACCCGCTCGTGCGCCGCGCTAACTCTGGAGCTGAAGGGAGCGGCGGAGTGGTCGAGAGCGTCAGAGCCGGCGGGCCAAAGCAACGTGTTACCGATGCGCAAGCAGATGCCTGTGAACCAGCCGTTAGTCACGCATGGAAGTCTTTTGCAACTCAACTCGATACACGTAAACCGCCAGCGACCTGTTTCTCCGTGGGTAAACGAGAGCCGGTTCCGAGCCTACGCATAGGGCGTTGATAGTTTTCGCTAATTTTCGTTAATCTTCATCCGGTATGTTTGCCTGTATCCATGCGCCCAACCTTCCGCCCGATCTTTCTCTGCGGGAGTTTGCCTACAGCTTCTCCCCAATTGTTGAAGAGACCAGTGCGGACACTGTTGCAATCGACGTTGACGGCTGTGAACTGTTGTTTGGCTCTGCGTATGAGCTCGCGAATGAAGTAGCTGAACGAGCCGGACAGGCTCGGACGCACGGCGGCCTGGAGACGGCGGTCAATGTAGCCATAGCCGCAAATCCGGATGCTGCGATACACGCGGCCACTCGTTTGAAGGGAATAACGTTCGTTTCAACCGGTGAAGAACTGACGTGTCTCGGTGAGTTTCCTGTCGATCATCTCGATTACTCGCTCGTTAACATCGAGAAGAAAGTTGCCGGCGAGATCCTGGAGACGCTAAAGCTCTGGGGCATTCGAACGTTTGCCGATCTCGCTTCACTTCCGGCGGCAGGTGTTTCGGAGCGCCTGGGCCAGGAAGGAATCAGACTGCAACAACTCGCCGCCGGAAAAACCGAGCGACAGTTGAGAGTGAAACAGCCTGAGCCTGTCTTCGCAAATTCAATCGAGCTCGAACACGCGCTTTCGGAGCTCGAACCACTCTCATTCATCTTCGCGCGACTCCTGCACCAGCTCTGCGCTGCTTTGGACGCGTATGCGCTGGCGACGAACGAGCTGTCGATCGCGATGAAACTGGAAGACCAGACCACGCACGAGCGCAAACTGTCTCTGCCTCACCCGATGCGCGATCACAAGGTGTTTCTGAAATTGTTGTTGCTCGACACGGAAATGCATCCGCCACAGGCGGCGGTCCGAGCGATTTCGATGTCGTGTGAACCGGTGAAACCGTGTGTGTTGCAGAACGGGTTGTTTGTGCCGCTGGCGCCGGCGCCAGACAAACTCGAGCTCACACTCGCGCGACTCGCAAAACTTGTCGGCGAGGAAAACGTCGGTTCGCCAGTCTTGCTCGACACTCACCGGCCGGACGCGTTCAGCATTAAACGGTTCACGCTTCAGACGGATTCTGCTGTTCGCAAGCGTCGCAGCAAAGACAACCGGCAACCGGCAATTGGCAATCGGCGTTGTGTTGGCTTTCGCATGTTTCGTCCGCCGCTGCGAGCGATAGTTCAGGCCGATCAAGGTTGGCCCATGCAGGTTAGTGCGTGGAGTAAACAGCGCAGTGTTTATGGAAAAGTGGTCAACGTTGCCGGCCCATGGAGGACGACGGGTGATTGGTGGCGCGATGATCGCTGGGCGCGAGATGAATGGGACGTGACGATCGAGTCGGGGAGTAAAACGCACGCGCAGTATCGCATTTATCGTGAGTTGAATTCCAAGAATTGGTTTGTTGAAGGGAACTACGACTGAGGCCACAAAGAGGCACATAAAGAACACAAAAAAGCATTTTTAGAAAATGTCATATGTGGAGTTACATGCGCGGTCGGCTTTTAGTTTTTTAGAAGGTGCTTCTGTGCCGGAAGAGTTGATCGCGGCGGGGCTGGCGTTGGAGATGCCGGCCATGGCGCTGCTGGATCGCGATGGAGTTTACGGCGCGCCAAGGTTTCATCTGTCTGCAAAGAAAAATGGAATCAAGGCGCACATCGGCGCCGAGATAAGCGTGCAAGACGCAGGCTCGGTGCCGGTTCTGGTCAGAACTCGACAGGGTTACCAAAATCTCTGTCGCCTGATCTCGCTGATGAAATTGCGTGTGCCAAAACACGCAAAGCCGGGTGAGTGTGTAGTCACAGCAGAAGAGCTGGCAGCGCATGCGCGAGGACTGGTCTGTTTGACTGGCGGATTTGATGGTCCAATCGCGAAAGCCCTCGGCCCCACAAACCGTCGCGACGCAGAGAGCGCGGAAAAGGCGCAACGAAGTGTCGAATGGCTGATCGAAGTGTTTGGGAAAAAGAACGTGTATGCGGAGTTGCAACGCCATTTCGATCGCGACGAAGAAGCCCGCAATCATTTAGTGATCGAGCTTGCCAGGCGCAATCGTTTGCCGCTGCTCGCTACCAACGGCGTCTGTCATGCGATACCCGCGCGCCGCGAAGTGTCAGACGTTTTCACCTGCATTCGCAATCACGTTCGACTTGAAACTGCCGGACGCCTGCTGGCCCGAAACTCCGAAACGTATCTGAAGTCAGGCGAGACGATGGCTAAGCTTTTTGCGGATCTGCCGGAAGCGATCGCGAATACGACTGAGCTTTCATCGCGACTGAAGTTCACGCTCGAAGATCTCGGGTACGAATTTCCCAAATATCCTGTGCCGGGGGGCGAAACAATGGCCTCCTTCTTACGCAAACGCACGGAAGAAGGCGCGCGCTGGCGCTACACGGGTTTGCATGGCGCGCCGACGTACGAAAGAGCGCGCCCGCAAATCGAACGCGAGTTGAAGCTGATCGAGAAGCTCAAGCTCGAAGGTTATTTTCTGATTGTTTGGGACATCGTTAACTTTTGTCGCAAAGAAGGCATCCTGGTTCAGGGACGCGGGTCGGCCGCAAATAGCGCCGTCTGTTATTCACTCGGAATCACCGCCGTCGATCCCATCGGCATGGAGTTGTTGTTCGAGCGCTTTCTTTCCGAAGAGCGAGGCGAATGGCCCGACATCGATCTCGATCTCCCGAGCGGGGACAAACGAGAAAAAGCAATTCAATACGTTTACACGCGCTACGGAAAACTAGGCGCAGCGATGACAGCCAACGTCATCACGTATCGAGGACGTTCGGCAGCACGCGAAGTCGGCAAGGCGCTCGATTTTGACGAAGAGACGCTCGGACGTCTTGCAGGTCTGGTCCATACGTGGGAATGGAAAGACCCGAAAGATTCCAGCGAGCGCCAGTTTCGTGACGCCGGCCTGGATCTACAGAACCCGCGAATCAGGAAATTCTTCGAGCTCTATCAAATGGTGCAGGACCTGCCGCGCCACCTCGGCCAGCATTCGGGAGGAATGGTGATTTGCCAGGGACAGCTCGATTCGATCGTGCCGCTCGAGCCTGCGGCGATGCCCGGGCGCGTGGTGGTCCAATGGGACAAAGAAGATTGTGCGGACCTTGGGTTGATCAAAGTGGATCTGCTGGGGCTCGGCATGCTGGCCGTCGTCGAAGATTCGCTGAAGTTGATTCGCGATTCCTACCACGAAGAGGTCGATCTCGCACATCTTCCGCAGAACGACAGGGCTGTTTATGAAGCACTGCAAAACGCCGACACGATCGGAATGTTTCAGGTCGAGAGCCGCGCACAGATGTCGTGCCTGCCGCGACTGCGGCCCGCGAACTTTTACGACATCGTGGTCCAGGTAGCGATTATTCGGCCCGGCCCCATCGTCGGAAACATGGTCCATCCATATCTCAAACGCCGGCAGGGAAGGGAGCCTGTTACTTACGCGCATCCGTTGTTGGAGCCCGTGTTGAGTCGCACGCTGGGAGTCCCTCTGTTTCAGGAGCAACTGCTGAAGATGGCGATGCTCTGCGCAAACTTTTCCGGCGGTGAGGCGGAAGAGTTGCGGCGCGCATTTGGATTCAAACGCTCAGAAGCTCGTATGAAGGCGATCGAGCTCAAACTGTGGCAAGGTCTTCAGGACAATGGCATCACCGGTAAGAAGCAGGACGACATCGTGATGGCGATCACTTCGTTTGCGCTTTACGGTTTTCCGGAATCACATGCGGCGAGCTTTGCCCTGATCGCTTATGCGAGTGCATGGCTGAAATGTAATTACCTGGCCGCATTCACGGCCGCGATCCTCAACAACCAGCCGATGGGGTTTTACCAGCCTTTCACGATCATCAAGGATGCGCAGCGTCATGGATTGAAGGTTTTGCCGATCGACATCACCTGCTCGGATTGGCTGTGCACGCTTGAAGAGGACAGGGACGCGGAGACGCGGAGACACGGGGACACGGAGACGCGGCGACGCGTTGACGTGGGGATACGGAGCGGGGAGAACACCTTATCCCCGCGTCCCCGTGTCTCCCTGTCTCCGCGTCATGCTGAACTCGCGCTTCGTCTCGGATTGAGATACGTACGAGGCTTGAGCCAGCAGTCAGGACAAGCAATTGTCAGAGAGCGAGCGGTGCGTGCGTTTGCCGGTATTGACGACTTGCGCAATCGCGTGCCTGAGCTGCGCAAAGATGAGTTGAGAAAGTTGGCCGCCGTTGGGGCGTTGAATTTTATACAGACGCCCGTCACACACCACGTCAATCGCCGCGATGCGCTGTGGCAGGTTGAACGCGTAACGCGCTCTCCGGGAGAACTGTACCGCGTGTTGCTCGAGCAGGATAGTAATTCACCGTTGCAGCAGATGACTCTGACCGAGCGAGTGGACGCGGATTTTCGTGGGACTGGTTTGACGATCGGAAAACACCCGGTCGCGTATCACCGTGGAGAGTTGAAAAAACTCAACGCGTTAAGAGCGGCTGATATTCGGAAGCTGCGTGATGGGACGTTTGTGCGTGTGGCCGGCTGGGTCATTGTTCGCCAGCGTCCCGGGACGGCAAAAGGATTTATGTTTCTGAGCCTGGAGGATGAGACGGGTGTGAGCAACATCATCGTCACGCCGCAACTCTTCGATCAGTACCGGCTCGAGCTGGTGGGACATCCATTTCTTCTAATCGAAGGAGCGTTGCAGAACCAGGATAATGTCGTCTCGGTGAAAGCCAGCCACGTGCAGCCGCTCTCTCTGCGAATTACCGCAGCACCCTCCCACGACTTTCATTAACCCACAAAAAGGGCACCAAAGAAGACACAGGCGATTTTAATAGAGCAGATCAAGCTCAATGATATTTTGTGTCTTCTTTTGTGCCCTTTTGTGGCTCTATGCTGGACGGGCGGCCTGGCGGGGAGGAGATTCGATTAAGCCCTGGACCACTTGGGCCACCTGCGAAAGCGGCTTGGGTTTTCTGAGAAACGCATCGGCCCCACAACGTCTCGCCTCGTCTTCAATCTCCGCTGAACCGTAAGCAGTCAACACGACGATTCGCGTTTGTGGGTTCTGCTGCCTGATCAGCTTGATCATGTCGAGGCCGTCCTGGTTGGTCGTCATCGTGAGGCGCAGATCCTGAATGACGACTCTGTAGTTCGTCGCTCCCAGCAGCTTTTCCGCTTCTTCCAACTCAGACGCTGTATCGACCTTGAATCCCTGCAACGAGAAGTACTCGCTCATCGAGAAACAGATCGACTCCTCATCGTCGACGACGAGCAGACGCGGCACAGTTGACGCCTGTGATTGCTCGGCTCGCCCCAGCCAGATTTGTCTCAACCTGCCGGATACTCTTTTCAGGGCTCCAAATGGACTTTGCTTCACAGGCACACCGAGACAAGCACACTTTCAGGTAGAACTTTGATTGGACAACTTGTGCGAGGAGTTAAAACTACGAACACCGATACCCAACAGCGAAGAATCGCTGTTGTAGGGAGGCATCCCTTGCTCGATCTCTCAGCTGCCGCAAAACTCACCGTTCACCCCGCACAGATAACGATGAGGCAAAGGTAACAGTTCAGAACTGCTGCCTTGACCCTGGAACTACACAGCTATTGCAGATCGCACATTAGGCCGCTGGGGATTCATTTTGCTCGAAGCGGGCGAGGAGGGCTTTGTGATTATGTAAAGCAGGACCTCACACACTTCGCGCGTTCCTGTTCCAATCGTGTTGCCCTTCTCATCTTGAAGGGCATAAATCTGACCGCTTTTATCAAGCGGAAAAATCGTTGGTTGTGCGGACATTCCTGTACCATCCCCTCGATCGTACGTCCGCACTGTCCCTCATTGAGGGCACGCATATCGCTTGGCTACTGACACCCGTTTATGGTTGCATGCTTTTACAGCCGCGGGGCAAACGCGGCTGTGAAAACATATTTGTCGCGGTATGGGTGAAATAGTTCGAAAGCCAGGACGCTTCCAGACTATTTCTTGCCAAGCCGCTTACGCACACCTGCAGCAATTCCTAGCAGACCCGTTCCTAGGAGCAACATGCTCGTTGGTTCCGGAATTTCACCAGTACCAAGTCGAACCTGTCTCACATCCTCAAACGTCGCACCGTTAATTGCCTCCAGACTGATGGACGTAATGAACTGACCATTGATCGCCGTTACCGTAAAGAAGTTCTGGCCGTTGGCGTCAACGGTGAAATCATCTTCGAAAGATCCGCCATCGATGTTGATTCCCTCGACGTGGATTACGACTGACCCACTAGTTGCGGCATTTATGTTGAACACGGCACGAGTAAAAGGATCGTTACTCGCTAGACCGAAAGTGAGTTGAGTGAAAGGATCATTGTCACTACCTCCGCTGACAGTCGCCTGTCCGGACGGATTAGCACTGAGACTTCCACTTGAAGAGGTAAAGTTAACCAGAAGATTATCCGGGCCAACTGTACCCGTTACGGTGGTTGCATCCGTTGCTGGGTTAAGCAAGACGTTATCGGTACCCTGGTTGTTAACTCCTGTGATAACGACAATGTCGGCTTTTGCTGTACTTGCGGCCAAGCCGACGATCGCGAAGATCGCCAACGCAAGTACATTCCCCTTGATAAACCCATATCGGGACATTTCTAACGCTCCTTGATATAGACTTCCACAATCAGGGAAGCCCTTAGATAGAACATGTGGGAGGTCTGGTATCTCCGAGAACGAAGCGGGGCATTGCTCGTTCTAAAAAACATACCAGCCAGATGAGCTCTCGGTCGGGTCGAGAGACAGATACACTTGGCACGTGCCGGAAACTCTAGCAAAGGCTGGGCCATGAATCAAAGGCCGCCCGGCAGGTTTAAACCATTACATTTTCAGGGCTTTACGAAGGATTGATCCAATGGCCCAAAACGGACCTGTCCAGTATTCAGACTAGCGTCTAGACTTTGGACGAGGAGATCTGATGTTTCTTAATCTTTTGATAAAGAGAGCTTCTGGGGATACCGAGGCGCTTGGCGGCTTTCTCGACGCGACCCCTCTCCTCCTGAAGAACTCTTTCGATGTGCTGCTTTTCGAGTTCCAGAAGAGTCAAGCTCGAGTCGAGAAACGGCGCGCTGACCTGTCCATGACCGTCGAAGTGAAGATCGTTTAAGGTGATATTTTTCTGGTCACTGAGCAGGACTGCTCGTTCGATTACATTACGTAGTTCACGGATGTTGCCGGGCCAGGCATAAGCTTGCAACGCCTGAATGCATCCCTGGTCCAACCGCAACTCACCACGGCCGAGATCCGCTGACACTTTGTCGAGCATGTATTGCGCCAACGTGGGAATGTCTTCGATTCTTTCGCGCAGGGCCGGGAACGAAAGCGGAATGGTGCTGATGCGGAAATAGAGATCGTCGCGAAATCTCTTTTCTCGTACCAGCTGTCCGATATCCTGGTGGGTCGCTGCAATCAACCTTACGTCGACCTGACGATCTCTCACGTCACCAAGCCGTCTGAACCGTTTCTCTTCGAGCACCTTCAGCAGTTTGGGCTGGATCTGTAAATCGACGTCACCAACTTCGTCGAGGAAAATCGATCCTCGATGAGCGACCTCAAACAATCCCTGTTTGGAAGCGGTTGCGCTTGTGAACGCGCCTTTTTCGTGACCAAACAATTCTGTCTCGAGAAGCTCGCGAGTTAGCCCGGCGCAGTTGAGATCGACAAAGGCCTCGTCAGCGCGCGGGCTGTTTTCATGCAGCCAGCGAGCGAGCACGCCTTTTCCGGTTCCGGTTTCACCAAGAATCAGCACGGGGCTTTCGGTCGAGAGAATCTTTCTGGCCTGATCCGCGAGCGCGCGAATCGCAGGGCTCGTGCCGATGAACGGGTCAACTGCCTGACGCACCTGTCGCGATTTACTCGCGAGTTGTTTGTGATAGTTGCGCTGCTTCTGAAGTAAACGTTGCAGGATGACGAGCAGAGTCGGAAGTTCGAGCGGCTTAGTGAGGAACTGTTCGGCGCCTTCTTTAATCGCTCTGACAGCGAGATCAATTGACCCGTGCGCGGTCAACACCAGCAAGGGAATTCCCGCGTCGATCTCTCTCAGTTTCGGAAGCAGATCGAGCGCGGTGCCGTCCTGGAGCATGTAATCGGCGATGACGATGTCTGGTCGGGATGAGCGAAACAGGTGCTGCGCATCCTGGCAGCTTTCGGCTTCTTCAACCTCGTAGCCGTGCTGTTCCAGGAAGTCGCGAATACCAAACCTGACTCCCGATTCGTCGTCAACGACCAATACCTTATTCCTGGACATTTACGACTCTCCCTCAGCAGGTATTGGGAACCTGACAATCATACAGGCACCCCCTTCGGGATTGTTGCCGGCGATCAATTTTCCTCCGTGTTCCTGCATGATTCGTTGAGCGATTGCCAGGCCCAGTCCGGTGCCACCGCGTCGCTTGGAATAGAAAGGTTCGAAGATCTTCGGCATATCCTCGGGGAGGATTCCAGCCCCGGAATCCTTGATCGCACACTGCACCCACTCGTGATTTCCATCGACGATTTTACCTGCTTCGATCCTGACTAAAGAGTTCGGCTTTGAATGTTGAATAGCGTTCTCGATCAGGTTAACAAAGACTTTAGACAGCCTGCGGCGATCGATTCTGATCTTCGGTAACGACTCTTCAACCGTGCTTTCGAGCTTTACGTGGGCGACGTCGGCTCCCGGTAAACAAGCACGGACGGAACGCGCAACCATCTCTTCCATTGAGACGAGGTACAGGTCACCGCGAAACGGCTTGCCGTACTCTAACAACTCTTCCATCAGAATTGTGAGGCGTCCAACCTCGTCGCGCAAGACATTTGTATAACGCAGGTATTCCGTGCGCTCGCTGAATCTCGTTTCGAATGCGTCGAGTATCGAAGAGATTCCGAAAAGTGGATTTCTAACCTCATGCGCCACACCTGCCACCAGCGAGCCAAGCAACGACATCATCTCGCTTTGTCTCAGCGACGCTTCGAGCTCGACTCTCTTCGTGATGTCCTGCGCGATCAGGATCGCGCGTTCGCCCACTGAGCCGAATTCGTTGATTCGATAGAGCGTGATTGCCCAGGTCTTACCGCTGGCTTCGTCTTTGATCTCTTCCGCGACAGGCGTCACATTCGAACGAAGTCCGTCGATCATTTCGGCGGCTTTTTTCCACGGCTGATCGTGACCAGGTTCACCACCAAGTTCGCTAATGGTCGTGCCCACAATCTTTTCCGCTTCAATACCGATAACCTGTTCTGCGGCGAGATTTGAGCGTTTGATCGTGCCTGCGAGATCGACAATCAGCACGGGGAAATCGATCGCGTTGAACGTCTGCCGCCATTCCATCGCCGACTGCTGCAGGGACGCGTGCAGACGCTGCTGTTGCTCGTCGAGAAGTTTTCGCTCGGTGACGTCGTTGACGATGACGAGCTTGCTATTCTTACCGTCGAAAACCACCGGATGTGAGCTCATCTCGACGTAGATGGTTTTGCCGTCCTTGGTCTTGTGTCGCCAGGGACTCGATAGTACGAGTTCGTCATGGGCGGCGCCGTTTTTGATCAAAAGGGTCGGACCGTCTTCACTGGGACGAATCTCGTTGACTGTCATCGACAGGAACTCGTCGCGCGTGAATCCGTACGTGCGCGTAGCGGCTTCGTTCACGGCGAGAAACGCGAGTGTGTCCTCGTTATAGACCCAGATCGGCTGCGGCGTAGATTCAAACAGCAGGCGGTAGCGTTCTTCAGAGTCGCGCAGTGCCTCTTCAATATGTTTTCGCTCGGTGATGTCGCGAGCGAGCCCTCGGAAGCCAACCGTCTCGTTCAGCCTGTCTTTGATCGGCGAAATGATCATGTCCAGCCAGCGGTCTTCACCGGCGGCTGAGTGCGCCACGAACTGGTGCCGGAATTCACGCGCCTGTTGAGGCCGGTTGAGGCTGCCCGCGAATCCATTGCTTTCGGGAATGATGCCGAAGACGGAGAAGAACGAATTGCCAATGATGTCTTCCGGCTTTCTTCCTAAAAACTTCTGTCCCGCAAGGTTGATGCTCGTCAGACGGCCGGCGAGATCCTGAGTGAAGATGAGGTCCGAAGCCTGTTCGACCAGGTCGCGATAACTCGCTTCGAGGCGCGAACGTTCCAGCAGGCGCGACACTTTTGCCACGAGACGGGCGGCATCAAACGGGATTTCGAGGTAGTCGTCAGCACCCGCACGGAGTCCTGCCACGACACTCTCGGTGTCTCTCTGCAACGCGCTCATGAGGAGGATCGGAACGGTTCTCAATTCGGAGTCGGCCCGCATCTGGCGGCAAAACTCCAGACCGTTCATTCGCGGCATCGAGACGTCGCTGATGACGACATCGGGGTGTTCGCGGCGGGCGACAGTCAGGCCTTCGAGGCCGTCTTCGGCGGTAAAGATTGTGTAGCCGGCCTTGTGCAACAGACTGCCCATCAGGGTCAACTGATCGGGCTCGTCGTTGACGATTAGGACGGAATTGTCCTCGTGGCCGTTGGAAATCTCAAACCCATGCACCAGGGTTATACCTCAGGCTGTTCATTATCATGACATCCTTCATAGTTTGTTTTTTCCCGAGCCGGTTGTAAGCGGCCTTTCTCATTCTCCCCAAGCTTTAGCTTGGGGTCCTCGTTGTCTCCTACTCTTGAAAACCATTTAAATGGTTTTCCCGATTCTGAGCGGTGTCCCCAAGCTAAAGCTTGGGGACAATGAAAGGCCCGCTGTCATGATAACGATGTGTAAAGGATGTCATGGTAATGAACACCTCAGTGGAAATCGTATTTTTCAGGAAAAACCGCGGGCGATACGGTATAGGTCGCGAAAATCGAATAAGATTCCAAGGATTTACTAGGCGTTGTAAAACGGCGCAGTATAACATGGTATGTGACTTTTGTGCCTTTTTCGGCGGTAAACGGAAAGGCGCTGGTTAGAATCATAATCACACATTTTTACTATCGGAGATATTGGGATGAAAAGCCTTCCAAGATACATAGGAGCACAAGTAACCATCTTTTTGAGTTTGATTTTGGTTGTATTTTCGTTTGCATCTGCTAGTGCACAGACGTCGTATGCGGACCTCGTAAGCAGGGTTTCACCCGCGGTCGTGACCATCCGGTCGACGGAGCGTGCTCGGCAGGCGCAACAGTTTCCATTCATGGATGACCCCTCGTTTCGTGAGTTCTTTGGCGATCGGTTTCCGCAGCAGCAAACGCCAAGGAGAGTTGAGGGCGTCGGCTCAGGCGTGATTGTCAGTCCTGACGGTTACATTCTAACCAACCACCACGTCGTGGACGGTGCGCTGGAGATCAAAGTCGAATTGACCGATAACCGCACGTTCACCGCGAAACTGATTGGCTCGGATCCGCCCAGTGATCTTGCCGTCTTGAAGATTGAAGACGGCAAAGCGTTACCGACACTCTCGCTCGGGGACTCTGACAAAGTTCGAGTCGGCGATGCTGTTTTGGCAGTCGGGAATCCGCTGGGAATCGGACAAACCGTAACCTCCGGCATCGTGAGCGCAAAAGGCAGGACAACCGGTTTGAGCGATGGAAGTTTTGAAGACTTCCTGCAAACCGACGCGGCGATTAATCGAGGAAATTCCGGCGGGGCCCTGGTGAACACCACCGGTGAGCTGATCGGCATCAACTCGCAGATTCTTTCACCGTCCGGCGGCAACATCGGAATCGGCTTTGCCATTCCTTCCAACATGGCGAGGGCCGTGATGGATCAGTTGATGAAGACTGGTAAGGTTCGACGCGGAATGCTTGGAGTCACGATCCAGTCGATTGATTCGGACATGGCTTCCAGCTTGAATCTTCCGGCTGCGCGAGGTGCGATTGTCACGTCAGTTTCGGCTGGCGGTCCGGCTGATAAAGCCGGCATTAAACGTGGCGACGTGATCGTTGCCATTAATAAACAGCCGGTGGTCGATAACAATGGCCTGCGCAATCTCGTCGCGAAGATGCCGCCAGGGTCCAACGTGGAAGTGAGCGCGCTTCGCAACGGGCGCGATCAAAACTTCCAGGTCGCGCTGGCGGAATTGCCTGTACGAGGAGAAGAACGCGAGACTGACGAGACCAATAGCACTCGCGGTGCAACCGGAAATGAGAAGTTTGGATTAACACTCCAGCCACTCACTCCGGAACTGGCTTCGCGTTATGGTCTCGATGCTGACGATCAGGGACTGCTCGTGACGAAAGTGGATCCGGCGAGCAACGCCGCGGGTGAAGGTATTCGTCAGGGCGACTTGATTCAGGAAGTCAACCGGCAGCCGGTCAAAACGTTTGCGGAGTTCAACGCCGCGATTGCGCAGTCCGGATCAAAACCGGCACTCGTGCTGATCAAGCGACGCAACAACGTGACTTACCTTACGTTGAAGCCCGGTTCGTAATCGACGCCACAAAGACGCACAAAGAAAGACACAAAAGCTCATTTTGAGCTTTTGTGTTTTTTTGTGTTACGTTGCACAAATGCGCGAGTTTGATCGTAGGCCGTGGGGAACTTACACAGTGCTCGAGGAAGCACCTAACTTCAAGGTCAAACGTATCGAAGTTCTGCCCGGCAAGAGACTCAGTTACCAGAAACACTCACAACGCGCAGAACACTGGTTCGTAGTTGAAGGAACCGCAAGAGTCACTCTCGACGGCAAGGACATCACGGTCAATGCCGGAGAAGCGATCGACATTCCGATTGGCTCCGCTCATCGCGTTGAGAACCCAGGGGACGACGATCTGATCTTTATCGAAGTGCAAAGAGGAACCTATCTGGGCGAAGACGACATCGTCCGGCTCGAGGACGACTATGGCAGAACAGGTTGATCCACTCCCCGCAACCTCTCACGAAGAAGAAGAACAACAAAGCCTTTGGTCTGCAATAAAGGAGTCGATTCGCGGCTCGCATCGTAACTACACGACCGGTCCGATTGGCCGCGCGATTCTTCTGCTCGCAGTACCCATGGTTCTCGAAATGATCATGGAGAGCGTGTTCGCCGTCGTCGACATCTTCTGGGTGTCGCACCTCGGAACAGACGCCGCTGCCACTGTCGGTCTCACTGAATCATTACTCACTTTGATCTACGCGCTGGCGATTGGCTTGAGCATCGGCGCGATGGCAATGGTTGCGCGGCGCATCGGCGAACAGAATCCCGAAGGCGCGGCGCGTGCGGCAGTCCAGGCGCTTGCGCTCGCGCTGCTCGTATCGATCGTGATCGGCGCCATTGGCGCTCCGCTCGCGCCAAAGTTACTCGCATTGATGGGAGGCTCGCCGTGGGTAGTTGAGCACGGATCGGCATTCACGCGAGTGATGCTGGCTGGAAACGCGACGGTCGTGATGCTGTTCATGATCAACGCGATCTTCCGTGGCGCAGGCGACGCCGCGATTGCGATGCGCACGTTGTGGCTGGCGAACTGGATCAACATCCTGCTCGGACCGTGTTTGATTTTTGGACTCGGACCTTTTCCAAAGTTAGGGATCGTCGGCGCTGCCATCGCCACGAACATCGGCAGGGGAATCGGCGCACTCTTCGCGATCAGCAAACTCTTCCGTAAGGGCGGACGATTCAATATCGAGCGTCGCCACCTACGAATCGAACCGGCGATCATCGGCCGGCTCCTCAGGCTGTCTGGAACGGGAACGTTTCAGGTCTTCATCGGTATGGCGAGTTGGATTGGGCTCGTGCGCATCATTTCGAGTTTCGGCAGCAATGCGGTTGCTGGTTACACGTTCGGAATTCGCGTGATTCTGTTTGCGCTGCTGCCGTCGTGGGGAATGGCGAACGCGGCCGCGACGATGGTTGGGCAGGCGCTCGGTGCGCGCAATCCTGACCGAGCTGAGCGGGCCGTCTGGAAGGCCGGGTTCTACAACATGATCTTTCTCGGAATCGTCGGGCTGATCTTCATTCTCTTCGCACCGCAGATCATCTGGTTCTATACAGACATTCCGGAGGTCGCCCATTACGGTGTCGACTGCCTGCGCATCGTGGCTTACGGCTTCCTGTTCTACGCTTACGGCATGGTACTCGGGCAGTCGTTCAACGGCGCCGGCGACACCTGGACCCCAACGATAATCAACCTTTTTGTGTTCTGGCTCTGGGAGATACCGCTCGCCTATGTCCTCGGCGTGGTCATGGGATTCGGCCCCCGAGGGGTGTTTATCGCGATGATGGTCGCGTTTTCTACGCTCGCAGTCGTGAGTGCCGCTGTTTTCCGGCGTGGCCGCTGGAAGCAGAGGGTGGTTTAAAGTGACTGGTTTTGAGTAGTAAGTACGCCAGTCCTGTTGGACTTCATTACATCTTCGGTCCGTTTTTGAGGCCTCTGGTCCTCTGTACGCTGCAATACATTAAAGTTTTAAAGATCTCGTCTGGCGGCATCTCTATTGCTAACTAGGATTTCGCCAGATAGAGCAGGGCACGTTGGGTGCGGTGACTTGCCCAAACTTCGGATCCGCCGACTAAGTGGCGTCAAGTCGCCGCACTCCATAGCAGTTCCAATAGCTCTCGGCTAGTTTTGGGGAGAACAAGGAGGAACATTGCATGGAGAAAAAGTTAAGGGGAAAAAAGGTAGCGATTCTGGTTGCCGATGGTTTTGAGCAGGTGGAACTGACCGAACCAAAGAAAGCTTTGGAGGAGGCCGGCGCGATCACCGAGATCGTTTCACCTGCTGAGAACCAGGTGCAAGGTTGGAATCACGACGAAAAAGCGGACTTATTTTCTGTTGATATGCCGTTGACGTTGGCACGCTCTGATGATTACGACGCTTTATTATTGCCGGGCGGTGTCAGAAATCCCGATCAATTGAGAATGCTGATGCGAGCAGTCGAATTTATCGATGGTTTCTTTGCGACAGGTAAACCGGTGGCGGCGATCTGCCATGCGCCCTGGACGTTGATTGATTCGGAAAAAGTAAAGGGAAGAACGATCACGTCATGGCCATCGCTGAAAAACGATCTGATCAATGCTGGTGCGCGTTGGGTTGACAGGGATGTAGTGGTTGATAATGGCTTGATAACAAGTAGGAAGCCTGCCGATATACCCGCGTTCAATAAGAAGATGATCGAGGAGTTTGCCCAGAGTCGGTATTCGCGGCGGAGAGCCGCGTGACAGAGGCAGGAGCAGGGAGCAGGAGCAGCACACCTCCGCGCTTCCTGCTCCTGCCTACTGAATCAGTGAATGCTTGGATTCACTGAAGCTTCGTCGCTGTGTGACCTACCTTAACAACGCCGCCTTGAACAACTTTCGCGTTGATGCCTCGCAGGCAAAGTTGCTTGCCTACTTCTGAATTAACGAACTTCATCGCATCGAGACCGAAGCGCGCTACAAACTTGTGACAGCCGGTGTGAGGAAATGCGCTGACTTCGAGCACTGCTGAACCGACTGCGATTCGCGACCCGGCGGGAAGGTTCTCTTTGCTCAGGTCCATGTCGATGTAGAGCTGATCGCCGGCGAGTGGCCAGCGATCTTTGTCCTGGGCGACGAGAGCGGTGACGCGCGAGTTCATGATGTTGATCTGCATCTCCGGATGCGCGGAGCCGTCGGGAGTTCGCCGGCTTCCGCGTACGTGCCAGTCGTCGCCAATCAAACCAAGAACCGGATCGAGTTGAGCTTCGTCGAGAACTTCTCGTTCATCAACTTGCGGACGTCGCACGATCAACTGCAACAGGCCGTCATCTTTCGGCGCCTGCCGCAGATGGTCCAAGGCTGCCTCGAGTTCCTCCATCGTCAGTTGTTTCACGGTAGTCTCCATAAGGCAAATTCGAACGCGGTAATATAACCGAGGTTGGCGGCCAACAGTAAATACGTAATAATTGAGGTTAAAGTAAGATTAGCCG
>JBIOUJ010000147.1:0-48994 GCA_044867025.1 Pyrinomonadaceae bacterium | reverse complement strand
ACGCAGAGACCGCAGAGATACGCAGAGGGCCGCAGAGTGCCGTTTGGACAATGCAGTTTGGTGTGGGTAAGATGTCCGGTCATTTTTAGCACCTTATTGGAAAGAGTAAAGAAATGATCGATTTTGAACTGACGGACGACCACAAAGCGCTGGTACAAACCGTGCGCGAGTTTGCGCAGAAAGAGGTTGCGCCGCACATCAAGGAATGGGACGAGAAGCAGCATTTTGAACCGTCTGTATTGAAGAACATGGCTGCCCTGAACCTTTTGGGCGTTTGCATTCCCGAAGAATACGGCGGCGCCGGGTTTGACTACATTTCGCTGGGACTGGTGTGTGAAGAGTTGGAAGCCGTCGACACCTTCATGCGCGTCGTCATGTCGGTCCACACGGGACTGAATTCACTGACGCTTTACACGTGGGGCACTGAAGAACAGAAGCAGAAGTATCTCGTGCCTCAGGCGAAGGGCGAGAAGATCGCGACCTACGGCTTGACCGAACCGGGCGCGGGTTCCGACGTTGTAGGCGCGCGCTCGACAGCACGTCGCGAAGGCAACGAGTGGATACTGAACGGCGAGAAGATGTGGATTAGTTTGGCCGACTTGGCCGACAACTTTCTTTTCTTTTGCTGGACCGACGAAGAGAAGCGACGCCGCCGCGATCACACCGGCATGTCGTGTTTCATGGTGGAGCGCACTATGAAGGGTTTCTCCTCCGGCACGATTCACGGCAAGCTTGGTATTCGCGCGGGCAACACCGGTTATTTCTCATTGCAGGACGTCCGAGTACCTCACGAAAATATGATTGGCGAAGAAGGCGAAGGGTTCAAGATCGCTATGTTTGCGCTCGAGCAGGGACGATACACGGTTGCTGCGGGCGCCACCGGAGTGATTCGCGCGTCGCGCGATGCGGCGGTTGCGTATGCAAACACGCGCGAGACGTTTGGTACGAAGATCGCGAATCATCAACTCGTAAAGCAGAAGATCGCCGAAATGGAAGCCGACTACCAGATGAGTCACTTGTTGTGGCTGCGCGCCGGATACCTGAAGAACGAAGGCAAGCCAAACGCAAAAGCGACGAGCCTCGCAAAATGGCAAGCCACGACACGCAGCGAAAAAGCTGCCTCAATGGCAATTGAAGTTCACGGCGCTAATGGCTATTCGAACGACTATCCCGTCGAACGTTACCTGCGCAATTGCAAGGCTGCGATCATCTACGAAGGCACACGCGACATTCACACGCTCATGCAGGCCGACTGGGCCCTGGGTCTCAAGAAAGAGAAGCCAGCGCGCAGAACGTTGCCGCCTTGGGGCCACAAAAAGGCACAGTAGAACAACAAAGGCACAAGATCGTTTCTTGTGCCTTTTGTGTACACCGTTTACTGCACGAGCCAAACGTCCCATGCCCAGCGGCCGGCACTCCCCTCGATCGTGTCTCTCACCTTTGCTCGAAACTTGAACTGATTTCCATACTGATCGACGCGCCGGGAGTCTTTAATTTCCAACTCCAGCGCTTTGATATTTAGTGACGCCAGTGTGTGAAGCTCATTGGGTTCGGAGATGCCGTTGTGGTTCTTGTCCTGCCACAGCCGCAGGCTGTTGAAGATCGTGTCACGGGAATCCACGACTCCGTCGCCATTTCCTCCGTTCTCGGCCTTGTCAAACTCTGCCAGTGCAAGGAAGCCATTCTTATTACTTGCGGCAGGTTGAGGCGTAAAGTCACCAAACAACTCCGCACCGGTATCGATCGTTCCATTCCCATCGCGATCGAATGCCAGCCACGCATCGTCTGAATCCGCACGGGTCCAGCCCAGACGCTCTTTCGTCCCATCGCCATTGAGATCAAAGGCAACACCATCCGCAGAGTTTGTGAGTCCGATTCCATTTCCAGCTACGTCGATGACGACAGGCGAGCCACCGCACGTGAGGCACCCCGAACACGTACAGGTTGCAACGTCAAAATCACCTCCGTATAGGAAACATTTGCTGGCGAATGTGAGACTGCAACTGGTCGTGCTGGAACAGCAAAGACCCGACCCATTCGGCACCGTCCCGATCGGACAGGTGCCATTGAACGACGGTGTGGTGCAATTGCCTCCCGCAGTAGCCAGGTTGCACGTGTAATGCTCTGCATTCGAATCGCGCCACAAGTTGCCACCGGTTACGGAGGACGAAGCCGACGCGATCAGCACACTCAACGAAACGCTGGCCGTTGCGCCGCAACTCGTTCCGATAAAACATATCGAGAAAGCAACGCCAGTTGCCGCCGCGCAAGCCACATTTGTTCCAGTTGGACCGGTGCGGTTTTCTGTTTTCAGATCTTTGGTACCGTAATGAATAAAGAAAGGTGTTGCGTAATCCAACGTCCCGCTGTCGAACGCAGCAAATTTATCTACCACTACGGTGCAGCGCTGGAGGCCACCGGATAGGCGTGCGCACGAACCTGAGTATTCTGCGGTCCCTGTGTGTCCTCCGGACGCGTGGTCCGTATCTTCCGTACTGATCCAGAAAGGCAGAGCATCGGAGCTCGGTTCGATTGGATCGCCCTCGCCCTCCACTGTCAAAGCCAAAGATGGCGTCTCGGCCGAATCCAGACGTGTTGATTCAACTGCCGTCGTTTTATACGCAGGTCGTTTTTCTTTCCACACATCACCAAGGCCGTTCACTATGGCATCCCAAAACTCCGGCTCAGAGCGGTCCTGCGATTCACGGAAGAGAGCGAGGGCGCGATACGTGCGAGAACGACCTTCCAGCTTCACCGTCACCTGATACGCCGTATATCGACGGATGTCGTAATACCTCGCCGCCTCAAAATGAAATACATCCGACACTGTCCATAAAGGATCAAAGACAGACGCGTATTGACCACGTTCCCACTCAGCGCCGAAGGTAGCTTCCTGTGGACCACCATTGAGAGAGTGACCACCGCGAGTGAGTGAAACAACGTCGCCGGTCGGCAGCGTCACAAGCTCGGCGTAAGGCTTGTTCAGGATCTCGACTATGTCTCCCGACCGAAAGTCACTGAGCTCAAACTTCAGATTTTTATCAGAGCGATAGACACCTCTGGCCTGATCGTTGCGAAACACTTGCGCCGCAACACTGTAAGTTTCAAGTTTCCTGTAAGTTTCTCGAACCACCTTTTCCTGAGAGTTCGAAGGTTCCTGGGCCATTCCGGCGCTGAGGAACGCAAGCAGCAGAAGTGAGGTAAAGACTAAACAAGCAATTCGTTTCATGAGGATCTCCTAATTGGCTGAGGATTGTGTTTGAACAGCGCGCTGGCTTAACTCGCGCTCGATAATTTTCTGGAAATCGGCAAAGCTGACTGCTCCTTTGATCAGCTTGCCGTTGATGATGAAGCTCGGAGTGCTCTCGATGCGAAAGAGCCTCGCCGTTTCGATGTCCTTGACGATCGCGGTTCGCGAATGCTCGGAGTCCAGACAGGCTCGAAACTTAGGCAGACCCAGACCAAGATCGTTAGCGATCTCCTCGAATAGAGCCGCCGACAGATTGCGCGATGCAAAAAGCGCATCGTGAAACTGCCAGAACCGATCCTGCTCGGCAGCACAGTAAGCTGCGCGCGCCGCAGGCAAAGAGTTTCGATGACCCTCGAGCGGCATGTGCTTAAACACCAGTCGCACGTCTTTGCCGTACGTTTGCATCAACTGCTTCAGCGTGTTCTGCACTTCACTGCAAAACGGGCACTCGAAATCCGAGAACTCCACGATCGTCACCGCGGGTTTCGTCGATCCTTTTGCCGGCGACACTCCGTCGTCCAGCTCCAGCACAAATTCGGGCGCGTTAAAGCTCAGCTCCACGGTCCACTTTTTACGCAACGCCTCGAGTCCCGTACGGTAGTACTTCATGCGCGCCTGATTTTCGAGGTCGAGACGCAAGCGTTCTCTCGCTTCGTCAGGACTCATCGACGCGAAGAACGACTTGTTCTGTGTGTAAGCCTCGTCAATCTGTGCCCGCGCAATATTGATCTCTCCGAGCGTTAGTTGTCGCCGAAGCTCCTCGATCGAAATGCCTCGAGCAGCAGCTTCGCTCTGAAGTATCTTCGCGGTGACCAGGTTTTCGAGCGCGGCTTTTCTGATCGCGTACAGTTGTTGTTGCAAGGGATAAATCTGAGTTGCCATCGACTCATCCACCTGCTTGAGCGTGATTGGATGGCCGTTAACCGATGCCAACACAGTATCAGGTGTTTGTCCGAGAGCCGACGTTCCAAGCAGTAGAAGACAGAAAGCGGCTAATGTGAATACACGTATTCCACGTGAGGACAGGAAGAACATTTCAATTTTGACTCCGTTATGTTTGAGTTATCGTTTGAGGGGCGAACGGCAATCTAATCTGATCGCGTGTCGTAGTCAACAACTGTTTCTTGTCGAAAACGGCTAAATTTTGCCGAAAGTGGCTAATGTTTCTTTTTCCGTGCCTTCCGTGCTTTCATCGCGCGCCAAAATGTCCGGCGATAGGCAGTCGGCGTCACGCCGTGGATCTTTCGAAAGTCGTGTACGAAGTGACTGTTCGAACGGATGCCCACACGCTTCAGAATCTGCTTCACTGAGAAAAACGTCGTGCGGAGCATTACCTCGGCCTTTCGCAGACGATAATCCTTGAGATATTGGGCCGGACTGATTCCCGTTTCCTGTTTAAAGAGATGGCGAAAGCGCGACGGCGACAGGCTGACGATTTCGGCGAGAGTTTTAGTGTCCCACGGAGTCGAGGTTTCGGTTTCTATCTTTGAGATAATGAGTTCGATTCTTCGATCCATAGTGATGAGGCCGGTGAAACGAAGAGCGGGCGTGAGAGTACTCGTTAGAATTTAGTTTGTCCACTGCGCTGCTTACAAAATTGCAGTTTGCTCTGATAGTATGAGCGGGCTATCGGCCATAATTACTTCCTGACCAGGAGATCGAAAACGAATGGGTGAAGACCTGAGGACAGAGCGCGAGCTGTCTCTGGATTTCTTGCGCGTGTGTGAAGCCGCTGCGATAGCCGCAGCCCGAACGATGGGCCAGGGCGATCGAAAATTCTCGGATCAGGTGGCCGTCGAGGCTATGCGGGAGGTAATGGACACGGTGCCCATGCGCGGGCGCGTGGTGATTGGCGAAGGCGAGCGTGACGAAGCGCCGATGCTCTATATCGGCGAGGAAGTCGGCGGCGGATTCGGCGTTGGCGAAGAGGTCGCGGAGTCCTGTCCGGAGGTCGACATTGCCGTTGACCCACTTGAAGGTACGAACCTTTGCGCGCTCGGAGCAAACAACGCGATCGCAGTGCTGGCTGCCGCGGAGCGAGGTGGCTTGCTCAACGCGCCGGACATCTACATGGACAAGATCGTCGTTGGACCATCGTCCCGCGGCGTGGTGGACATCGACGCCCCGGTGAAAGACAACCTGAAGAACATCGCCCGCCGGTTGGGCCGCGACATCGAAGACTTGACCGTGATCGTGCTCGATCGTTCGCGACACAAAAAACTTATTGGCGACGTGCGTGCAGCAGGCGCGCGCATTCGTTTGATCTCAGACGGCGACCTCTCCGCGGGAATCTCTGCGGCCGTGGCAGGCACAAACATCCACGCGCTGATGGGAATCGGCGGCGCTCCGGAGGGCGTGATCACAGCGGCTGCGATGAAGTGTTTGAATGGTGAGATCCAGGCGCGACTCGTTTTCGATCCTGACAAACTCGGTGTTGACAAAAACAAAGTGCCGCCGCGCGAAGAGGTGCTCGATCGTTTGGCGACGATGGGGATCAAGGATGCAAACAAAGTCTACGATACAGACGACCTGGCGCCCGGAAAGAGGATCATTTTCGCGGCGACAGGTGTGACTGACGGCGCGTTGTTAAAAGGTGTGCGGTTTTTCGGAGCCGGCAAACGGACGCATTCGCTGGTGATGACGACAGAATCGCGGCACATTCGATTTGTTGATACGCTGCACATCGAAGGTGGACCAGATACTGTTATAAGGTTTTGAGCCACAAAAAGACACAACGGGAACACATATTTTGGTTTATCAGCGCTGCAGTGGTGTTGTGGGTGTTTGGCCTGATCTTTGTGGCGCCGGTGGCGGCCTCAGGTGGGCATAGCACTATTGCGCGTGGGATTTATGGGGCGTTTGCCGCGCTCTGCCATCAAATTCCAGAGCGCTCGTACTTTATTGACGGGCATCAGTTCGCGGTGTGCGCGCGCTGTACGGGAGTTTACGGCGGGTTTACGTTGATGCTGCTGCTGTATCCGCTGATTAGTTCGTTGAAGAATACGGTCACTCCGCCGCGAAGCTGGTTGATCCTCGCAACGATTCCGCTCGCAATCGACGTCGGGCTCAACGTCCTGGGTACCTGGCAAAACACGCACACTTCACGTCTCCTGACCGGCGCTTTGCTGGGAGGTGTAGCCGTTTTCTACGTCATGCCGGGAATTAGTAGTCTGGCGGCCCGTCGAAAGCAGCCGCGCATGACCTTTACCCTTGCCACCCCCGAAAGCATCGCTTCCGCCCCGAGCGATTACAGCAGGCCCGAGCGCCGCATTCCCTGACTGGCGTTTGGCAATAATCAAGGTTAGAATCTTGCGCTTTTATAAGTAGCCGGAATTCATGATTTTGCAGTCACCAGCACCGACACCATGGCCCAGCCCAACGGGCCCACCGCCGCAGGAACTCTTCGAGCGTTACTTCCACGACCTGGTCAATAAAACCTGGGGAAATATCAGCCCACTTTACAAGCTTGACGGCTTCGATTGGGTCATCTTAATCGTTTACTTCACCATCCTGGGCACACTCGCAATTTACGGCGCGTACCGCATCAAGCAGGTCATCGACTTCTGGCGCTATCGCAAGTTCACCCCCCGGCCCGCCGCCAAATTTGCCGAGCACGAGTTGCCGCTAATCACGGTCCAACTTCCGCTCTTCAACGAGCTCTACGTCGTCGATCGCCTGCTCAAAGCCGTTACCGCAATCAACTACCCGCGCGAGAAGTTGGAGATCCAGGTACTCGACGATTCGACTGACGAAACAACACGCGTCGCCGAAGCCGTAGTCGCGAAATACGCAGCACAGGGTTTCGACATTCATTACATCCATCGCGCAGATCGCACCGGCTTCAAAGCCGGCGCGCTCGAGAACGGAAACAAGTTTGCCAAAGGCGAACTGCTCGCGATCTTCGACGCCGACTTCGTTCCGAAGCCCGACTGCCTGCGCAAGCTTGTCGACTTCTTCACCGACCCCCTGGTGGGTTGCGCGCAGATGCGCTGGTCACACATCAACGGCCGTTACAATCTTCTGACGCGCTTGCAGACGATCATGCTCGACGGTCACTTCGTCGTCGAACAGACCACGCGCAATCGCACCGGCGGATTTTTCAACTTCAACGGCACCGCCGGCATCTGGCGCCGACGCGCCATCGAGATGAGCGGTGGCTGGCAGCACGACACGCTGACCGAAGACACCGACCTGAGCTTCCGCGCGCAGTTGATGGGTTGGAAGTTTGTTTACCTGCTCGACGAAGAAGCACCGGCGGAGATCCCGGTCGAGATCAACGCGTTCAAGGCGCAGCAAAGACGCTGGGCCAAGGGCGTTATGCAGGTTGGAATCAAACTGTATCCGCGCATCTGGCTCGCGCCGCTTCCGTTTCGCGTGAAGCTGGAGATGTTTTTCAGGTTGACGGGAAACATCAGCTATCCGCTGATGATCGTCGCGAGCTTCTTGCAGTTTCCGTTGTTGCTCGTGCGTTATAACCAGCCGTTCTATCACCTGATGGTGCTCGACCTGCCGCTATTGTTCTTCTCGTCGATCTCTGTGGTGCTGTTTTACGGTTCGGCGGTTTGGTACCTCGACGAAAAGCGCGCCCCGCGATTGTTGCACTTACCGCTCGTGATGGGCCTCGGCATCGGCCTGGCTTTTTCCAACGCGCGCGCGGTTCTGGAAGCGTTGATCGGCGTGAAGTCGGAATTTGTGCGCACGCCGAAGTATCGCGTTGAAGAACTTACCGATGCGACGTGGAAGCGCAAGAAATACAAACGCAAACGCGGCCTCTTGCCGTTGCTCGAGTTGAGCTTTGCTATCTATTTCTTATTGGCCATCGTCTACTCCGCACGTCTTCACATGTGGGGAACCATCCCATTTCTGCTGCTGTTCTTTTTCGGCTTTGGTTACATGGGTTTAATGAGCCTGCTGCAAACTGCGAGTGGCAAACGCCTCGCCGCACTGTGGCGCCCGCTGAAGACTTAAGTTCAGAGTTCAGCCTTTAGCTGCGGCGTTGGACCGCAAGCTAAAGCTTGAACTCTGAACCTATCAAAGGAAGAAAATCATGTCTAGAATCCCCCTACTCATCGCTCTCTTCTTGTCTCTCTCTGTCACAATCTTCGCTCAATCACAAGCAAACACCGGAAACATTGAAGGCCGTGTCACCGATCCAAACGCCGCGGCCGTTCCGAACGTCACTGTCACTGCGACGAATATCGCAACCGGCCTCCAAAAGAGCGCGCAGACAAACGATGAAGGCGTTTATCGACTCGTCTTTCTCCCGCCCGGCGCTTACAAAGTTGAAACGAGCGGCGCGCAGGGATTTGCGCCGACGACTTTTACAAACGTCATCGTGACCGTCGGCGGCCAAACACCGCTCGACATCCAGTTGCCGGTTGGTAACGCAACGGTCGCCATGGTTGACGTTTCCGCCGAAGGACAAGTCGTCGAAACGACCCGTACGTCGATCTCTTCAGTCGTCAACGAACGTGCAATTCAAAACCTGCCTGTTAACGGCCGCAACTTCCTCGACTTCGCGACACTGACGCCGAGCGTCATTCGCGATCCAACGCGACAGGGAGATCTGGCAGTCGGTGGTCAGAAGGGAACGCTCAACAGTCTTCAGGTTGACGGCGCTGATAACAACAACACGTTTTTTGGACAGTCGTTCGGCCGCACAGGCACGCGCCCGCCATACCAGTTTTCGGAAGAGTCGGTGCAGGAGTTTCAGGTAAACCAGAACGGGTTCTCCGCTGAGTTTGGTCGCGCAGGCGGCGCGGTGATCAATGTGGTCACGAAGTCAGGAACGAACGATTGGCACGGCAGCGCGTTCGAGTTCTTCCGAGACGAATCGTTGAACTCAAACACGCCGATTCTGACAGCGCGCGGCGCGAAGCGTCCGAAGTCGCAGATCAATCAGTTTGGCGGCACCATTGGTGGTCCAATCAAGAGGGATCGCGCATTCTTCTTCTTCGCGTACGATGGACAGCGCTCGAACATTCCAAATGTTGTGGATCCGCCAAACTTCTTCATACAGCCTGCGAACATTCAGAATCTGCTCCTGCCGTTCATGCAGACTTACCAGGTCGGGCGCGATCAGGACGTGTACATGGTCAAGTCTGATATCCATTTGAACGACGCAAACCAGCTCGCGCTGCGGTTCAACCAGCAGAACTTCACGGGCAACAACAACGAGAACGGCGGTCCACTGAGTGTCGAAGAACACTCGGGCAACAGCGTGGCGAAGACGACTACGTTTTCGGGTTCGCTGATCTCGACCTTATCGCCTTCACTAATCAACGACTTTCGCTTTCAGTTTGGCCGCGACCGCGAGCCTGGTGAAGCGAACAGCGACGTGACTGAAGCGCGCATCAATACGCAGAACGGTTTTCTCCAGTTGGGACGAAACAATTTCAGCCCGCGCGAGACGACGATCAAGCGCGCCCAGTTCATCGACGTGGTCAGCTACACGCGTGGCGCACACAATTTCAAGTTCGGCGCGGATCTGAATTTCGATCGCGTCTTCAATTTCTTCCCGGGTCTGTTCAGCGGGCAGTTTACGTTCAATTCTTATAACGCGTTTGCGTTGAACACGCCTGCTTCTTTCACGCAGAGCTTTGCGGGTCCGGGAACTACAGGACCTGAGACGCATCCGAACCTGAACGAACTCGGACTCTTTATTCAGGACGACTGGCGCGTTAATCCGAAGCTCACTTTGAATCTGGGACTGCGTTACGACCTTCAGGATCTGGCCGATCCATCCGTGAACAATCCGAGTGCTGCACTGGCTGCGGTTGGGTTGAACACCACCACTCCAGTCCGCGACCGCAATAACTTTGGACCACGTTTTGGTTTCAGCTATGCGTTTGACGAAAAGACCGTGATGCGCGGCGGCTACGGGATTTTCTTTGGACGCACGCCTGCGATCATGCTCGGCACGGCACATTCGCAAAACGGAATCCAGGTGACCGGCGTGAACCTCACTTGCACTACTACTCCAGCAAATCCGTGTCCGACCTATCCGAACATCTTCAGTGCGCCGCCGGGAGCGGGCGGTGTGAATCCTAGTTTGTACTTGTTCGCGGAAGACTACGCGCAGCCTTACATCCAGCAGGCTCGTTTCGGCGTGGAGCGCGAGCTACTCGCCAACACGAGTTTGTCTGTCAGTTATCTCTATTTCCGTGGCGTGCACATCAGCCGCACGCGCGACATCAATCTCGCCGCGCCGGTGCCTACGACACTTACCGATCCAGCGGGTACAACGTTCACCGTTCTCCGTCATCCTTTGGCGCGTCCGATCCCCGGATTCGCGAGAATCAATTTGTTTGAGAGCACCGCAGACTCACGCTACAACGCGCTCGCGATGGAATTGAAGCGACGGTTTACACGCGGGTTCCAGTTCATCGCGGCGTACACGTTCTCAGACACGAACGACAATCGACCGGACCAGACGATGGTCGTCGTCGGTGCTGACGATGCGAAAGGATTGCAGAACAATCTCGACATTAATGCGGACTGGGGCCGCAGCGATCTCGACATCAGGCATCGATTTGTGTTTAGTCCGGTTTATGAGATCGGGACGGTGCAGAAAGACAATGCGTTCGCGAGACAGGTGTTGAGTAATTGGACCTTCTCGGGAATCATCACCTTGCAATCGGGTTTTCCGTATTCGGCGATGATCGGTGGCGATGCGAATCGCGATGGGAACCCGAGCACCGACCGCGTGCCTGGTACGGAGCGCAATGGATTCACGACGCCGAATGTATACGTCTTTGATACTCGCGTAACGAAGGCGTTCAAGTTTGGCGAGAACTACAGCCTCAGCTTCCTTGCAGAGGCGTTTAATCTGTTCAATCGATCGAACATTGCGACGGTGAATACAGCGCGCTATGGGATTCCGAGCAATTCGGCGGTCGTGTTGACGAATCCCAATCCATCGACGCCCTTCGGTGGTCCAAGAACCTTCCTCGGCGAGCGCCAGATTCAGCTCGGAGTGCGCTTCAAGTTTTAGACCTTAAATCATCCACAGATTACACCGATTACACAGATAATCTGTGTAATCGGTGTAATCTGTGGATGGTTATCTTTCCAGTGATGAGCGATCCCATTTAGCGAGGTTCGCGCCTGCCTCGTAAGTGCTCTGCATAAAGTCCATTAACGCTGCGTCAGGATCCAGTGCATTCCGCACGTCGTCGTGCAACAACACAAACAAGCCGAGTTCTTTGCTGTAGTACGCCTGCTCCGGTCGCACCTTCGCTTCGCCCAACCCTTCCGGCGCGGGCGCGGTGTACGAGTAGAACGCAGCCTTGCCGAGCGGTCCCTGCCCCGGCCACCATCCATGGCTGATCACCTCATGTGAGTAAGCCTCGCGCGTAATCACATCCGCCTCAGGCCGCGGCGGCGCCGGCCTCCCCGAAAACCGCGTCACCGCAAGATCGAAACTCCCCCAGAAGAAATGCACCGGACTACACTTCCCGATAAAACGTGATCGAAACTCCTGCATCACGCGTTCTGACGAACGAAGAACCTGCCAGAACCTGTTCACATACTCCGGATCGTACGAAGCATGTTGCTGGTCCTGATCGAACGGTATCGGATCGGGAATCTCAACCGGCATTTTCCAGATGTGCACTTCGAATCCCAATCCGCGCAGCGCCGCCATCGTTTCATCATAAAACGTCGCAACTGATTTGGGTTCCAGCACAACAGTCGCCGACGTCCCGTCGCTGCACGTGATCTCGAGTTTGTGATCGATAAAGTCAAACTCCATCTCGAAAAACGTGTCGCCGTAAGGCATCGCGGTTGTCGTTAATCCGCGCGCGGAGACGTAGAGCGGCACGTTCCACCAGTGATTGATCAGCGGCGTTTGCGCCAGACGAACTTTGCCGACAATCTGTGTCCACATGTGCAGGGTCGCACACGTGTCTTTCCACTCTTCAAGCGGTAGTGAAGGCCATGCGTTTGTCATGTCGACAGGTTAGATCAGCCTCACCTTGACAGCAAATTACCGCGCGCCTATAGTTTTCACGTCATGTCGAAGGCCTGCGCCTGTTGTCTCTACTGCTACTGCTGCTATTGCAGCGCGACCGAGACGTCGTGTGCAGGCGGGACTAAGGACTGACCAGCAAAATTTTCACGATGCAACCGGTCGCACTTCCTGGAAGTGGCGGCCGTTTTTATTTTGGGTGGAATCATGCACACGGGCGTTTTTGAAACTTTCGGCGTTGGTATCACACCGGGCACTGTCGAGGCGAATATCGGTCACACATCGCTGCTGCGCTTATTAATCGACGACATTGAGATCTTTGCAAAGGCTGAACACCTCAATCCCGGCGGCTCAGTGAAGGATCGCGCGGCGCTCTCGATGATTCTCGAAGGCGAGCGCACCGGCAAACTCAAGCCCGGAATGACGATCGTCGATGCTACGAGCGGAAACACCGGCATCGCGTACGCAATGATCGGCGCGTCGCGTGGATATCGAGTCAAAGTTTGTTTGCCAAAGAACGCCGGCGCGCAACGAAAGCGGATTTTGAGAAGTTACGGCGTCGAGATCATCGAAACCGATCAGATGCTTTCGACTGACGGCGCCCGGCAAATCGCTCGTGAGATATTCGCCGGCGATCCCGAAAATCACTTCTACCCGGACCAGTACAACAACGACGCCAACTGGTTGGCCCACTACGAAACAACCGCCAACGAGATCTGGGAACAGACACAAGGACGCATCACGCATTTCGTGACCGGCCTCGGAACGTCAGGCACGTTTACCGGAACCGTGAGACGTTTGCGCGAGCTCAACCCATCGTTGAAAGCGTTTGCAGTTCAACCCGAATCGCCTTTGCACGGGCTCGAGGGTTTGAAACACATGGCCACCGCCGCGAGGAAGCCGGGCATCTACGACGAGTTACTTGCCTCCGGGACGCTGGAAGTTGCGACCGAAGATGCGTTATTAATGACGGGTAAATTAGCTCGCGAAGAAGGATTGCTGGTCGGCCCGAGCTCCGGAGCCAATGTTTTTGCTGCTCGGAAGCTGGCCGGTTCGCTGCAAAGGCCTGCCGTCCCTGCCGTCATTGTGACGGTGCTTTGCGATGGCGGTGAGCGTTACCTCGACGAAGGTTAGCCCCATGACTGACATTTCAACCAAACTCGTGCACGGCGGTGAGCGACGCAAATTGCCGGACGTGCGCTCTGTTTCGACTCCGATCTACGCGAGCGCGACGTTCACGTACGACTCGATGGAAGAGATCGATCAGGTCTTTGCCGGCGAGAAGCAGGGCTTCGTTTACACGCGCTACGGCAACCCGACGACGAGCGCGCTCGAAGAGGTTGTGCGCGACATCGAGGAGGGCGCCGTCGCCTGTGCTTACGCGACGGGCATGGCGGCGGTTCACGCCGCGCTGCTCGCGTGCGACATGAAGTCAGGCTCAACTGTCCTCGCATCGCAGGATCTCTACGGCGCGACGACGAACCTGCTTAACGGCATCTTTATCAACTTCGGCGTGAAGACGGTGAACATTGACTACGCCGACGTGTCTGCCGTGCGAGAAAAAGCACGCGAGCTTCGCCCGCAGATCATGATCGCGGAGACGATCTCAAATCCGTTGTTGAAGGTTTGTGATATCGAAGCGTGCGTCGAGATTGCACGCGAGGTTGGCGCGCGTTTGATTGTCGACAACACTTTTGCGACGCCGTATCTGTGCCTGCCTTTGAAGTTGGGCGCTGACATGGTTGTACACAGTGCTACGAAATACCTGAGCGGCCATGCCGATGCGATGGGGGGAGTCGTTGTTTCGCGCGACGAGATGGACGGGCCGGCGCTTGTTAGCGTGATGAAGCTTGTTGGGGGCGTGTTGGGTGTTTGGAACGCGCACGAGATTCTGCGCGGCCTGAAGACGCTCTCCGTGCGGATGGAACGGCAATGTGAAAACGCGCGAAAGCTTGCGGGCTACCTCAGCGAGCATTCGCGTATCGGGCGCGTTCATTACCCGGGCCTGGGTGCGCTCGTTTCGATCGAGCTGCGCGACAACACTAAGGAAGCAGCGTTTCGGTTTATGAATGGGTTGAAGATGTGTGTGCTTTCGACGAGTCTCGGAGACGTGTTTACGAGTGTGCTGCATCCGGCGACGGCTTCGCACCGCGACTTCACGCCCGCGCGACGGCAGCAGATTGGAATTCTGGATGGACTCGTGCGCATCTCGGTCGGCATCGAGAAGATCGACGACATCATTGCAGACATCGATCAGGCGTTATCTGTGTAATCTGTGTACTAATGATTCACATCGCGGAAAGGTTGCTGAGCGAGATTCGCGAACATGGAGTCCGCGATTATCCATACGAATGCTGCGGGCTTTTGCTTGGCCGTTTCCGTGCGGAGGGCAAGGTCGTCACCGAGACGTACCCGATTTCAAATGCGCGGGAGGAGAGTGCGAAGCGGAATCGGTTTTTGATCGAGCCGAAAGAGTTGATGCGTGGCGAGCAGTACGCGCGCAGCAGAGATCTGGAGGTCGTCGGGTTCTATCATTCACATCCGGATTCACCCGCAGTGCCGTCGCAATACGATCTCGAGCACGCCTGGCCCACGTACTCGTACATCATCGTTTCAACACGCGCGGACGAAGCGGGCGATCTGTTTTCGTGGGAGCAGGAGCCCGATCGATCGAAGTTTAATCAAGAGGAATTGAAAATCTCTGCGTAACTCTGCATTGTACTTGGATACGGTCAGTACCACCTGCGGTAGCGGGTGGGTCAACGATCACAATCAAGCGTGAAGAGCATGGTTGACCCACCCGCTACCGCAGGTGGTACTGACCGTATCCAAGTGCAGCGCAGAGGTACGCAGAGAAAGAACAGAGGTCAACTATGCCAATCACAATTTCAATACCAGCGCCGTTGCGTCAGTTTGCAGGCGGACAGTCGCAGCTCGTTGTTGAAGCACAAACTGCGGGCGAGGCGCTCGATCAGCTCACCTCAACACACTCCGGACTGCGACGCCATCTCTTCAACGATCAGAACGTGTTGCGTAACTTCGTCAACGTCTACCTCAACGACGAAGACATCCGCCACGCCTCCGGACCGGAAACGCCCGTGAAAGACGGCGACACGATCATGATCGTGCCTTCAATCGCCGGAGGCGCCGTGATTGAGTCTGACGTCGGACAAACTTTGCCGGAGCTGTCGCACGAAGAGATCCTGCGTTACAGCCGTCACCTGATCATGCCCGAGGTCGGCATGGCGGGTCAGCGACGACTCAAAGCCGCGAGCGTGCTGATGATCGGTACTGGCGGACTCGGTGCGCCCGTCGGGATGTACCTCGCGGCCGCGGGCGTCGGCCGGATCGGAATCGTTGATTTCGACGTGGTGGAGGAGTCGAACCTGCAACGTCAGATCATTCACGGCACGAAAGACCTCGGCCGGCGAAAAATTGAATCAGCACGCGATCGCCTGCGCGATATCAATCCGCACATCGAGATCGAGACACACGAGTCGCGACTGACGAGTCACAACGCGATGCGACTCTTCCGCAACTACGATATCGTCGTCGACGGCACCGACAACTTTCCCACACGCTATCTCGTCAACGACGCTTGTGTATTGAGCGGAAAGCCGAACGTCTACGGTTCGATATTCAGGTTTGAAGGTCAGGCGAGCGTGTTTTGGGCGGAGAAGGGCGCGTGTTATCGCTGTCTCTATCCTGAGCCGCCGCCGGCCGGGCTCGTTCCATCGTGTGCGGAAGGCGGAGTCCTTGGTGTTTTGCCCGGCATCGTCGGTGCGATTCAAGCGAATGAAACGGTCAAGATCATTCTCGGCGCTCAGGATCTTTTGATCAATCGTCTCTTGCACTTCGACGCCTGGACCATGAAGTTCCGCGAGTTCAAACTGCGAAAGGATCCGAAGTGTCCGGTGTGTGGTGAGAATGCGACGATCAAAGAGTTGATTGACTACGAAGAATTCTGCGGTGTCGCGCCGCATCAACTGCCGCCGGCAGACTCGAAGCTCGAAGAGATTTCTGCGACTGAACTCAATGCGCGTCGCCTGCGTGGCGATCGCATTCAGATCGTCGACGTACGCGAGCCGCATGAGTTTGAGATCGCACGCATTCCCGGGACGAAGTTGATTCCGCTCGGTCACGTCGTAAGCCGCATGAACGAGATCGATTCCGAGGTTGACACAATCGTTCACTGCAAAGGCGGCGTGCGCAGCGCGAAAGCAATCGAAGCTTTGAAGCGTGCGGGTTTTTCGGGCAAACTGATCAACCTGAAGGGCGGAATCACCGCGTGGTCAGAAGACGTCGACCCGCGTGTGCCCAAGTACTAACTGGCACGGTTCGTCACACTTGAACCGCAGTTTGTGACAAAAGTAGACCTCACCACCGTAATCCCTACTAGACTGCCTGCCGGAGGTAAACCATGAAGCGAAGAGAATTCATCAATCAAACTGCCAGCGTTGGCGTCGTTCTCGCTGCCGGATCACTCACCCCTGCGTGGTCTTTGGCCGGTACGGCTGGAAAACTCACGCCGCCCGCGAAGGGAAAGATTCCGGTCGCGTTTGCGATCTCGGAAGGAGTCACGGTTATAGACTTCGCAGGTCCCTGGGAAGTCTTTCAGGACGTCCACGTCGCGGACCGCGGCGCCAACCACGACGACCAGATGCCATTCCAGTTGTTCACCGTGTCAGACAAAACCGAGGCACTCACCGGCTCAGGCGGGCTCAAGCTGGTCCCGGACTACACCTTCGAAACTTCTCCACAACCGAAGGTCGTCGTCGTACCCGCACAGAGAGGCTCGAAAGCACTGCACGCCTGGCTTCAGAAAATGACCGCATCTACGGACGTGATCATGTCTGTCTGCACGGGCGCGTTTCAACTCGGCCGCGCCGGTTTACTATCCGGCAAGGAAGCCACAACGCATCACGACTTTCTCGATGGCTTCGCCAAGGCCTTTCCCGACGTGACCGTCAAGCGAGGACTGCGCTTCGTCGAACACGAACAGATCTCGACTGCGGGTGGTTTGTCATCAGGCATCGATCTCGCGCTGCGCGTCGTCGATAGATACTTCGGACGCACGGTGGCCCAGGCGACGGCGACTTACATGGAATACCAGAGCAAGGGCTGGATTGTATGAAGCCACTAAAAAGCACAAAATTGGCAAACGATGGCTGATGCAAGCTGGCGCCTGAAATGGGCAACCACAATTATTGCGGCATGGGCAGTACTGGGCGTTATCTGGGCCGCGCCGATCTATCTCGAGACGGAAGCCGAACAGATGGGCCATTCGCCGTGGCGCATCTTTTCGTGGGGCGTCCTGCTTTGGCTAGCCTGGGCGCCGCTTACCCCCGCCATCGTCTGGCTCGCGCGCAGGTACTCACTTATCGGTGCGACGTGGAAATCGAGTCTCCTGGTTCACCTGCCCGCGTTTGTTTTGACGTCTATCATTCATAGCGCTGCTGCTACAGCAATTACGTTAAGCGTCAAGCCTTTTGATGAAATGGGCACCAGTCCCACTGCGTTCTGGCCTCGCTTCCTCTCGCGCGTGCAGGGATCTTTTGCGTCTGACCTGCTGGTGTATGGCGGGGTCGTCGGAGTTTGTTATGCGCTTGACTATTACCGCAAGTATCGCGAACGTGAAGTTGTCGCCACTCGACTCGAAGCGCAACTCGCGCAAGCGCAACTGGATTCACTGCGAATGCAGTTGCATCCACACTTCCTCTTCAACACGCTGAACAGCATCGTGGGCCTCGTTCGTGACAACAAGAACACGGCCGCTGTCAGCATGCTCGTCGGACTCAGCGATCTCCTGCGTCACGCGCTCGAACATTCCGCGCGGCAGGAAGTTGAATTGAGAGAGGAGCTCAACTTCATTAAGCTCTATTTGAGCATTCAGGAGATGAGGTTTTCCGATCGACTCCAGATCAAACTCGACATCGATCCAGAGACAACGAAGGCGATGGTCCCAAACCTTATCCTCCAGCCGCTCACGGAAAATGCGTTGCGTCACGGCATTGCTCGGCGCGCTGACTCAGGCCTGCTTGGTATCAGTTCTGCTGTTCAAGACGGCCAGTTGCGATTGGCCGTGTATGACGACGGGGCAGGCTTGCCGGACGATTGGCAGTTGAAAGGCAGCGCAGGGATTGGTCTCGCAAACACCGTCGCGCGTTTGCAACAACTCTATGACGACGATCACCAGTTCGACATTCGCAATCGAGAGGAAGGCGGTGTTGAGGCGGTGATTTTGATTCCGTTGAGAACTTCGTCGTGAAGGGATCGAAGATCAGGACGTTGATTGTCGACGACGAACCGCTGGCGCGCCGGAACCTTCGTGTGCTACTCGAGAAAGATCCGCAGATCGAGATCCTCGACGAGTGTCGCAACGGACGTGAGGCAGTCAAAGCCATCAACACGCTGTCGCCGGATCTGATCTTTCTCGACATCCAGATGCCGGAGATGGATGGCTTCGACGTGCTCGAGCGTGCAGGTCCGGAGCACATCCAGGCGATCATCTTCGTCACGGCTTTCGATCAATATGCGCTGAAGGCTTTCGACGTTCACGCACTCGATTACCTGTTGAAGCCTTTCGACGACGAGCGATTTGCTCACGCACTGCAACGGGCGAAGACGCAGATCGAAGCACGACACATCAACAAGTTGACGCAGAGGCTGCTCGCGTTACTCGAGGAGCGTGAGAGCGAGCGCAAAGTCTCGCTACAGCAGACGACTTATCTGACGAGGCTGATGATCAAGGCGTCGGGACGCGTGATGCTTTTGAAAGTTGATGATATTGATTTTATTGAAGCTGATGGGAATTACGCGAAACTGCATGTTGGCCGGAAGGCACATTTACTGCGCGAAAAGATGCACGACCTCGAGGGCCGGCTCGATCCGGCGAAGTTCGTTCGCATCCATCGGTCAATCATCGTCAACCTCGATCGGATCAAAGAGATGCACCCGCACTTCAACGGTGATTACGTCGTCGTACTCGAAGACGGCCGCCAACTCCGTCTTAGTCGCACGCGACGAGACAATCTAGTACACAGACTGCACAAAGATTACACAGGTTGATTCATTTATCCTCTGAGGTCCGATACTTCTCTTTCTCCTTCTCACGCTGCAAGTACGGAATCCCTTTCTCCATCCACTCGGGTGCGGGAGCGCCTTTCAGGAAGTGATCGAAAAACTCCTGCAAGCGTCGCGTGTAGTCTTTCTGATTGATGCGCTTTCGCAGCCCGTGCTTCTCGCCGTTGTAACTAAACATGTACGCTTCTTTGCCGAGCCGTCGCAGCGCCAGGAAGTACTCGATGCCCTGGTACCACGGCACCGCATCGTCTTCGTCGTTATGAATCATCAATAGCGGCGTCTCAACGCGATCCGCACGAAAGATTGGTGAGTTCTCGAGAAACCGCAGCGGATACTCCCACAGACTGCCGCCGATGCGCGATTGTGAGCGCTCATACTGGAACTGTCGCGGCAAGCCCGTGCCCCAGCGAATTCCGCTGTACGCGCTCGTCATGTTCGACACCAACGCGCCCGGCGCTGCCGCTCGGAAACGGTTGGTCTGCGTCACCATGTAGGCGATCTGATACCCGCCCCAACTGTGTCCCTGGATGCCAATCGCTTTCTCGTTCACAAAGCCTTTATCGACCACGGCCTGAATGCCGGGCAGCACGCACTTCATGGCGCTCTGGCCCGGATAGCCGATGGTGTAGACGATGTCGGGCATGTAGACCAGATATCCGTTGCTCACGTAAAAAGTGGGATTGATCGACGTACCCGGACCCGGGTTGCGGAATTGATGCAAGCCCTGCGAAAGTCGCTCGTAAATGTAAACGATCATCGGATACTTCTTCCGCGGATCGAAGTTATCCGGTTTGAGAAGCACGCCCTTCAACGGCACGCCATCTATGTTTTTGAAACTCACTAACTCGGCGGTGCCCCAATTGAACGCCGCTCGCTGAGCGTCGCCATTGCTCACTCGCTTCATCTCACGGAAGCTGCTGTTCGTCACCCACACATCCGGAAACTGATCGAAGCGTGAGGCCGTCATGATCAGAACGTCAGCGTCTTTGGCTTTCGTTGGATTGCCGAAATCTTTGGCGGCCATCAGAAGCTTCTGTGGCAAGGCATCGCTGTTGACCTTGTCGCGATAAAAACCGGCATCACGCGTCTCTTCGTTGACGGCTTCGAGCAGCATCGGCTTGTCAGGATCGATCCAACGCTCTTTCGGATCGAGTCGAACATAACGAAGCGTCGTCAGATCTTTCCGGCCGACTCCGTCGGTCACGTTTTTCGCGCGACTGCCATCGGGCGCGATCTGCCAGATGTCGTAACGGTCGTAGATCAGAACGTCATTGTCGTCTTTGGTCCAACCTGCGATGCCGTACGAATTGGGCGTTTGCGGCATGTCGTTCTCTTCGTTGAAGAAACGAACAGGGATGTTTTTAGTGAGGTTGGTCGCCGTGCCGTCGGCGACAGAGTATGAATTCCAATCTTTACCGTCATAGTAGAGCGCGTATTTTGCGTTTGGCGAGATGGAAACGTTGCCGCGCAGCTTCATTGCGAGTGGTTTGCGCGATCCGTCGGAGGTGTCGATCAGGTAATAGTCGCTGAAACCCGGATCGTAGTCTGACATCGCTCGGTATTTCCGGTTATCAGAACCGATCGCATAACTTCCGTCATTCGAGGGTGAGATGCTTTCCATCGAATCGTCGGCAAGCTGCACAAACTTCTTCGACTTCAGATCGTAGACGGCGCGATATGAGCGATTGCGATCCTGCTCGGCGCGCACGCGTTGGATTGTCTGCACGTAATCGTCTTTCCAATGCCATAGATCGACGAGCACTTTTTCGTCGGCAGCGATTTCCTCATCCGGGTTCTTTTCCGGATCGGGTGGAGGCGCTGTTCCGAGGAACAGGTGACTGCCGTCGAGGGAGAAACTCAGGTTCGCGCGTTCGCTGACGACCATCTCCTTGCGGAAACCAGGCGATGCGATTGAAACGACCTCGGTGGCTTGTGGATCTTTGCGGTTCCACTCATAGACGCGAAATTTCGGCTGCTTCGCGTCGGCGTCTTCCTTGTCGCTCGTGAAGGCGAGTTGAGTGTTGTCTTCGTCCCACGTGAGTTTTTGATATTTTCCTTTGCCGGTTAGGAGGGCGACCGGTGGAGCGTCGGTGTCGGTTGTGACAGCGTAGACGCCGTTTGTTTCCTCCTTTTTTGAGGAGACTGTATAGACGAGAGTCTTTGCGTCTTTGCTGATCGTGAAGTCGAGGGCGTCGTTGAATGTGCGCTCGGTGCCGGTGGCGGTGTTGCGCAGGATGAGGTCGCTGCCGTACTCCTTTTTCTTGCCGCGTGCGGCGCGTGATGAGCCGGCGGGACGTGACTCGGGAGATTGACCCGGCGTGGCCGCGCTCGGTTCTGTGCCCGCTTCCGCCGGTTTGGGTTTCTCTTCCGGCTTGGGTTCAAGGAGGTATGCGAAGTAGCCAAAGCCATCCTCGGGGACGCGGAAGGTTTTCACTCTTTCGACGCGGGTGACGGTTCCGTTCGAAAGATCCATGATGCCGAGACCGTTCTTCGGCATGTCCTCAGGTTTTTTCTTTTCTTTCTTCGCCTTGGTGATTTCGGCTTTGGTGGGTTCGGTTTGAAAGATTAAGAAGCGGCTGTCTGCGGTGAACACAGGTCGCAACAAACGCGCCTGTTCCGCCTGAAACTCGGCGACGTTTGTACCCGGATCGTCCGGAGGCGGAACCGGCGGCCGATAACCTCTCGGCGCACGCCAGTCGACGCCGGTTGCGATGTTTCGTGCGACGATCTCGCCGTCACCATCCTGCGGCACGTACGCATACGCCACGAATTTGCCGTCGCGAGAGACTTGCGAAGCCAGGATCGACCGCCACGAGTCGTAATCCTGGTGCGTGAGCGAGCGTTTGCCTGCTGGTATCGTCGCGGGCTGTTGCTGCGCGACCAGCATCGTCGCACACAGAGCCAGCATACAAACCAGGGAGACACTTCGACGTAGTTTCATGGGGTTTCACCTCACAAGTTGTAGGCGTTAAGTTTGCCACAGATGAACGCGGATGACACGGGTAAAGATCCGCACCATCCGCGTTAATCAGTTGGCCAAAGAGTGTCAGAAGAACAACGTGTACAGCAGCCGGTTTGGCGAACCACTGCCGGCTCCCGAGATGACGTTCGTCGTTGCGTTGTTGACGAGCGCGTTGCGAATCGTTGAGGCCGAAGCCGACGGATTCGCCTGCTTGTATAGCGCTGCCGCACCGGCGACGTGTGGCGAAGCCATCGACGTTCCGCTCAACGTTGCGGTGGCAGTGTCCGAACTAACCCACGACGACAAGATTCCCGACCCCGGCGCGAAGAGATCCAAACACGCGCCGAAGTTGGAGAAAGAAGAACGAGCATCAGATGTCGTGGTTGAGCCGACCGTAATCGCACTCGCTGCGCGAGCGGGCGACTGAGTGCACGCATCAGTATTACTGTTTCCAGCAGCAACGGCGATTGCCACGCCCGAGTTTGCGAGGTTGTTCACTGCCGTGTCCAATGAACTTGAAGCACCGCCTCCCAGACTCATGTTAGCAACCGCAGGGTTAATGCGATTGTTCCTGACCCAATCGACGCCCGCAATCACGCCTGAGGTTGAACCGGAACCGTTACAGTCAAGAACGCGCACCCCACGTAGCAACGCACTCTTGGCTACGCCATAAGTGGACCCACCGATCGTTCCTGCCACGTGAGTGCCGTGACCATTGCAATCGGCCCCGCTGCCGCCAAACGCGTCAAAGACATTCGAAGCACGTCCGCCGAACTGACTGTGGGACGTGCGAATGCCGGTGTCGATCACGTATGCACGGACGCCCGAGCCGGTCCAGTTGTAGGTATAGGTCGCACTCAACGGACGGTTACGTTGATCGATGCGATCAAGGCCCCACGGTGGATTGCTCTGCGTTACATCCGCAGTGACGACGCCGTCTTCTTCAACAAACAAGACCCGGAAGTCCTGGCTCAGACGTTCGGCATCTTCTGCCGACATCTCGACCGCAAAGCCATTGAGCGCGTGCTGGTAGATGTGTTTGAGTTTGCCGCGGTGCGTCGTCGCCAGTTCGGCGGCGATGTACGGCGCGATCGAGAAGAGACCCTTCTCGCCGACGACCGCGTCATTAAGCACTACGATGTAATTGTTTTCGATCCGATTTGAGTTTTTACGCATCTTGGCAGCCATCTCTGTACCCTTTCCTCCTCGCCCGTCTGACTGGCTGCGGACAGGCGTTGAAAGGAAAACAGTGGTGCAAAGGCCGACAAAAACCAGTAGAGCAAAGACTTTCTTCATACTTTTTCTCCTCCAGATTGTAAGTAAGGTTGGTGGGGCACGGCGCCGCCCGTAACGGCTTGACAACGACGGGACTGAACATCCGCAGATTTCATGAATCCGAAATACATAGGTAGCTAAGCGTGGGAGGAGAAACGCGAACTGGAAATGCGATTACGCGCTGGGTTTTGCACGATCACACACCAGAACCTGGTTGCGAGAATACTTAATTTAGGATTTGTGTCTGGACGGAGGGGCGCAGTATAGCACCAAATTTCTGTAGCGCAAATCAGGAATTTGAACGTAATCTTATAGTCTCCTGTGACTGCTGCACAAAACATTTCGCTGGCGCTGACAATGCTACTGCTGTTGGCGTTGTCGTCTTTCGTTGCTGCTCAAGATGGCGTTCCGGACAGGCTTTCGGAGTTACACGAATGGATCGGTCTTGATGCTCCTCCGGGTCGCGAGCACCTTGCGACTGACACGATCATGCGGGCCTTGCCGGGTTGGAAACGCGACGCACTCGGCAACCTCATGCTGCGCAAAGGCAGCGGTTCGCCAAAACGCGTAGTTGCGTGCGCCCTCGATCGCCCTGCATTTGCTGTCACTGAAATCACAGATGAAGGTTATTTGAGGCTGCGCGAAATCGGCGCCGGACGCCAGCATCCACTCTGGATACAGTTTCATGAAGGACAGCAGATCAGAGTCTTAACGCGTGGTGGACCAGTTAACGGTGTAGTCATTGTCAAGAGTACTCACCTGCAACGCGGACGTGCGGCCGCACCAGTAACAACGCTTGACGATTTGTGGGTGGACGTGGGAGCCACTTCCAGAGTCGAAGTGCGACGCCTCGGAATCGAGATGCTCGATCCGGTGGTGCGGGATTCTCGAGCATGGTTGTACGGCGACTTTGTCTCGGGCCACCTTGCCGGTGTGCGCGCGGGTTGTGTGGCGGTCGCGAATGCCGCGCAGGGAAAGATAAGCAAGGGTGAGACGATCTTTCTACTCACGACGTTGCGCAGCTTCGGTCACGATGGATTCGAAGCAGCTTTGCGAAGCCTCGGGCGTGTTGATGAGGTAACGCTTCTGGATCAGCCCGCCGAAAACGCGCCCACTTCGGAACCCTTCAGTGAACGGAAAATAGAGAAGCCACCTTACCTTCCGGAATCTACCGGTTTAACTTCACTTACGATACTGGCGCCGCGCGTTCGGTTTTCAGGTTCGCTCGTTGAGAGCGTGCAGCTCGCTGATTTTGAGAAACTGCTAATCGCGGTGGCAAAAGCAGCGGGCGTCGAGTCTGAACGAACATCTTATCGCGCTGGATTCCGAGTCGAGACGCATCAATTTTCCAGCGACGCAACGGCAGACCTGCTCAAATCGTTAGCAGAAATTCCGTCAGTGTCCGGTCACGAACGCCCGGTTCGAGCAGCAATACTTGCTGCGCTTCCTGCCTGGGCGCGATCGCGCGCGCGCACCGATAACGAAGGAAATTTGATTCTTGAAGTTGGACCAGACCGCGACCCGTCGATGTTCATCGCGCACCAGGACGAAGTCGGGTTTGAAGTAACCAACATTGCCGCTGACGGTACCGTGTCATTGCGTACGCGTGGCGGGCTCTTCCAGTCGCTGTGGGAAGGGCAGCCTGCGTTGCTTCATTTCGATCGTCCGGGAGAACCGCCCCTGCGCGGTGTTTTTGTTCCGAGAGAAAACGCAACCACGAAACAACCTGAAGCACTGACTGCGTGGTTTGGTTACGACGGTGATGAGTTGAAGCGGCGTGGCGTGACGAATGGTCTGTCTGTTACCGGGTTCAAACATGCAATGCGCCTGGGAGCTACGCGTTTCACTGCGCGTGCGCTCGACGATCGAGCGGGTTCGACGGCTTTGGTGCTTGCAGTTCGAAGAATCGTTCCCGCGGCTTTGAAACGAAAGGTTATCTTCGCGTGGTCTGTGCGTGAGGAAACAGGCCTCGAAGGTGCAAGGGCTCTCGCCAGGCAGTATGGTGCGTCAGTAAAACGGGTCTACAGCGTCGACACATTTGTTTCTTCCGACTCGCCTGTTGAGACGACTCGATTCGCACATGCGCCGCTTGGAAAGGGTGCAGTCATCCGTGGTCTCGACAACGCTTCGATTGCACCAGTTGCCGAGGTGGATCGAATACTGAATATCGCGCGAACGCAGAACATTCCATTGCAGGTGGGCGCAACAAACGGTGGCACAGACGGTTCGGATTTCATTCGGTACGGCGTGGTGCATGTCGCTTTGTCGTGGCCGGGGCGCTACAGCCATTCGCCCGTGGAAGTTCTGGACCTCAGGGATTTGCAGGCTTTGGAGCGACTAATCTATGCGATTGCCTCAGCGCCATGAAGTTACTCCTGAAACATCTTGTAAATCCTGTCAGCCTGCTCCTGTTGTTTTCATTTCAAGTTGCTGCCCAACGAGATCTCACGCGTTATGTCAATCCGTTCATCGGTACTGCCGGACACGGGCACACGTTCCCGGGCGCGATCGTTCCGTTTGGAATGGTCCAACTCAGTCCGGACACGAGGTTGACTGGTTGGGACGGCTGTTCGGGTTATCACTATTCTGATTCGATCATCTACGGGTTTAGTCATACGCATCTCAGCGGCACGGGCATCTCGGATTACGGCGACGTCCTCTTGATGCCGACTCTTGGAAGACCCTACACCTCGAGTTTCAAGCATCAGAATGAAACGGCCACACCGGGTTATTACTCGGTCAAACTCGACGACGACAACATTCTCGTCGAGCTCACGGCGACGGCGCGCGTGGGTATGCATCGCTACACGTTTCCCGCCACCGACAAAGCAGACGTCGTTCTCGACCTGAAACATCGTGATGAAGTGATTGAGGCTGATTTCAAGAGCACGGGTCAGACGACGATCGTTGGTTGGAGACGATCGAAAGCCTGGGCTAAAGATCAAATCGTCTATTTCGCACTCGAGTTTTCACAGCCGTTCACTACATTTGAACGCGACAAGCTGACGGCTTATTTCCGGTTCGATACGCGCTCCGGCAAGCCTGTGCTCGTGAAGGTCGGAATTTCTGCTGTCGACATCGATGGGGCGCTGAAGAATCTCCGCTCCGAGTTGGACCACTGGGATTTCGACAAAGTGAGATCCGATGCCGCTGCGGCGTGGAACAAGGAACTCAGCAAGATCTCCGTCACAGGCGGCACGAACGCGCAATTAACAAACTTCTACACCGCGCTCTATCACGCGATGACGGCGCCGAATGTTTTCATGGACGTCGATGGGCGCTATCGCGGACGCGACTTCAAAACTCACAAAGCCGACGACTTTACCAACTACACAGTGTTCTCGCTGTGGGACACTTTTCGCGCCGCTCACCCGCTCTACACGATCATCGATCAACGACGCACACTCGATTTCATCAAGACATTTCTCGCGCAGTACGAACAGGGAGGGCGTTTGCCTGTTTGGGAACTGGCGGCGAATGAAACTGACACGATGATCGGATATCACGCGGTTTCTGTCATTGCCGACGCGGCTGTGAAGGGAATTGATGGCTTCGATCTGCAGAAAGCTTTCATGGCGATGAAGCACAGCGCTGAGTTGAGAGATCATCGCGGGCTGGGCGCGTACATCGACAAAGGCTTCCTCTCGATGGAGGAGGAGCGCGAGTCAGTTTCGAAAGTGCTCGAGTACGCCTACGACGATTGGTGCATAGCCCAAGTGGCGCGCATGCTCGGGAAGACCACGGATTACGAGCGCTACATGGCACGTGCGCAGTCGTACAAGAATCTATTTGATCCGCGTTCGGGGTTCATGCGGCCGCGCAGCAATGGTAATTGGGTCGAGCCTTTCGATCCGCGCGAGGTTACGTTTGGTTTTACTGAAGCAAACTCCTGGCAGTACACGTTCTTTGCGCCGCAGGACGTCAGCGGCCTCGTCGATCTGATGGGTGGGCGGCAGAAGTTTGCCGGCAAGTTGGACCAACTGTTTGCAGCCGATAGCCGCACCACCGGTCGCGAACAGGCTGACATCACCGGCTTGATCGGGCAGTACGCTCACGGCAACGAGCCGAGTCATCACATGGCCTATCTTTACAACTACGTGGGCCAACCATGGAAGACCCAGTCTCGCGTGCAGCAGATCATGAATGAGTTTTACAAACCGGAGCCTGATGGTCTCATTGGAAATGAAGACTGCGGACAGATGTCGGCGTGGTACGTGTTGAGTGCGGCGGGGTTTTATCCGGTGACGCCGGGTTCGACAGTTTATGCGATTGGGTCGCCGTTGTTTCCTGAAGTGCGATTCAATCTCGAGAATGGAAAGTCGTTTGTGATTCGCGCACCGGCCGTGTCTGGCCGCAATGTCTATATTCAGTCCGCGACGCTGAATGGAAAACGCTACAACAAGTCGTTTCTCCTGCATGAGGATCTGATGCGTGGCGGCGAGCTCGTCTTTCAAATGGGCTCGCAGCCGAACTTCAAATGGGGAACAGGGCGAGGGAACGAGCCTGTTTCACGCATTGATGGCCCTCAGATTGTTCCTGTACCTGTGATTAAAGCCGCAGGTCAGAGTTTCAGAAATCATCTCGAAGTTAACCTGCTCGGCGACGCGCCAATTCATTACACACTCGACGGTTCAGAGCCCGATTCCAACTCGGCAACATTCACAAACCCAATTGTCATCGAGGCTGATGCGACTGTGAAAGCGCGCGCGATCGCCGCAGATGGCAGGCGCAGTCATGTCGCAACCGCGAAGTTCCATTCTCTACCGCACGATTGGCGGATCACTTTGGCGTCGAAGTACAGCTCACAATACACGGGCGGCGGCGACTTCGCGCTAATCGACGGTATTCGAGGAACTACGAACTGGAGCGGCGGAGCCTGGCAGGGTTATTGGGAGAAGGACTTCGTCGCCTTGATCGATCTCGGAGACGTGCAAACGGTTTCGCAAGTTGGCGCCGGGTTTTTGCAGGATATCGGCTCGTGGATCCGGATACCGAGGCGTGTCGAAATCGAACTCTCGAGGGACGGAAAGACGTTTGGTCCAGCGTTGTCGATTGCGAACGACATTTCCGATAAGCAGGAGGGCGTTGTGACAAAAGACTTCGTTACAACGATCCCTCCTCAGAACGCTCGTTACATCCGGATCAGAGCAGGAAACTTCGGAAGAGAAGCCTGGCTCTTTGTTGATGAGATCATTATAGCCGCAGATAAACGCAGATAATTACGGATCCGCATATATCCGTGTCATCCGTGGCCTATATTTCACCATTGCAACTCAAACTCGTAATCCGACGCGCCGCCCTTCGTATCCCTGATCCGCACGATCGTGGTGAAGTCGTTTTCGCGCGACGGTTGTTGCTCGATGAAGATCTCGCCACGGCCTCGCTTGTTCGTCAGTCTCACGGTCACGCGCCGGTAGGGAAGTGAATTATAGAAATTCGGTTGCCCGTCGTTGTAGGGCGTCCCGCCGAGCGTTTCTATTTCCGCCGTGCCACCGCGAATTCGAATCCGAACATCATCGTCAACACGGCCTCGCCACGTCATGCGCCCGCTGCGGTCGGAGTCTGGATTTTGGCCGCCACCACCCGGACCGGGGCCGCCATAATTCAGTTCGCGCGAGATGTCAGACATGAGACGTTGCAGGCTGGACCAGTTGCTTCGCTGGAGGTTGTAGCGATCGATGGAATTGCCGAGAGTTCGCAGCATGTCGAACGCGTCGCGCAGGTCGGCGATTTGGCGCCGGTCAACAGTCATGCGATAGAAGATTCGAGAGGCGCCCGCGAACTGGTGCGCCGCCATCACAACCTCGATGTCGCGCCGTAAGTTTCGCGTCCCGTTTACGTAACTGCTGTAATTATCGTCCGCAAATTGCTCTGCTTCACGCGACAAGCGTCCGGCGAACTCGGTCAGCCGATTGTTATTGTTAGACTGGCCAAACTGGGAGAAGCCTGGACTGGCAAACACCAAAACTGCAACCACGACTAAAAGACTTCTGGTAATCATAGATCCTCCTAGCCACGAAAAAGCACAAAAGGCACATAATCATAAACTATTCGGGGATTTGATATAATGCCCGCCAAGGAGTTTAAAACAATGAGTTGGAATCAAGCTTCGACTGTTCCGGCGGATGTTCGCGACGCTCGCGTCACCGCGTTTTTAAGTAAGGTTTATGGCTGGATGTTTCTGGGTCTGCTGGTGACGTCGGGAACGGCGTTGATCGTTGCATCGTCGCCGGTGTTGATAAAGACCCTCATTCTTAATCGAATTCTGTTTTGGATTTTGCTTTTCGCGCCCATCGGGCTGGTCTGGTATATGGGTGCGCGCGTCGAGAAGATGTCGCCCGTCACGGCGGCGGGAATGTTTCTTCTTTATTCCGCGCTGGTAGGCATAACAACGTCCGTAATCTTCCTCGTTTACACGAGTTCTTCGATTGTTTCTTCGTTTGTGATTGCGGCGGGGATGTTTGGGGCGATGGCTGTGTTCGGGACTTTCACCAGGAGAAGCCTCGCGGGCTGGGGCCAGTTCTTGTTTATGGGTTTAATTGGCCTGATCATCGCGATGGTCGTAAGTATCTTTTGGTTCAATGATCTCCTGATGTTTGTCATCTCAATCGTGGGCGTGATCGTGTTCACTGGTCTGACTGCCTACGACGCACAACGCTTGAAAGAGATGGCAGTGGCACTGCCTGATGGTCGAGTGGGCTCTTATGCGGTCGTGGGAGCGCTGTCACTCTATCTCGACTTTATTAACCTCTTCTTCTTTATTCTGCGTTTGTTTGGCGGTCGCCGAAACTAAATAGGGCCACAAAAAGGCACAAAAACGGCCGCAAAAAGGGCACAAAAGACCGTTGTGTTTTCTGTGCCTTTTTGTGTACTAAACAGGAGTCCCACCATGATCCGAAAGCGCACAATTCTATTAGCTCTGTTGTTGGCGATCTGTTTCTCGGCGCAAGCGCAGGACGCGGCGAAGAAAGATGTACTGGGCGCGCTTCGCTACAGACACATCGGTCCCACCGGCAATCGCCTCACCTCAGTTGTCGGCATTCCTGGTCAACCAAATATCTATTACGTCGGCGCGGCGTCGGGCGGCATTTGGAAGACCACCGACGGCGGCGTTCACTGGGATCCCGTTTTCGATTCGCAACCGGTTTCCTCGATCGGCGCGCTCGCGATCGCGCCGTCAAATCCAAACATCGTCTGGGCAGGCACCGGTGAACCATGGATACGCAGCCATATCTCGGTAGGGCAGGGAGTTTATAAATCCACTGACGCGGGCAAGACCTGGACGCTGATGGGACTCGAAAAGACCGGTCGCATCAGTCGTGTCGTAATCGATCCGAGGAACCCGGACATCGTGCTCGTGGGCGCGCTCGGTCACGCTTATGGACCACAACCGGAACGCGGCGTCTTCCGCACGACGGACGGCGGCAAGACGTGGCAGCGCGTGTTGTTCACAGACGAGAACAGCGGTTGCGCTCATATCGAGATGGATCCGAACGATCCGAAGATCCTCTTTGCGGGCATGTGGCCGCTCGAGATTCGCACGTGGGGGCGTGTGAGTGGTGGACCAGGCAGTGGCTTATTCAAATCGACAGACGGCGGAGTGACGTGGAAGCGGCTTTCAGGAAACGGTCTGCCGACGCGAATGACCGGGAAGATCGTTCCCGCAATCGCACCGACCAACTCAAAACGCATTTACGCGCTGATTGAAACCGGCGATGGAGTGCCTCTGGACGGCAAGGAAACTGATCGAGGTAAGCTCTGGCGATCGGACGACGGCGGTGACCACTGGCGTCTGATCAGCTTCGATCGAAATCTCGGCGGCCGCACGCACTATTACTTCCGCATGGCCGTCGCTCCCGACAACGAGAATGAAACGTATTACCTCACCGCGGGATTCGCAAAATCCACCGACGGCGGCGAAAACGCTCGCATGATGCTCCAGGGCGCGAGTCCTGGTGGCGACAATCACGACATCTGGATCGATCCGACAAACGCAAATCGCATGGCCGTCGCGAACGACGGCGGGGTCTCAATCTCGACGACGCGCGGACAGACGTGGTATCGAATTCAACTTCCGATCGCGCAGATGTATCACGTCACCGTCGACAATCGAATTCCTTACTACGTCTACGGTAACGAACAGGACGACCCGTCTTATCGCGGGCCGAGTCGCTCGGGTGGTGGCGGCTTCTCAGGATCGATTCCGCGCAGCGCCTGGCATCCGGTAGGCGGTGGAGAGAGTGGTTGGGCCACTCCGGATCCGCTTGATCCAAACATCATCTGGTCGAGCGCTTCCGGATCGGGAAGCATCGGTGGCATTGTCGAACGATACGATCTGCGAAACGGGCAAATTCGCCGCGTGGAAGTGTGGCCCGATCAAACGAATGGTTCGCCTGCGGCCGATTTGAAGTACAGGTTTGTCTGGACGTTCCCGCTGACGATCTCGCCACACGATCACAAGAAGCTTTATGTCGGCAGTCAGCACGTTCACCAGACAACTGACGATGGCCAGACGTGGCAGGTGATCAGTCCGGATCTAACGACGAACGACAAGAGCAAGCAGGGCTTCTCGGGCGGTCTGACCGGCGACAACATCGGCGTCGAGTATTTCTCCGTGATATTCGCGATCGCTGAATCGCCGAAAGAGAAAGGGCTCGTCTGGGCCGGCACAAACGACGGGCTGGTCCAGTTGACGCGCGACGGCGGTAAGAATTGGACCAATGTCACTAAGAACATTCCCGACCTGCCGAAGTGGGGAACAGTCAGCAATATCGAGGCTTCGCGTTATGCGGCGGGTACTGCTTACATCACAGTCGATTTCCATCAAGTGAACAATCGCGACCCGTTCATCTACAAAACGAAAGACTTCGGCAAGACGTGGAAATTGATCACGAACGGAATACCGCACAGCATGTTGAGTTATGCGCATTGCGTTCGTGAGGATCCGGTGCGTCAGGGGCTGTTGTACGCCGGAACTGAGAACGGACTTTACGTTTCGTTCGATGATGGTGAGAACTGGGAACCGTTGCAAAGCAATCTGCCGCCCGCTCCGGTTTACTGGATGGTGGTCCAGGAACATTTCAACGATCTCGTAGTCGGAACATATGGACGAGGCTTTTGGATTCTCGACGACCTCACGCCGGTTCAGCAGATGAACCAGACGGTTCGCGACTCGAGCGTGCATTTGTTTCCGCCGCGACCGGCGTACCGCTTCAGACAAGGCACGGTGCCGGTTACCATGTCCGACGATTCTTCGGCCGGACAGAACCCGCCGTACGGCGCAGCGATCAGTTATTACCTCAAGTCGGCGCCGTCAGGAGAGGTACGAATCAGAATCCAGGATGCCGGCGGCCAGACAGTCAGGACTCTCCCACCTGGCCCTAAGAACGTAGGTCTGAACCGCGTCTACTGGAATCTCGAAGGCGATGCCTCAACTGAGGTCCGCATGCGGACAAGTCCTGAATTCGCTCCGGAGATCAAAGTTGGACCAGATGGAACTCGAAATGCTCCGGGCGCTGCACGGCTTTCCATCCTGATGCCGCCCGGAACTTACACCGTGAAGCTTTCGGCAGGTGGGCAGGAACTCAGTCAGCCGCTGATCGTCAAGAAGGATCCGAATTCCGGTGGTACTGAGGCTGACATCAGCACGCAAACGGAAATGATGATTGATTTGCGAAAGGATCTCGACAGCGGCGCGCGGATGGTGAACCAGATCGAGTTGATTCGAAGCCAGCTCGAGCAACTAGGTGCGACGCTCGCGACAACGTCAAATTCCACGTCGGTGAAGTCGGCAGCCGACTCGTTAGATAGAAAACTGATAGAAATCGAGGAGAATTTAATTCAGCGAAAGCTGACCGGCCAGGGACAGGACACGGTTCGCTACCCGCCGAAGCTGTTGGCCAAGATCGGCTATTTGGCAGGCGGGCTTGCCAGTGGCGACTTTGGTCCAACAAAGCAGCAGCGCGAAGTGCATGCGCTGTTCAAGCCACAACTCGCCGGACTTCGTAAACGCCTGGACGACGTTCTAAATCAGGATCTGACTGCACTGAATAAACTGCTCGCCGATAGCGGTAACAAGACCGTGATTAAATCCACTCCGTAGGAGAATAAGGCAGTACACAAATTACACAGATCTTTTTTGTGTAATTTGTGTACTGGTTGCCATTAACTTTTCGGCGCGAAGCCGCGTTTCTTCATCAGAGCATCGATCTTCGGATCGCGCCCGCGGAATGCGCGGTAGCCTTCAGCAGGATCTACTGTGTTACCCACCGAGAAGATGTACTTCCGTAGCCGCTCGGCAACTGCACGATCGTACGGACCTTTACCTTCAACGAACGCTCCGAAAGCATCCGCTGTCAGCACGTCCGACCAGAGGTAACTGTAATAACCAGCAGAATACGAATCGCTCGAGAAAATGTGCAGGAATTGCGGTGTGCGATGCCGCATCACGATCTCTTTCGGCATGCCGAGCTCTGCAAGCGTGTCGCGCTCGAAAGTATCCGGATCGATCTTCTTGTCGCCGGCGAGATGCAACTTCATGTCGACCAGTGCTGCCGATAAGTATTCCACTGTCGCAAATCCCTGATTGAACGTCGCCGACCGCGTGATCTTGTTGACCAACTCCTGCGGTATTGGTTTGCCTGTCTGGTAGTGAAGCGCGAACCGCTGTAAGACCTCGGGCGTTGAAAGCCAATGTTCGAGCAGTTGTGAAGGAAACTCGACGTAGTCGCGCGCCACTGCGGTTCCCGCGACCGACGGATACGTGACGTTCGAGTTCAGGCCGTGCAATGCATGGCCGAACTCATGAAACATCGTCGTCGCATCATCCCACGAGATCAGCACCGGCTCGCCGGGTTTACCTTTTACGAAGTTTGAATTGTTGGAAACGATCGTCGTGATCTCGCCATTGACTCGTTCCTGCACGCGATAGGCATTCATCCACGCGCCCGAGCGTTTGCCGGCACGAGCGTACGGATCGAAATACCAGAGCCCGATGTGTTTCTTTGTTGTCTTGTCGGTCACTTCCCAAACGCGAACATCCGGATGGGCCACAGGCACGTTCGTGACCGGCGTGAAGTTGAAATTGAAGAGCTCGCCCGCGACCCAGAAGATACCTTCACGCAACTTCTCGAGCTGGAGATATGGCTTGATCTCGTTCTGGTCCAGGTCGTATTTCGCCTTGCGCACCTTCTCCATGTAATAGCGATAGTCCCACGGCTCGATCTTGATCTTTGCGCCTTCCTTGTCGGCGAGCGCCTGCATGTCGGCAACTTCTTCGTGTACGCGCGCGACGGCAGGTTTCCAAACGGCTTCCATCAACTGCATGGCGCGTTCCGGTGTCTTCGCCATCGAGTTTTCGAGACGCCAGTGCGCGTGTGTCGGGTAACCCAACAACTTCGCGCGCTCCGCACGCAGTTGCAGAATCTCCGTGATGATCGCGTTGTTGTCGTGTTCGCCACCGTTGTCGCCACGGTTGACGAACATGCGCCACGCCTTTTCGCGCAGGTCACGGCGATCCGAGTAAGTCAAAAACGGATCGACGGAGGAACGTGTGTTCATGATCACCCACGTCCCCGGTTGTTTCTTCGTTTCCGCGGCTGCCGCGGCGGCATCGCGCAATGATTGCGGTAGTCCCGCGAGTTCGTCTTCGCTCTTGAGAACGAGAAATTGATCCGTCTCTTCGGCGAGCACGTTCTGACTGAACTTCGTGTACAGTCCGGCGAGTTGCTGGTTGATCTGCGACAGACGCTTTTTAGCGTCAGCGTTCAAGCGTGCTCCGGCACGAACAAAGTTTGTGTAATAGAGCCAGGTAACGCGCTGTTGCTCCGCGTTCAGCTTCGCTTTGTCGGGCGAGTTGTAGACAGCCTCGATACGTTTGAACAGCGCTTCGTTTTGCGTGATTTGATCGTTGAAGGCGGCGAGGCGCGGTGCCATTTCACGTTGTACGGCCTGGTATTCCGGGCTGGCCATAGTCGCTCCCCACACTCCATACAGTGTCCCGACGCGGTTCAGTGTGCGGCCGCCGCGTTCGAGTGCGGCGATGGTGTTTTCGAAGTTGGGAGCTGCCGGATTCGCTGTGATTTGTTCGATTTCCTTGAGTTGTTCGGCCATTGCGGCTTCGAGCGCCGGCTTGAATAGAGCTATCTGCACGCGGTCGAACGGCGGAACGCCGCCATAGGGGCCTTCCCACTGCGCCAGCAGCGGGTTGTTGTCAGTGTTCATTGCGTTTGCGATCATTGCTGTGGCAAGGAGCAGCGCAAAACTACGAAGGAAAAAGTCGCGCATAATCCAATTTTTCCAATCTTTCTAGAGTTTCGCGTTTTAGTATAGCCGCAAAGAAGCACAAAAAGCATTTGCGTCTTCTGTGTTCGTGATAAGTTGTCAACCATGCGTTCGTACGACTACACCATCTTCGCAGACTACTTTCAGTTCTATCTTCAAGACGAAGAAGTTCAAGGCGACCTCTCTGATGCCTGGACTGAAGAGGCATTCAACAATTTACTGGCAGTCGTTCCCGGTACGATCGGTGTGGGCACTGTGAGAAATATGAATGTTCCGGTTACGGTAGAGATCCTCGAGTCTGAACCGTTAGAAGAACTCGATAAGTGGGACCATGTTAACGAATGCGATATTGAAATTAATTCCGGGAGATTAGTGATAGCTGGCTGCACGGATTATTTTCCTGAGGCCGTGCGCATTGAGGTCGAGCCAGGAAGCTACCGCGCCAGGATCTATTACGGTGACCTGGATGCGCTGAGTGAGGATGGTCTCGACGGCGACGATCATTACAGAATCGCTTTGTGGAAAAGCGAACCTAAGGGTGTACGTGTAGTGAAGCGGAGGGGTGAATAGGCGACATGTCTACGGCTCGCCGTCGCCCTTCTTCCCTTTCTTCTTTGCCGGAGGCTCCGTTTCACGAGGCCGTGTTGCCGGTGGCGGTGGCGTATCGGTCTTTGCAGGTGCGGTCTCAGTCTTCGGTTGCGGATTTGCAGGTTGGTCGTCGGCTTTCGGAGGTGGCGGCATCGTCACCTGCTCGAGTTTTGGCTGAGTAGTTCCTTCAGGTAACGCGTCTTCATCTTCACTCTCTGCCGCTGCTGCCATCATTTCCGCACGCTCGGCCGCAAGTTCTCTTTGACGCTGGCGGTAGAGTTCCCTCATGTCTTCCGGCATCTCAGGCGCTTTCGGAAACTCTTCTTTCTCCTTGTCCTTAAGATAAGTCTTCATGAAGTCGACGAACATCGGCAACGCGCCTTTGCCACCCGTCATGTCGTTCCCAAGCGGCTTCTTCTTTCCTGGATAGCCCATCCAAACGCCTGTGACGTAAGTCGGCGTGTAACCGATGAACCATACGTCAGTATGATCGTTAACAGTGCCGGTCTTTCCAGCGACAGGAATCGGAAGTGAGTTCGCTAGAGTCGCAGTTCCACCAGTCACGACGCCGCGCATCATCGAAACCATCGTCAACGCAACGTATTCGTTCATCACCTTGAAGGTAGTCCGTTGCCACTCTTCGAGGGTCGCACCATCGCGATCCAGAACTTTGCGAATCAGGTGTGGCTCAACACGAATACCTTTGTTTGGAAACGCCGAATACGCCGAGACCATCTGATCGAGCGGCACTTCAGTCGCGCCGAGCGCCGAAGGCAGATATGGAGACATCGGAACTTTGATGCCAAAGCGCCGGACCATCTGCGCGCCCGTTTGAATACCGACAGTTTGCAGCAGGTGCACTGCCGGAATGTTCATCGACTTCGCGAGCGCGTTCTTCATCGGCATGTCGCCGGAACCGAGCGAACCGTCGTAGTTGTGCGGTTGCCAGTCACCGATTTTGATTGGCGCGCCGCTCACCGGAGTATCCGGAGTCATTCCCCATTCAACCGCCGCGGTGTAGATGAACGGCTTAAATGCCGAACCCGTTTGTCGATATGCTTGTGTGGCGTTGTTGAATTTGTTTGTGTAGAAATCGTAGCCACCCACCATCGTGACGATCTCGCCGCTCTTTGCGTTGAGCGTCATCATCGCGCCCTGCACACCCGGAACTTGTGACAACTCAACTTTCAAGCTGCGATTCTTTTCGTCTACTTCTTTGATCGTGAATTCCGCGAGATAACCGGCCTTGAACTCATCCTTTGGCTGACGTTTTCCCCAACCCATCTCTGCGGGTGTGATCGTCGCGGTGTAATTACCGAAGCGCACCGATGCTTCGTTGCGCGCGCGGTCCACTTTCATGATCAAGCCCATCAAATAGCGGCCTGGCTCATACTCGTTGCCGTACCAGTCGGGATGTTTGTAGTTTGCGAGTTCCTGTTGAGTGACTGGACCTTCGCCGTTGTTATTGCTCGTTGGAATCGTCGTGTAGCTCGAGCGCCATCCGCTGTGCGTGCGATCGTAATTACGCAGACCCGCGCGGAGCACTTCGTATGCTCGCTTTTGCGCTTCGACGTTGATGGTGGTGTAAACGGAAAGGCCGCCCTGGGCGACGCGAGTCGTGTACCTGTCTTCGAGGTCCTGTCGGATGTACTCGACGGGATAGTCAAAGGCGGATGATTTACGTTGAGACTGGTAATACGCCGTATCAGCGAGTTGGATCGGCTTCGCCTTCGCGGCATCAGTTTCAGCCTGGCTGGCAAAGCCGTTCTTTGCCATCAGATCGAGCACCAGATCGCGGCGCTCTTTCGCCTTCGCGGGGTTCGCAGTCGGCGAATAGTCACTAGGTGCTTTCGGAATGCCGGCGAGCAATGCTGCTTCGCCGAGTGTCAGATCTTTGACGTGCTTACCGAAATACGTCTGAGCTCCGGCTTCCATGCCGTACGCGTTCGCACCGAGAAACATGTGGTTGGTGTACAACTCCATGATCTGGTTCTTGGTGTAATAGCGTTCGATCTGAAGTGCCAGGATCCATTCGTTGACTTTGCGCGTGTAGGTTTGTTCCTTTGAAAGAAACAGGTTTTTCGTAAGTTGTTGCGTCAGCGTCGATCCGCCTTCGACTCTGTCTGTGGTGAGGTTCTTCCAAGCTGCACCCATGATGCGGATCGGATCGATGCCGATGTGATCGTAGAACCGAACATCCTCGACAGCCAGAATCGCGTTTTTCAGAACGGGCGGAATTTCTTCGTATTTGAGTGGGATTCTTTTTTCGAGAGCAAACTCGCCGATCACCGTTTCACCGTCGTCAGCGTAAACTCGCGTCACCACGCTGGGACGGTATGTTGCGAGGGCAGCGACTTCGGTGGCGGCTCGCGAGTAGTTCAACTGGTAGGCAGCGACAATTCCGGTTAAACCACCTGCGGCGAGAGCCAGGAGCAAAACTGTTGGTAACCAAAGTCGCGCCAGCAGGTGTCTACGTTGTTCAGGAGGTGTATTGATTATTGCTTTGGGCGAGTATTTCGAATGATTAAAAGCCATGTTTTGATAATTTCCCCCGAAAACAACTTGCCTCGAAAGTCCGTTGGAGGACAACGTGGGTACCCACAGAAGCCTCAAAATTATAGCTTACGGCGATGCGGACACCGAGCGCGGTAGCGCCGAGGTGAGGCAGTCTCTATAATGGCTCCGCTCGCAATGGGGGCGACAGGCTTCGACAGGAACCTGAACGATCGTCGCGATGCATGCCGGGCTACCTTATGCAGCTCGTTAAAACGCGTAGGGAAACACAACTGCCAATAACAATGAATTGGCTCTCGCTGCCTAATTAAGCACCGAGCGTCTCGCCGCAAGTTGCTCATGCGCGCGGAGGGAGATGTCACTTAGATGAGCTGGCCCGCGCTTTCGGTCCGTGAGCGTGGGCGAGACTAAAGTCGGGCTAGCTCGTGTCGAGGTCTTGTCGCTTCACTTACTCGACATTGAGCGAATTTTTATCGGCGTGCGCACACGCGTTTGCCTGATAAGAAAGAGAAGCGACTAAGCATGTAGAGTCCTTCGGCGTTGGTTTTTGGATCCGAGTTCAATTCTCGGCGCCTCCACCATTTTAATTGTGGGAGTCCTCACTCCCTTACGACCCAGAGAGAACTATGAGCACTACAACTCACTTAATGACTGCAGAAGAGTTGGTGAACCTTCCCGACGACGGAAACCACTACGAATTAATCAAAGGAGAACTCCTCACCATGCCTCCTCCGGGCGACGAACATGGCGCTGTGACCATGAATCTCTCATTCCTTCTTGCGATGTATGTAAAGGAAAACAACCTCGGCGCTCTCCGTGCTGCGGAAACGGGTTTCAAACTCGAAAGTGATCCTGATACGGTACTCGCGCCTGACATAGCCTTCATTGCGCGTGAAAGATTAGGCCCAAGGATATGGGGGTATCGCTCTGGTCCACCGGATCTCGCGGTTGAGGTGATGTCACAATGGGACTCAAAACCAAAAGCGGTCCGGAAGGCTGAACTCTGGCTGGATCTAGGTGCCAGGTCGGTGTGGATTGTTAATCCTCGAAAGCGAACGGTAGACGTATTTAGGTCGAACGGCGAGCGAAAGCTCTTTCACGAAACCGACGAACTCGTCGACGACACCGTTCCCGGCTTTCGCGTAAAAGTTTCAGAGATCTTCGACTAGGCCAACACTCACTTGGACCGCAACCTTCCCATCGGAATCTTCGACAGCGGCGTTGGCGGACTAACTGTCTACAAAGCGCTCCACGAGCGTCTACCAAACGAACGCTTCGTCTATCTCGGCGACACCGCCCGCGTGCCGTACGGCACAAAATCACTAGCAACCGTCGAACGTTACGCCGTCGAGAATTCGAGGTTCCTGGCGGCGCACGGTATCAAGCTACTCGTCGTCGCTTGCAACACTGCCTCCGCTCTGGCGCTGCCCGCGATCCGCGCGGCGATCGAAGTTCCGGTAATCGGCGTGATCGAGCCCGGCTCACGCGCCGCCGTCGAAGCCGCGCAGGCCGCGAACATCGGAGTTATCGCAACCGAAGCAACGATTCAGAGCGGCGCCTACGCCCGCGCGATTACGAGCATGCGCCCCAATGGTCAAGTAATCGAAAAAGCCTGTCCGCTCTTTGTTCCTTTGGCTGAAGAGGGGTGGGCCAACAGCGACGTCGCACGCAACGTAGCTCGCGATTATTTAAGCGAGTTCACAAAAACAAGCCTGGGTGCACTGGTCCTTGGTTGCACACATTACCCAATCCTGCGAGACGTGATCAGCGAGACTGTCGGCAGCGGAGTCACCCTGATCGATTCCGGAGCAGCCACGGCGCGCGACGTCGAATCGCTGCTCGAAAGCTCAGCCCTCACTCACGAAGACGCCCTCACACTTTACCAGGAACGCCAACTCTGTGATGATCTAGACCACTTTTACGTGACTGATGCTGCTGAAAGATTTGCTAAAGTAGCAGAACGATTTTTAGGATCCGCTCCATCCATTCTTGAAGCCGTGGAGATTTGGGGACACGATGAGCTTCGCACGCACTGACGGACGCGCTTCAGACGAATTGCGCCCGGTACGAATCACGCCCGGCTATCTTCCGTACGCGGAAGGCTCGGTGCTGATCGAAATGGGAAACACGCGCGTGGTTTGCGCCGCTTCACTCGACGATCGCGTCCCGCCATTCCTGCGAAACTCAGGGCAAGGGTGGCTCACTGCCGAATACGCGATGTTGCCTCGCGCAACCCAGACGCGAACCGCACGAGAGATCGGCCGTGGCGGACCCTCGGGTCGCACACACGAGATACAAAGACTCATTGGCAGAAGCCTCCGAGCGGTCGCAGATCTGAAAGCGCTGGGCGAACGGACAATCACGATCGACTGCGATGTCCTGCAAGCTGATGGCGGTACACGTACCGCAGCGATCACCGGCTCGTACGTCGCATTCGCTCTCGCCAGCAATCACCTTCTCAAGAACGGCCGGATCACGCGGTCGCTAACGACGGATCACGTTGCCGCTGTGAGTGTCGGCATCGTCGACAGCGTTCCGCTTTTGGATCTGAAGTATGACGAAGACTCGCGCGCCGAGGTCGACATGAATGTCGTTTGCACCGGCGACGGGCGGTTCATCGAGCTTCAGGGAACCGCGGAGCGCGAACCCTTCAGCAGAGCGCAGATGGACGAACTCGTTGCGCTCGGGACGCTCGGCATCGAAGCCCTGGTAAGCATGCAGAAGGACGTTATTTCGGCAACTGGAGAGCTTACAGCCCGCATCTGACTCTCGTTTGTAGTTCAAGGAGACGCAGCCCTAATGCGACGGAGCTTGGTTCTTGCTTTAATTTTGATCGGGTTGATGGCGCCCGTGGCGTTGGCGCAGCAACTCTACACGAACGAAAGAGTCGACTACACATTCGAGATTCCGTCGGCCGGATGGAAGGCGATTCTGGAGCCCGATGCTGCTCACGAACACCCGGAGTTTGTTTACGGCGATCGCCTCGATGGATATCTGACTATTCGCAAAGAGATCGTCGAGGCCGGTACGACTGCTTCGCAACTCGCCGAACGCGATCAAGTCAAGCTACGTTTCCTGCCAGGTTTTGTCGAAGGTAAAGAAGAAGCATTCAACGGCCGCCTCGACGGCGTGACGGTCTCTTATGAATTTGTGAGGACCGGCAAACCGATGCTGGGCCGCACGTATTACCTACAGGTCGATCCCCGCACGATCTATGCACTGCGCTTTACGGGTTTGCGCGACAAGTTGAGTCGCATTCGCAATCAAACCGATCTAATCGCCCGCACGTTCAAGATCAAATAGATGAAGCTGGCCCATGGACTAGCAATCAAGCCTTCGCCGATACACGGCCGAGGCTGCTTCGCCCTCATTCCTTTCAAGAAAAGACACAAGATCGCTGAGTACGCAGGTGAGAAGATCTCAAACGCCGAAGCACGGCGAAGAGCGCACCGGCGAATGCTGAGGATCTGTGAAGTCAATAGTCGCTGGAGTCTTGACGGAAGCCGTGGCGGAAACGGCACTCACTACATCAACCATTCATGCCGGCCGAATGCCTTCATGCAGATTCTTTACGACCACATTCTCTTCATCGCGTTGCGCGACATAGAAGCCGGCGAAGAGATCACTATCGATTACGAATCGACGCTGCACTCTGACGACAAGCGTTGCATCTGCGGCGCGAAAACCTGTCGCGGTACCATCAATAAACCCTGATCAGAGTCGCGGCAGTGTGAAGCTGAACTTGGATCCGCGTCCCTCTTCTGAATCGAGCTCCACTTGTCCGCCGTGCTGCTCGACAACTTCACGCACGAACGATAATCCCAAACCCGTCGATTCCTCGTCTTTCTCCTGTCCTTCACGAACTACGCGATAAAACTTGTCCCAAACACGCTCTTTCGCTTCGGCGGGAATTCCGAATCCGCGATCTTCTACGCAGACGCGAACTGCTTCCGCTTCGAGCGCTGTCGAGACCGTCACCGTCGTTCGCTCGGGGCTGTACTTAATGGCGTTGTTGACCAGGTTCTTCACCGCCTGCGTGATGAGACTTCTGTCTGCCGCGACTGGCGGAATGCGATGTGCCGGTTGCTCGATCAAGCGAATACGTTTCTTCTTTGCGACTGGCTGTAGCGATGTGATTGTTTCGCGCACCACCTCGTCCAGCCGCAACGGAATCTTCAGCACTTCCTGCTTGTCTTTCCGTTCCAACTGCGTCACGGAGAGAAATGTATTGATCATCCGCGACATTCGTTGCGATTCGTTCGCAATGATCGATACAAACTCGCGCGCCTGCGGTGGAACAGTTGCATCCGCGGTCAACAACTCTGCGAAACCGTTGATGCTTGTGAGCGGTGTGCGTAGCTCGTGTGACATGAGCGAGATCATGTCGCTCTTCAGCTTTTCATATTCTTTAGTCGACGTCAGGTCTTTGACGTAAACAGCGATGCCGATCGGCTCAGCGTTGTGTTTATCTTCATGTTCGCGAAGTAACGAAATACGAAGGCTGAGAATCTGTTGTTTCTGCTCGAAGTTGAGTTCACCTTCATACGCGACGCCGGTCTGCAACACTCGTCGCACGGCGATCTCCGGTTCGTCGAAGACATCAGTCCGGAACTTTTTCAGCAGATCGAAGAGATCGAGTTTGAGAGCTTGGGCGGAAGTCAATCCAGCGAAACGCAGGATGCTTGGATTTACGAGCGCCAGCGTTCCGTCGAGATACGCTATCGCGACGCCATCATCGATGTGCGCGAGCGTGCTCGCTTCGCATCGCTGTTCGACGGTCAGTGCTTTGAGCACGTTTAGCGCATCGAGCTTTCGCTTGTTTCCGGTTTGCGAGAAGTAATTGAGCGATTGCGTGCGCGCTGGGTTCTTCGAAAAGCTTTCTCGCTTCAGGTTGCGAGCGAATTGTGAACCGACAGCTTCGAGCAAAGGTATGTCATCATCGGAGAACTCTGAGTCAGGTCGAATCAGCAGCACGCCGGCCGTCTCGCCTTCGTGAAGCAGTGGTACTGCGACTGTCGTTGAGTCCTGAGATTTGTGACTCATGAGCTTTCCTGTGGAGGCGGCGTGTTGGCAGAGCCTGACGCCTTCGCGCCAGACAGCGTTCCTGCGCGGGTCTTGCGGATTAGGAGCAGGGCTCTTGTACCGAACGACAGGTTCGAGAGTGTTTGACTCAGCGCACGTGAAGACGACGGCCTCGTTCAGTGGCAACACCGTGTTCAGTAGTTTTAGACCGCTCGCAAGACGTTCGTTGGCGCCGACAATCGAGTCGGCGTTCGTGACTGGGGCGTTGAGCAATGTTCTGGCGAACTGGCGGTCGAGGGACCATAGACGGTTTACCTGTGTGAACAGCAGCGACAGGCTTCCAGACAAGAGCAGCGGCAGGAGCAGAAGATCCACGCCAAAGAATTGTGAACCAACAATCCAACCGGTAGCTAGAACGACGACGCTGCCGGCGAGGTAGCGCCAGCAGTTCCTCAGACCCAGTCGATTTACGACGATGCTGAGCGCGACGGAATATCCCACCAGAACAGCGCCCGCGACCGGCACATCGGGGGTAGAGCCAGTGGACAGGTTTGGCAGGAGACCCAAACGCCAGGACACATGCCCCAGCGCGCCAGCCAGAAAACCGAGACCGGTTGCAGTGAGATAAGAAGTTAGGGTTTTTGTTCGAATCAAGGGAAGAACAGGTCGGAACGTTGCGGAAGGACTCACGTGAGCCGATGGGATTATACAATGCCAAGCATTGTTAAATCCAGACAGTGTATTGGTCTGGGCGACTTTCTCTGCGGATCTCTGCGATTCTTTGCGCCTCTGCGGTAAAAGAAGCCATAAAACATATAAACCGCAGAGGCGCAGAGGATCGCAGAGATCCGCAGAGAGAAAATTAAGACAGGTTCTTCAGAGCCACACGTACGGCTTCTAACTGGTCAGGAAAGACTGAGCGAAGGTCCAGGAGCACTTTGCCCTCCGAGATGCGAGCGATGATGGGTGGTGAGGCGGTCCGAAGTTGGCGTTCGATCTCCTGGGCTGTTTTGTTCGGATGACTGATGGCGATGAGAGTCGTGGGCAAGTTCGAGGTCGGTCCAGCACCGCCCCCAATAGCCGACTCGCCGGCCTGTAGCTCAAGCCCAAGGCCTGTTTGTGGAATTCTTTCGACGACGCTGCGCGCGCGCTGCTCGAGTTCCTCGGCGGTCGCGGCCAGCATCTGCACCACCGGCACCTCACCCTCCGCCAAATCTCTTTGAATTGAGAGAAGGGTAGCCTCCAGCGCCGCGAGCCTGAGCTTGTCGCTGCGAAGTGCGCGGTAGAGCGGGTGTTTTCGCAGTCTCGATATGATTGCCCGTCTACCAACTATCAAACCAGCCTGTGCCGATCCGAGCAGCTTGTCACCACTAAACGAAACGACATCAGCACCACTCTCGACAATCTCACGCACGATTGGCTCGTCGATAACCCCGTACTTCCGCAGATCGTTCAATTGCCCCGAGCCCGCATCTTCGTACAACGGCAGCCCCGCTTCGTGCGCGAGCGACGCGAGCTCCGCAACACCCGGCGAACTCGCGAAACCAACGATGCGGTAATTCGACGGATGCACACGCATGATGAGACGTGTGTTCGCATTGATCGTCCGCGCGTAATCTTCCAAATGCGTGCGATTCGTTGTGCCGACTTCGATCATCCGCGTTCCCGAACTTGCCATCACATCCGGCACACGAAAGTCGCCGCCAATCTCGACGAGTTCACCGCGCGAAACGATCGTCTCACCATCCCCTGCAAGTACTGTCAAAATCAGTAGCGCCGCAGCCGCACAGTTGTTAACGACCAGAGCATCTTCAGCTCCCGTCAGATCTTTTAACAGCGACTCGACTCTCGCGCCGCGCCCGCCTCTCGCACCACTCTCAACGTCGTATTCGACCGTGCAGTAACGAGCAGCTTCATCAATCGCGGCCCGCGCCGCTTCCGACAACGGCGCGCGACCGAGATTTGTATGCAGCAGTACTCCTGTCGCATTGATTACACTTCTGATTCCCGCTTCGCCTTCGGAACGTGCGCTGATTTCCATCCGCCTGACGGCTTCGGCAAGCAAGCTTTCCGCGTAATCACCATTGGTCGTCGTAAACGAATTACTCCGGACCAGGGAGCGGATCTCCGCCGTGACGGAACGCGCGATGTTCGTCAGCCTGCGAATACCCACCAGCTCGCGAAGCTCTCGTGCGACGTCGGTACGAAGTAACTGGTCTACTGACGGCACGTGACGCAGATTGGGGCGCGTTGTATTTTCAGGTTTTGCCATAATAGGATTTGCAAGATTTTACAGGATTAGCTCTGAATCCTGTAAATCTGATAAATCTTGAAAATCCTGTTAAACAAGTATTGACACTTTGCTTTTGGACCTCATAGACTCAATTCGTGGCGATACGCGATAACAGACTGCTCAGATCAAAACAGCAAGTACAGGCAAAGAACAAATATGCCGTCGGTGAAAATCAACCGACACCCGACGAACAACTCACGCGCCTGGAAGATGACATCCGGCGCTTAAGGATCGAGTTTGATATTTTCTTCAATGGCGGTTCGAAACGCCCGCCTTACGACACAAAAGGCCGCGTGGAAACTCTGCTTAAACGGCTCGGCGACGATCGAACCTTAACTTACGCCCAAAGATATCGCTACAACTCGCTGGCTTCTCGTTACAACGCGTTTCGCGATCTCTGGCGACGCACGATGCAGGGACGGGAAGAAGGTCGTGATGCAGCATCGGCTGCACGTGCTCATCAGAAGAGTGAAACGAACACGCAGCCAATTGAATCAGTTTCTTTCGTCTGCCTCGACGCACACCGGGATGTTGAAGTCGTGAAGAACCTCTTCACGTCGCTGGTCGAAGCGAAGCGTCGTTGCGGTGAGCCAACCGAGGATCTTTCGTTTCCGAAGTTTCATCGTCTGATCGCTTCAAAGGCGGATGCACTGAAAGAGCAACGCGGATGCGATCGCGTGCGGTTTTCAGTTGCGGTCGAGGGCGGGCACGTGAGCTTTAAGGCTCGAGCGGAAGACTGAGACTCCTAAATGAGGCAACAATAAAGGCGACCACATTGGTCGCCTTTATTCTTGTGAGCTTACCGGACCCGTGACCGGAAGCAAGTCAGTGGCTTTGCAAAGCAAGCCGGGGAGACACTACATCTTCGTAACCTTTTCAGCCTGAGGTCCCTTTGGGCCTTGCGTAACCTCAAACTCGACTTCCTGGCCCTCTTCAAGAGTCTTGAAGCCGTCGCCCTGGATAGCGCTATAGTGAACAAAGATGTCCGAAGAGCCTGGTTGCTCGATAAAACCATAACCCTTCGAATTGTTAAACCACTTGACCTTACCGGTTATTCTAGACATAACAACGAATCCTCCTAACGATTCGGTAAAACGGACGTGGAGCCTGGGAAGGCTTTCACATCTAGGTTAATGCTTGTGAGCCGGGTCGCACCTTGAAGTGGCGCTAGACGGAAACACACAACCAACAAAAAATGCATGGTGAAAAGCGCGGGGAGCGCTATTTCAGCATGCACAGACTTACGGGGGCAAAACTAACAAAACTCATTGACGTACAGCTTGGCTTCGGGAATGCGGGGTCTGGACTGACTACCCTGCATTAAAACGACGGCGCATACTAGCGAAATGTGTCAAATCTGTCAAGCAAGAAAGTTTGGAATTTTCAAGCGTAAGTTAAAGTAAAAGCTTAGGTTAAACAGCGCCCCGTTTTATCCCCTTCAGTTCGCAGCCGTCACTGGCGCGAGTTGTTATTCAGAAGCAGGTACTGGCGTGGATTCACCGGCTGGTCGTTGATGCGAACTTCGTAGTGGAGATGTGGTCCAGTCGAACGGCCGGTCGAGCCCACTTTGCCCAGTAATTGCGCGCGCTGCACGGTCTGACCGAGCTCGACATCGATCTGCGAAAGGTGACCGTAACGCGTCGTGAGTCCGCCGCCGTGGTCAACTACGACGAGCTGTCCATACCCATTTTGCCAACCAACAAACGTGACTTGGCCGCTCGCGCCGGCGACCACAGGGGCGCCCCACGGCGCCTCGATGTCCTGTCCCGAATGGAATTCATAGCCAGGACCGCCAAACGGATTTCGTCGCCCACCAAACCCGGCCTCGAGTTTTCCATCGACTGGCCAGACGGTTGGCGTATAGCCGCGCTGGCGCAGAATGGCTTCGTAGGCCCTCATATCCTCTTCCAGACGGCCCATCTTGGCCGTCAGCGTGGCGAGTGCCATTTCATCCATGGGCAGGGCAGGGCCACCGGTTCCGGGCAGGCTCGGACTGGTATCGACGACGCCTGACTTCTCTGCAAGTTTGCGGGAAGTGTCCTCAACCTTCTCGACTCGGCTGTTGAGTTTTTCCAGTTCTTGTCGTTGGCGCTCGTTTTCCGCCCGCAAAAGTTGGTTTTCGAGTTGAGTGCGGATATGAGCAGCGTGCTGAGTCAGCCCATAGAGCCCATAGAACAGTCCCACCCCGAGCAATAGGAGAATTACGCAGAGGATACTGACGGATCGTTTTTCGATTCGGATTCTTTGGACTCGTGCGCGTGAACGCGAAGTGTGGGCAATGATAAAGGCGTAGAATCGTTCTTCTCTGGCCATTGAATAGTGCTCCTGTCATTGCGCGAAGAGTCGGGCGCGCAACAACCGAAAGGCACAACTCGCCAAAGGGCGATTTGCGCGAAAACGGGGAAAGTTGTCTTTTTATTACCTAAGAATTTGCAGCGAATGGATTAAAAACCCCAAGGTCCCTCCGAGGTGAAACCCATCCGGCCGGTTCTGCAAGGCTCCAGACCCTATCACACGCCGCTAAACCGTTGCAACTTTGGAAGGGAAATATAAGAAAGGTGCAGGGAAAAGAGAATGTAGGTCCTATAAAACATAGGACCTATATATTGGCTTTACCTCAAAAGTCTCTATCATTCACACCAGGCTTTAGCCTGGTGACTAAACGTAACACTAAAGCAGAAAACCGTTTCAACGGTTTGCCATTCTTTCCCGCAGGAAACCGTTGAAACGGTTTCTGAGTAATGACCTGCACAAGCA
>JBIOUJ010000146.1:0-5677 GCA_044867025.1 Pyrinomonadaceae bacterium | reverse complement strand
GAGAATATGGGCGCGCAGATGGTGCGCGAAGTCGCTTCGAAGACCAGCGACGTTGCGGGCGACGGCACAACCACGGCGACGGTGCTCGCGCAGGCCATTTTCCGCGAGGGCGTGAAAACCGTGGCGGCGGGTGCAAACCCGATGGCTCTGAAGCGCGGCATCGATAAAGCGGTCGAGCGCGCAACTCGAGAGATTAAGAAAATGTCGAAACCGGTCACTGGAGACATGATCGCGCAGGTCGGCACGATTTCGGCAAATGGCGACCAAAGTATCGGTGCGTTAATTGCCGAAGCGATGGACAAGGTTGGTAAAGATGGCGTCATCACCGTCGAAGAATCGAAAACGATGGAGACGGCTTTGGAGGTTGTCGAAGGGATGCAGTTTGATCGCGGCTACCTTTCGCCCTACTTCGTCACTGACGCGGAAACGATGAAGGCGGTGCTCGAAAATCCGGTCATTCTGCTCAGCGAAAAGAAGATTTCGGCGATGAGAGACATGCTGCCCATTCTCGAGCAGGTCGCTAAGTTGGGCAAACCAATCTTGATTATTGCGGAGGATGTAGAAGGCGAAGCTCTCGCAACCCTCGTGGTCAACAGACTGCGTGGCACAATCAACGTCGCAGCGGTCAAGGCGCCGGGCTTCGGTGATCGTCGTAAGGCGATGCTGGAAGACATTGCGGTCCTTACGGGTGGCAAGGTCATCAGCGAAGACCTCGGGATCAAACTCGAGAACGTCAAGCTTGAAGACCTGGGTACTGCAAGACGTGTGACGATCGACAAGGAGAACACTACTATCATCGATGGCGGTGGCGAGACGAGCGATTTGCAGGCTAGGGTGAAAACACTGAAAACTCAAATTGAAGACTCTACCTCAGATTATGACCGCGAAAAACTGCAAGAGCGGCTGGCAAAACTCGTTGGCGGCGTCGCGGTAATTCGCGTTGGCGCAGCGACGGAAACCGAGCTCACCGAGAAGAAGGCGCGGGTCGAAGATGCGATGCACGCAACGCGCGCGGCAGTAGAAGAAGGCATTGTACCGGGCGGTGGTGTCGTATTCATTCGCGCCGCGAAAGTGCTCGATAAATTCAAACTCTTCGACACCAATAACGAGGACGAACCTGCCGGCGACGCAGACGAGCAGATAGGCGTCAACATCGTCAAGCGGGCACTGGAAGAGCCGTTGCGTCAGATTGTTTCAAATGCCGGCAAAGAAGGCGCCGTCATTGTCGAGAAGGTTCGTGCAGAGAAGAACCCAAACATCGGCTATAACGCAGTGACCGAAAAGTTTGAAGATCTTGTGGCTGCGGGTGTGATTGATCCCGCCAAGGTAACACGTTGCGCGCTGCAAAATGCCGCGTCAATCGCTGGGCTTATGCTCACAACTGAAGCACTCATCTCTGAGCTGCAGGATGATGACAAGCCGAGGGCATTGCCCGGCGGCATGGACATGTGATTCGGTGGCAAATTGGGAAGCCAACATGTCTTCTGGAAGAGCACCATCGCAGGTGTGAAGGGATCTCGGGTTCAAAGACCCGGGATCTTTTTCATTACAAATGTCGGTTCGCGTCGTTGGAAGTTCAGGTAAGTCCCAATAGGGTGGTTGCTGAGCGTGGATGAAGGGGCTTTGCACGAAAAGTGGTCCTTGTAGGGACTTGAAGTCTTCTCTGCGATCTCTGCGTATCTCTGTGATCTCTGCGTAACTATTATCGCGAGAAATATTTAACGCAGAGATCACAGAGATACGCAGAGAACACAGAGAAGAATCAAATGTTGTAAAAACCACTTTTCGTGCAAGGCCGGATGAAGGTAAAGGGCGCCACTCTGATTCAGCACAGCAGCGCCCTCGCCTCATATCTGGGCAATGAGGAGGCTCGTGGAGCCTTTAGGTAAAAGTGATCCTAGCATTCCTGTATGTGCGGTAACACACATATAGGATCAAGCAGCCTAACAGTAAACTCCGAATCTCAGATTAGGAGTGCGGTAAAATTCCTCAGTTACGAGTGATTAAGGCACAGGTCTAACTGTCTGGGTTAAGGCCCCAGCTTGACCGAGCAGGACAAGAATGAGTTAGTCGAATACTTGAAGTCGCTATAACAACTGGCTTAGATAGACCACTTGCAAAGCCTCATGCGCACTGGGTATGTGTGTTAACGCACAGACCTTCTTTCCTTCGAGTGCTATAAGTCGTTAGCTTCCTTTCGAAATTACGTTTCGACATCCGGGATCGGGCCAGCAACCTTCTTCTTGAGCCGCCTTGTAATTCTCCAGAGAGGCCGACGAAGTTGTTATCTCAGCGTCCGCGGCCGTTCCATCTATCAAGCCAAAGGATTCTCAGGTGCAATTTATGTATTCCGACGTGTGCTTGGATAACTTTGGTACAAGCTCTAGAAACTGAAGGAAGAAAAATGTCGATCTTAAAAAGCATTGTTTCCGTGTTCGTCCTGTTAGCGTTTTCAATTGTCATCGGCGTGAGCATACAGGCGCAGCCACAGCCTAACCGTAATAACACCCGTCAGGTCGGCAATATGCTGCAACGACTTGAACGAAGCTCGAGCAGGTTCCGCAACAGTCTCAATGTGGCACTGGTCCAGCGGAGCGTCGACCAAACGCAGCCTCAAAATGACGTCAGCACCTTCCACTCTGGCCTTGACCTCGCTATTAAGCAGTTTAGGGATCAGTTCACTCGCCGGCTTGCAGTTGCGTCCGACGTTGAGAACGTCCTACAAAAGGCGTCGCCCATCGATAGCTTCATAAATCAAAATACTCTAAACCCTCGGGTCAAGAATGACTGGATATCAGTTCGAACGGATCTGAATACGCTGGCGACTGTGTATGCCGTCAATTGGCAGTGGAACCAACTAACTCCGATGAAGGTTGACGCAAATGGATCGTTCCGATTGTCTGACAGTGAACTAAATCAGCTAATTCAGCAGATCGAAAATGGCGGCGATAACTTTCGTGTAAGTCTTACAGACGCTTTTTTCCAGCGACCTTACGATCGGACCAGAAGCGAGGGCAACATGAACGATGCTGTTCGCGGCTTCAAAAAGGCGACCGACCAGGTGCGCATTCGCTTCGATGCCAGGCAGTTGATTTCGGACGACGTAAAGCATCTGCTCGATCAGGCCGAAACCCTCGACAAGTTCATGCGTGAGAACCCGCTTACAGACCGGGCCAGGAGTGATTGGTCAACATTGCGCGCGAATCTAGGCGTCCTGGCCAACGCGTATGACGTGGCGCCGAGCTGGATAAACAATTCATCTTCGCAAACTGGATACAAACGAACTAATCGCTTGACCGGAACTTTTAGATTGGATTCGTCTCGCAGTGACAACCCGCGCGACAAAGCGCGGCGCGCGACGCAGAATTTGCGTACCGACGAACGGCAGGAAGTCACCGACCAAATTCTGGCGCGACTTGAATCTCCTGAGATGTTGATGATCGAGCGCCGCGGTACAACGATGACTATTGCTTCTTCGCTCGCGCCACAATCAACATTTGAGGCAGATGGCCGTGAGCGTCAGGAACAACTTCCCAACGGCAGATCTACTAAGGTAACAGCGACGTTGCGTGGGGAGCAGTTAGTAGTCAGTTCGAACGGCTACAAAGAGAATGATTTTAATGTCACTTTCGATGCCACTGAAAACGACAATAGTCTGCGAGTACGCCGTCAGATTTATTCCGACAGGTTAACGCAACCCGTAGTCGTTGATAGTGTTTATGACCGGACCGCCGATATAGCACGGTGGAACGTCGATAACGATTCGCGGCCGGTTTTGGGTAACGCCAGTGCGACCAGCGGTGAATTCATCGTGCGAGATGGTGAGACTTTGGTGGCCATCTTGAACAATGATCTGACCACAAAGCTGTCGCAGCAGGGTGACCTGTTCACCATGACCGTGCGCGACCCCAGTCAATTCGAGGGGGCAGTTATCGAAGGCGCAGTGGGCAGTGTTGACCAGGGAGGACGTTTAACTGGCCGGTCAGGGATGTCGCTCAACTTCGAGAGGATTCGGTTGCGGAACGGGCAGACCTATAAATTCTCCGGAGTTCTCGGGAACGTGCGATTGCTGAATGGCGACACCGTCAAGGTTGACAACGAAGGAAGCGCGCAAGGCGCCAACCAGACGACGCAGACGATCCAACGCGCGGGCATTGCTACGGCTGTCGGTGCCGTCATTGGCGCTATTGCCGGCGGTGGGAAAGGCGCAACGATCGGCGGAATCATTGGCGCTGCAGGCGGCGCCGGTACAGTTTTTATTCAGGGTAAAGACAACCTCGAGCTACCGGTCGGCACAGAACTAACAATTCGTGCGAGTGGTCCGAGGTAGGTCGGACAAATGGCGGCGCGAAGCGCGGCGATCTAACGCCCCGCTTCGATTGAGATCAGAAAGGTAGAGCAATGGATCAGAACGCAACTTTGAATGACAGGATTGAGCAAGAGTTCAACGACCTGGATCGTGGATGGGTTGCGGCTTACCTGCAGGGTACTACGGAACTGTTCAACCGTGTCTGGGCTGATGGCTTCATCTTTACGTCTCCTTTTGGTCAATTTACCAACAAGGAACAGGAGATCGCAGACATCAGGTCCGGGGATCTCGCGTTCGAGTCGCTATCTACCGGCGATACCACAGTAAAGGTTTATGGAAATACGGCTGTGATGGCTGGGCGCCTGACGATGAAAGGACGCTACAAAGATCGAGACATCAGCGGCCAGTACAGCTATACCAATGTATTGGGAAGGCAACAGCAGGAAAGCTGGCGGATAGTGGCTTCACACGCCGCTCACATTAGCGGCAACCAATTCATGTACTGACAACTGCGTTTGGCTTAACTGGTCAGGTAAACGTCTCTAATCAACTGACCACGAATACTCCATCTTCCCGCCTGCTACCGCCGGCCTTAACCTGTTCAACCTTCTGGAGCGCCTCCCTGGGAAAACTCTCCTCATGCACCGCGTTGCCTTCAAACCACTGACAAATAACATCGCCATCTGAAACCACACCGTGGACCGTCATTTTCGGTCCGCCAGATCTAAGCTGAACTACATTGCCAATTTCGAAATCTTCCATTGTATTGTTTGTGCGAGCTAATAGTTTTCTAAATGCATTAAGAACTTTTCGCGCTCAGTAGCCGCAGCAGAGGAGCTATTCCTCAGTTTCATCCTTTTCATCCTGAGCGTTTCCCTTTTTACCTTCCGGACTATCACTCATAAAAAGCGGAATCGAGGATTCCTTAAAAAGGCTTTTAGAGACTGGCTTGTCATCCTGAACTTCCTCTTTCAGTTCCAGGCCCAATTCATTACCGGCTTTCCAGTTCTTCATGTCCTTTCCGGCGTTTAGTCCGGCTTCTACTCCTTGTTTGAACTCGGCAGAATTCGTATCTACGTGTTGTTCTATGTCTCTGCTCATCGCTGGCTCCTTTACGTTGCATAGAACTCTTAACACAAGCAGGGAAATGCATCCGTGCGCTAACACACACAGATATATACGACTCTTTTGGATGGTATGTGTGCTACTGCACATACAAGACCTCCCAAATACGCTTTAATCTTAATCCGCCCCGGAATCTACTGCGATAAACATATCAGGCAGTTACGGCTTCAGATGGTTGCATTTGAGTGCGCTCTGATGCTGGTAACCGCTGCGACAGAGATTCACAGGAGCTAGAGACAGAAC
>JBIOUJ010000145.1:0-4685 GCA_044867025.1 Pyrinomonadaceae bacterium | reverse complement strand
TACCGCAGGTGGTACTGACCTCGTCCAAGTACAACTCGCTGACTGTCGAGCGTCAGCTAACGACGCACGTTAAAAGCTAATCATGTACACACCTGAACTCCAGCGGAGTACTGTTCATCCCTTCGGCGCCACATAGCTCTTCCGGGCTTTAACCACCACCTTCCCCTGCGACTTTTCTACACCGTCCGCTAAATCAATCTTGAGCTTTCGCACAGTTCCGTCGCGCTTCTTGTTAGTCGAAACGAACGAGAAACTATAGCGCGTGCGGAGATGTGTGATGAGTGTGTTGAACGTTTGGTCCAGTTCTTCAGGTTTGTCACGCAGGACTTCGCCTCCCGTCTCATCGGCGAGTTTTTGAATGTCGAGATAGTGAACACCGCCCAGCCGGCCAAAGCGGGTGGCCCAACGCATCATCCCGTTCTCCGCGACTTGTGCGGGGGTTTTCGGGATGATGGCACTGACAACACTACCTGATTCGAAAATGGAATGCGTGACCGACTTATTCGATGGGCCATTACTGCAATCCCAGTTTCGTGTCACTCCGGTGATCACAACAATGACGCGGCGCCCGTTCGGATTGCCGGCTTTTACCATGTAATTCGCCGCCTCATCAAAAGCTATGTTCAGACAATGATTGGCGTGCTCATCGTGTGGCGGCACCCAATGGATTGCCTGTTCGAGCAAACGGCGGTCGCGCGTGAACCCTTGTTGTAGCTCCACGGTGTCGTGGTAAGTCATCACTGCAACTTCATCAGTTGGCTTTAGGCGCGACAATGCATCGTTCGCAGCCCTTCTCACCTCTTCGCCGAACGGATCGAGGCAACCGCCGCGGTCGATCAAGAGCAGCACCGACAAGGGTAGATTGTCCTGACTGAAATGCGTGATCGCTTGCTTGTTGCCGTCCTCGGAAACGAGAAAGTCCGATTGTGTTAGACCACCAACTACTCGCGAAGTATTTTTGCGAAACACCAGGGCGTCGACAGTTACGAGATCGACATCCGTTTTTATGATGTCGGCTACTTTTGTGCCGGCTTCCGCACGGCTGGGTCCGACCGTTCGCTCGCGAGTTTGTGGCAGCGCAGGCGAACTCAAATACGCAACGGCCGAAAGACAGAAGGTTACGAGAACGAGAGAAAGTTTTGAGCTTCTCTGGACGGGTTTCATAAGCACCTCCTCGAGTTGACACTTCAGCTACCGCAGACTAGGCGGCGATGCGGGAGAGTACTCTTCGACTACTCGGGGAGAGAGGCTTGGAATGGCCCGAATAATAGATCGATTTTGCTTGTTTGGGTAGGTTTTCTTTGTGCCTTTTGTGGCTAATCTGCCTTAGGCGCCGGTCGTGGCGCGTTTCTCGATCTTGGCCCATGTGTCGCGAAGGCCGATGGTTCGATTGAACACCAGTTTGTCGCCTGAGTCGCGGTCGACGCAGTAATAACCGAGGCGCTCAAACTGACACTTCGTCCCGGGCTCAGCGTCGCGCATGCTCGGTTCGATTTTGCAGTCGCTCAGCACCTGCAATGAATCCGGATTCAGGTTCTCGGTAAAATCGTGTCCTTCTTCAACCTCGTTCGGATCCTCTTTAAGAAAAAGATTGTCGTAGAGACGAACCTCTGCTGGTAAAGCATGGGCGGCTGAGACCCAGTGAATAGTCGACTTCACCTTGCGACCATCAGGCGTGTTACCGCCGCGTGTAGCCGGATCGTAAGTGCAACGGAGTTCGACAATCCTTCCGTCGCTATCTTTAATAACTTCTTTGCAGGTGATTAAGTAGGCATAACGAAGTCGCACCTCGCGGCCGGGAGCGAGCCGGTAAAACTGCTTCGGCGGGTCTTCACGAAAGTCTTCTTCCTCAATAAAAAGCGTCTTTGAAAAAGGAATCTTCCTGCTTCCCGCGGAGCTGTCTTCAGGATTGTTGATAGCATCCATTTCTTCCACCTGGTCATCGGGATAGTTTTCGATAACCACGCGCAAGGGTTTCTGCACACACATCACCCGCGGAACAATCTGGTTCAAGTGTTGGCGCAGGAAGTATTCGAGTTGCTGTAACTGAGTAATGCCATTCGTCTTCGACACGCCGACACTCGCGCAGAAGTTCCGGATGGCTGTGGAGGTGTAACCGCGCCGCCGCATGCCCGAGAGCGTCGGCATACGTGGATCGTCCCAACCCTCGACGTGTCCTTCTTCAACCAACTTCAGCAGCTTGCGTTTGCTAAGCAGAGTATGTGTGAGGGCCAGGCGGTCAAACTCGTATTGCCGCGAAGGAAATATGCCAAGCTGTTCGATGAACCAATTGTATAAAGGACGATTATTGTCGAACTCCAGAGTACACATGGAGTGCGTTACGCGCTCGATAGAATCAGACTGGCCGTGGGCGTAGTCGTACATCGGGTAAATGCACCACTCGTTCCCAGTACGGTGGTGGGCCATGGGGAGAATTCGATACATGACCGGGTCGCGGAAATTCAGGTTTGGAGAGGTCATGTCGATCTTCGCACGCAGAGTTCGCGAACCGTCCGGGAATTCTCCCTTTTTCATACGGTCAAACAGATCGAGATTCTCTTCGACAGAGCGGTTGCGGTACGGGCTTTCCCTGCCGGGCTCGGTCAACGTGCCGCGATACTCGCGAATTTCGTCGGCGCTGAGATCGCATACGTAAGCTTTCCCGGCGGTAATCAACTGAATGGCCCAGTCGTACAGTTGTTGAAAGTAATCGGAGGCGTAGAAGAGACCGTCCCATTGGAAGCCGAGCCACTGCACGTCTGCCATGATGGCGTTAACGTACTCTGTCTCTTCTTTCGATGGATTGGTATCGTCGAAACGCAGATTGCACTTGCCGCCAAACTCCGCGGCAAGTCCGAAATCGAGGCATATGGCTTTGGCGTGGCCGATGTGCAAGTAGCCGTTTGGCTCCGGAGGGAAACGGGTTTGTACCCGCCCCCCATGTTTACCGCTCTTGATGTCCTCGATAATGATGTCTCGAATAAAATTCGATGGGCCTTCGGTGCTCATAAACTCATAATAGTGGATAACGGCTTTAGCGACAAAAGGCGTGCCGTAGTAACGAATTTTCTTGGCTTTCGTCTGTTTAAAGCACAGAATGCAGCAATCACACGGGAACAACACGCGGCTCGCACGTCCACGACTGGTCCATAACCCAAGGAGACCTCCCAAATGAAAAGAATAGGCGTTTCCGCAACTGCGTTTCTTCTGTTTCTCGCTTGCACCATACCCGTGGTGAACGGGCGAAAAATACAACCAAAATCTAAGACGGGCGTTGACAAAAAGTCCCACAGTTCGACCCCAACGGTCACGCTCGTACTTCGAGGATTGATGGTTATCCATCCGGATCCAGCGCGCGAATACTTTGAAGCCGGCATTCTCAAGGCTCCCGGACATCAGTTTCGAGTTGAGGTGCGTGAAAAAACCAGTGCCGGCGTCTCAAAATACCTGGTACCACTACCGCCGCTTACTAATGATGCCTGGTCGCTTGAGTTTACCAGTCCGACGAAGCGAGGTATCAGCCTCTATCAAAGTGGTGCGTTTGATAGAAAAGCCGGAATCGGAGACCCCAGGGATTTTCGCTGGGCAGTCGATATAGAAGGAACTGAGTTTTACAACGAGCAGGTTAAGATCAACGAAAACCAACTTGGTCCTATTGTTCGCGTGACCAGCGGAGAGTTTTACACGAAGGACAAATCGCGTCCGGTGATGCGCAGACAAGGGGACGGCACTTTCCAATTATTCGGAAGCATAGCTGAGGAAATCGCCGCTGACTACGTCACACGAGGAGACGTCGTTCTGCGATCCGTTAAATCACGGAAAGAGATACTTCGCTTGCCCGCGAAGCCGGCTACGACCTATGAGATCATTCTCGAAAACCAGCCTGTAACCGACGGGCACATGGCGAGTATGGCGTCCAGTTCGGACCACTTTCAATACTATTACCAGGTAATCGCGAAACCAAAGACTGAATGGTTTGAGTTCAAAATCGCGGAGCCTACAGTTGGCGCTATTGGTGATTCAAACCAGTTCAGAGTTATAGCAGCCGGTTACGTGTCTCCGCCTCCCGCACCCGACCCGGCGACCTGTGGACTATTGGGCTTACTCAAGAGAATCGTCGGTTTGAGATGAATACTCAGGTTTGAACGTGCGCATCAAAGGCAGCATGGTTTCACTCATCACCGCGCGGCAGTGGTGTTGGTGTCATTGATGTGCGCGGACGCAAGTCCACCAGGCCAGAACCAAATTGTCCAACATTTCGCAGGACGGAAGTTTTCAATTCACCGGATTGCGGCCGGGTAGAGTCTGTCGGAATAACGCCGAAGACGTTCGCTAATTTCAGCCCAAGGTTGGAGCATTAGCGACAACCTGGGGTTAGCAAGATAAAATTTACGTCGAAACGCTGAAAGCGTTCACCAATTGCCGAACCCTTTCAGAGTCTGTCGGAATAACGCCGAAGGCGTTCGCTAATTTCAGCCCAAGGTTCAAGCGTAGCTGTTCATTATCATGACATCCTTTACAGTTTGTTTTTTCCCGAGCCGGTTGTAAGCGGCCTTTCTCATTCTCCCCAAGCTTTAGCTTGGGGTCCTCGTTGCCTCCTACTCTTGAAAACCATTTAAATGGTTTTCCCGATTCTGGAGCGGTGTCCCCCAAGCTAAAGCTTGGGGAGAATGAAAAGGCCCGCT
>JBIOUJ010000144.1:0-36142 GCA_044867025.1 Pyrinomonadaceae bacterium | reverse complement strand
CTGAATAAGATCAGCGTTCATCCGCGTTCATCTGCGGCTAAATATTCACCTGGGTGAAAACAACATAGTTATTCCACATTTAAGCCCACCCGGAACCAAGCACGCATTCTTGCACTAAACGAACGATATTTCGTAAATTCATTCTCAAAATTGGGATTATGATGTCCCGCAAGCGAAACCGATCAGTTAGGGTTTTGGGGATCACGAGCCGCGCGTGCGGCTAACTGAAACTCGAAAACGTTTGAAAATCCTTTGTTTATCGCTTATTTACGTTCTCCGTGCGGTGCTGGCACGAGCTTTGAATTGTCCTGTCGCGGAGAACTGTAAAGCTGTGCGTGAAGTTTGTAACTAGCTCGATCCAAATCATCCTTCGCGCGCGCATCGCCGCTCTCTCAACAAGGCTATTACAGCTCTCCAACAATTTTTGAAGTAAAAAGCTATGGATATAAAGCGTCCACCCAAATCGAAGATAAAGAAGAAGATTCGCAACGCCGTCATGATTGTGATCGGCGTCGCCGCAATTGGCGGAATCACCTATGGGCTCACTAAACTGAAGCCCGCTGCCCCCACACTCGATCGCTCAACTGCTGTGATCGAAACCGTCAAGCGCGGTGAGATGGTGCGCGACGTACGCGGTAACGGAACCCTGGTGCCGGAGCTAACTCGCATGGTGCCGGCTCCCGCCGATGGACGCGTAGAGCGGATTCTTCTCAAGGCGGGCGTGGAAGTCGATCCGTCCACAGTCATTGTCGAGCTTTCAAACCCCCAGCTCGAACAGCAAGCCGTCGACACCGAGCTTCAGGTCAAGGCCTCTGAGGCCGATCAGGAGAACCTGAAGGTGCGTCTCGAAAGCGAGGCGATGACACAAAAGGCGGCGATAGCGACCATTAACTCACAGTACAGCCAGGCAAAATTGCAGCTCGACGCCGACGAAAAGCTATACGAACAAAAACTCGTAGCCGAGCTCAACATAAAAATCTCGCGCGTTGCGGTGCAAGACCTTGCAAACCGGCTCAAAGTCGAGCAGGAGCGACTGGCGGTTAGCGTAAAGTCGGTGAAGGCGCAAATGAATGCAGCAGCATCACGGCTGAACCAGTTACGCGCGCTCGCCACGTTGCGACGCCAGGAAGTTGACGCATTGAAAGTTCGTGCAGGAACCGCTGGCGTTCTGCAACAGGTTTCGGTCAGCGAGGGTCAGCAGGTGACCCCTGGATTTAACATTGCGCGTGTCGCGGATCCGTCATCACTCAAAGCCGTTTTGAGAGTTGCTGAAACGCAGATCAAAGACGTGCGCATCGGTCAACCTGTCATCGTCGACACGCGGAACGGTTTGATCCAGGGCACCGTTTCCCGCATCGATCCCGCTGCTCGTGAAGGTACGTTTGAGATTGACGCATCGCTGATCGGCCCGCTGCCGCCCAGCGCTCGTCCAGACCTGAGCGTCGACGGAACGATCGAGCTCGAACGACTCAAGGACGTCTTGAAAGTCGGCCGGCCGGCCTTCGGACAGGCACAACAGACCATTGGCATGTTTGTCCTGACGCCCGACGGAACGGAGGCCGAGCGGAGAACAGTCAAACTCGGGCGCAATTCGGTCAGCACAATCGAGATTCTCGAGGGCCTGAAGGAAGGCGATCAGGTCATCATTTCAGATACATCCGCACTGGATAGTTACAACCGGATACGCGTACGTTGACGCCATATAAATCCGGTTTGCGGTGTTCAGTTTAAAAGGTGTGCACACAAAACTGCTAAGGAGCGAAAGATGAGTTCGAACGGGCCGTTAATTCACCTCTCTGATGTAAAGAAGGTTTTCTACACAGACGAGGTCGAAACACACGCACTATCAGGTATTCACCTGGACATTAAACAAGGTGAATACGTCTCTATTGCCGGTCCCTCGGGATGCGGTAAATCTACTCTTCTATCGATTCTCGGTCTGCTCGATACGCCGACAGACGGTAAGTACATTCTCAACAATCATCCTGTTGAAAACCTGTCACTTTCCGAGCGGGCGAGAATCAGAAACCGGGAAGTCGGGTTTATTTTCCAGAGCTTCAACCTGATCGGCGACCTGACGGTTTATGAGAACGTTGAACTCCCCCTGACCTATCGCGGCATGAGTTCCGCCGAGCGAAAGAAGCGCACGACTGAGGCGCTCGAACGCGTCGGCATGGCGCATCGCGCGAAACACTTGCCGAGCCAGTTGTCCGGCGGTCAACAGCAGCGTGTCGCAGTCGCGCGCGCAGTTGGTGGACAGCCCAGCATCCTGCTCGCAGACGAGCCGACCGGAAACCTCGACTCGACAAACGGCGAAGCGGTTATGGAACTGATGCGCGAATTACATCGTGGCGGCGCAACCATCTGCATGGTGACGCACGATCCACGTTATGCCCAACACGCCGATCGCATCGTTCACTTGTTCGACGGCTTGATTGTCGAAGAAGAAGCGGGCGCAGACCGGCGCGAAATTCAGGAAGCCAAGCGCGAATTGGCAGAGAGCGGGTTTGGAGCGATTTCATGATCACCTTGCGGGGCGTTGAAAAAGCATTTCCACACGGTCCAACGAAGACGTACGTGCTTCGCCGGATCGATCTGGACATCAAGCCGGGTGAGTTCGTTTCGATCATGGGCCCGTCAGGCGCAGGGAAGTCGACTTTGCTCCACATCCTGGGCATGCACGATCAATCGTGGACTGGTGAGTATTATTTCGAAGACGTACCAGTCCACACGCTTGATGGGAAAAAGCGCGCCGCGCTGCGCAACCGGAATATCGGGTTCGTTTTTCAAAGCTATCACCTCCTCGACGATCAGACTGTCTTTGAAAACCTCGAGTTACCGCTCTCGTATCGCGACGTCAGTAAGAAAGATCGGCAATCGATCGTCTGCGATACGCTCGACCGTTTTCAGATGGTAGGTAAAAAGGATCTCTTCCCGACCCAACTTTCGGGTGGTCAGCAACAGCTCGTGGGCATTGCTCGTGCGGTTGTTGCGAGTCCAAGAATCATCCTTGCCGACGAGCCGACTGGAAATCTTCACTCGGCCCAGGGCAAGGAGATCATGGACATGTTCAAGCGCTTAAACGAAGAAGGCACGACGATTGTCCAGGTGACGCACTCGGAAACGAATGCGGCATACGGCAATCGAATTATCAGGCTTGAAGACGGCTGGATAGTTAATCAGGAGCAGGAGCAGAGATCAGGAGCAGCACGTTACTAACTGCTCCTGTCCCCTGTTCCTGACCCTGAATCACAAAGTTTCCCTGTAGTTGCTCAAAAGGTATTAACCGCTGGACGTCGATCAGGCGATCAACGTCGACGTCACCAGTGTGTTTGGAGCAAGGAAGAAGAGGTAGGCAGTGAACACGGCAACAGCACAAGTTCCACGAACTCTCATTGCGGACGATCAACCCGACGTGCGTGCAGCCTTGCGCCTGCTCCTGAAAGGCGCCGGTTTTCAAACCGAAGCGGCGGATTCGCCGGCAGCGGTGCTCGAGGCGATCAAACAGCAGAGATTCGATCTCGTGCTGATGGACCTGAACTACGCGCGCGACACGACTTCCGGAAAAGAAGGTCTCGATCTGATCTCGAGGATTCAGGCACTTGATAACGACTTGCCCATCGTGGTTATGACTGCGTGGGCCACAGTCGATCTGGCCGTGGAAACGATGCGCCTCGGCGTGCGCGATTTTGTTGAGAAGCCGTGGGAGAACTCTCGCTTACTCAGAAAACTGCGAACACAGATCGAGCAGGGGCAGTTGCGCAGGCGCGAGCACGATCGCGAGCACCAGTTTCGACTCGAACTGCTTGAAGCGCGTGAGATTCAGCGGGGGCTGATGCCTCGCCGCATGCCGAATCTGAATGGGTTTAGTCTCGCGAGCGCGTGGCAGCCGGCACACGACGTGAGCGGCGATTATCTCGCTGCGTACAAGTTCAACGAATCACGCGCGGCGCTGTGTGTCGCGGACGTCGCGGGCAAGGGTCTTCCGGCAGCGCTGTTGATGTCGAACATGCAAGCGGCGCTGAAGTCATTCGCCTCTGAAACGATTTCGCCGAGCGAGCTCTGCGAGAAGTTGAATCGACTGATGTGCGGGAACACGCCGTTGCGTAAATTTGTGAGCTGTTTCTACGGCGATCTCGACGTTTCGAATCGGACGATGACGTTCACGAATGCGGGTCATAATCCACCGTTCCTGATGCGACGCAACGGTGAATGTATTCGACTGCATGATGGTGGCTGCGTAATCGGCGCGTTTCCCGAGTCGAAGTTTACGCAAGGCGAGATCAAGTTCGATGGATGCGACAAGCTCGTGCTTTTTACTGATGGTGTGACTGAAGCGCGCAATGCTTCGGGTGAAGAGTTTGGTGAGGAGCGACTTGAGGCGCGCCTGAGTTCGTATCGCGGGTGTAATGCTGCCGAGTTGCGCACCGCCATACTCGAAGAGGTGAAGGAGTTTTGCGCCGACAACTTCGACGACGATGCAGCGTTGATGGTCGTCATCGCAGATTAGGGCCACAAAAAGGCACAAAAGGCGATCACAAAAAGGAGCTGGTATGGAGAGTCTTAGAAGTGATATCCGATATGCACTCAGGAATCTCTTAAAGCGGCCCGCCTTCACGATCATCGCCGTCTTTACGCTGGCCCTCGGCATTGGCGCCAACGCTGCAATGTTCAGCGCGTTCAACGCGTTGCTGCGTAACCCCCTGCCATTTCCCGAACTCGATCGCGTTGTTGCGATTTGGGACAAGCAGCCGAGTCTCGGTTACACACACAACGAAGTCGCTTTCGCGAATTACCTCGATTGGCAGGCGCAGAGCCAGTCGTTCGAGCACCTTGCTCTCTATGGCTGGTGGAACGCGAATCTCACCGGTATCGATCCGCCTGAACGCATCCAGGGCTTCCTCTCCACAATAAATTTTTTCGACGTGCTCGGCGTGAAGCCGATCATGGGCCGCAATTTTTTGCCGGGAGAAGATCAGCCGGGCAAAGAGGTCGTACTCATCTCTCACAGCCTTTGGCAAAGACGTTTCGGTGGCGATCCAAACATTCTCAGCAAGACGATCACAGTTAACGGGTTAGTGTGCTCGGTAATCGGTGTGTTGCCGGAGCATTTCAACTTTCCTAAAGGCGGCGAGGTCTATGGAACGTTGAAGATGACGCCCGCACGCATGAAAAACAGGACCACTCATGGCTATTACGTCATCGGACGGCTGAAACCTGGCGTCTCTATAGCAAGCTCACAAGCTGAGATCGACACAATCAACGCGCGGCTCGAACAGCAATATCCGGAGACCAACACCGGCCTGGGCGCGACGGTTTATTCGATCGTAGCTGACACGGTTCGATCCTATGACACACCGATCCTGGTGATGATGGCCGTCGTCGGGTTTGTGCTGCTGATTGCGTGCGCAAACGTTGCGAATCTCATGCTCGCGCGCGCGAGTGGCCGGCAAAGAGAGATCGCGTTACGTGCGGCGCTCGGCGCGAGTCGCTGGCGCATTGTTCGCCAGTTGCTCACCGAGAGCGTGATAGTTGCGTTGGTCGGCGGCGCGTTGGGAGTGCTGGTTGCTATTTGGGGCATCGATGCTTTGCGCGTCTCGAATCCGGGTGACGCAGCGAAGTTCGCTGCCGGATGGTATAAGTTGGGCATTAACCCTACGGTGCTCTTGTTTACGTTCGCTATTTCGGTATTTAGCGGAATCATTTTCGGCCTTGCACCTGCCCTCCAACTCTCGAAACCAAATCTCAACGATTCTTTAAAGGAGGGAAGCCGGCAGACTTCCGGAAGTTCGCACCGGTTGCGAAGTTCACTCGTCGTCTTTGAAGTTGCTTTATCGCTGATGTTGCTTATCGGCGCGGGGCTGGCGGCTCGCTCGTTCCTCTCACTCTTGAGAACCGATCCCGGTTTCAATCCCGACAACGTACTCACGATGAGGATTATGCTGCCGGTGACAAAGTACAAAGATGAAGCGGCAGGTCGAATCTTTTATGACGACTTGATCCAGCGAGTAAAGGGATATCCCGGAGTCGAGTCGGCGGCGCTCGTGAACTACATACCGATGGGTGGATCAAACTCATCTGACGCTTACCTGGTTGAAGGCGCCGTAGTACCTCCCCCGGGCCAGGAGAACATTGGACGTTATCGCGTTGCCACTCCCGACTATTTCCGCACGATGGGCATGTCCCTCGTTAAAGGCCGCAGCTTTACGGACCAGGACAAAGACGGCGCACCACCCGTCGCGATAGTAAACGAAACACTCGCACGCAAACATTGGCCTGGCGGAGACGCCATTGGAAAACGCATTCGCTTAGATGGTCCACCGGAAAAATCTCCGTGGATCGAGATTGTTGGCGTCGTGAAGGATGTAAAGCACGAGCTGAACATACCTGTTGCACCTGAATACTACCTGCCATATGCGCAGGATTCGTGGCATGGAATGGTCCTGGTGGCGAGAACGAGCGTCGATCCTGCTTCGCTTGCCGCAGGCATCAGGGATCAGGTGTGGTCCGTCGATAAGGACCAACCGGTGTTTGAAGTGCGCACGATGGAGGAAGTGCGATCGATGTCAGTATCGATGTACTCATTTTCGTCAGTGTCATTGGCGATCTTCGCTGTGATCGCATTGTTGCTGGCGACAGGTGGAATTTATGGCGTGATGGCTTTCGCGGTTTCGCAGCGCACACAGGAGATTGGAATTCGCATGGCGCTCGGCGCGCGTGCGCTCGACGTGCTGAAGCTGGTTGTCAGAAACGGGATGAAGCTCGCGCTGCTCGGGATCGTGATTGGGTTAGCAGGTTCGTGGGCGCTGACGCGGTTTATGAAGGGGTTGCTCTTCGGCGTCGAGGCGACTGATCTGCTGACATACGGCGTGGTTTCGCTGTGCCTGCTCCTGGCCGCATTGGTGGCGTGCTACCTGCCCGCGCGTCGAGCGACGAAAGTCGATCCGCTCGTGGCACTGCGGTACGAATAGGTCGAATAGGTCTATAGGATAGGCTTTGTCTCATTCACACCGGGCTTTAGCCCGGTGACAGACGAGAGGCATTGATAGACAACCGTTTCAACGGTTTTCTCATGGGTTTGCTGTGAAAACCGTTAAAACGGTTCTGACGAATGTGAAGTGCTTTTCACGGGCTAAAGCCCGGTGTGAATGAGACGACTCTTGAGGCAAAGCCTATTCGACCTACACAAGGTTTCATGTTGGACTCAGTACTGAAAGATCTGCGTTACGGCGTTCGAATGCTGATCAGGAAGCCGGGCTTCACGATCACTGCCATGTTGACGCTCGCGCTTGGTATTGCTGCGACGACCGCGACGTTCACAGTCGTGGATGCGGTGTTGTTGCGGAAGTTGCCGGTGAAGGATCCGGATCGCGTCGTCGTGGTCCATAATCAACTGCCGAAGTTAAACCTTCCGCGCAGTGCTGTCTCTGCGCCGCATTTTCTCGATTACAGCCGCCAGACTGACGTTTTCGAATCAACCGCAGCTTTCGCCACTCGCAACTTCAACCTCACGGGCGTGAGTTTGCCCGAGCGTTTGCAGGCCGGACGCGTTACCGCGACTTTCTTTCCTACTCTCGGCATTAATCCGGTCGCAGGTCGCTTCTTCAACCCGGAAGAAGATCGCGCCGGTAACGAGCGCGTCGTCGTGCTGAGTACAGCGTTGTGGAAACGACTCTACAGTTCGAATCCCAACGCGCTCAACAACTCCATTCAACTCAACGGCGACTATTACCAGATCGTGGGCGTCGCGCCTGAAGCGATTGAAGAGATCTATCCGAACATTGAGTTCTGGGTCCCGATGGCTTTCACAGCGCGCGAACTCTCCGCGGAGCGCCGCGGGAGCCTCGCGTACACGATGCTCGCGCGTTTGCAACCAGGCACGACCATCGAGCGCGCGCAGGCCACGATGACCGGCGTCGCTAAGAACATATCCGGCACTGATCCTGACATCTTCAACATCGAAGTCCGTTCTCTCTCAGACGAATACGTGAGCGACGTGCGGCGGCCCCTGTTTGTGTTGCTGTGCGCGGTCCTGGCGGTCCTTCTGATCTCGTGTGCGAACGTCGCGAACCTGCTGCTGGCGCGAGCTACTGTGCGCGGCCACGAGATTGCAGTGCGTGCAGCGCTGGGTGCGGGCCGGACTCGCATCATTCGTCAACTGCTGACCGAAAGTCTTCTCATCGCCTTGATCGGCGGCGTGCTTGGGTCGCTGCTCGCTGTGTGGGGCACGAAAGCTTTGCTGGCGCTTGCGCCGAGCTCATTGCCTCGTCTCAGCGCGGTTCAAGTCGATCTCAGAATCCTGTTACTGAGCTTTGGTGCGTCAGTGCTTTGCGGCGTGATCTTCGGATTGGTTCCTGCTTTGACAGCGTCGAAAACAGATCTCGTCAGCTCGTTGAAAGAGTCTGAGCGGACGGATTCGGCAAGTTCAACACGCCAGTGGTTGCGAAGAACGTTTGTCGTCGCAGAAGTCGCGATGGCGTTGGTGTTACTGGTTTCCGCAGGCTTGCTCGTGCGCAGTTTTGGAAAGCTGCTCGACGTGAAACCCGGATTCGATCCGCACAACGTACTGACTGTGCGACTCTCACTTCCGGGTACTCGATACGAAAAATCATCCCAAGTCGCCGCATTCTACGACGACCTGATCGCACGTGTGTCAGCGTTGCCGGGCGTCGTGCATGCGGCCGCGGCGTACCAAACACCATTCACACCCGGGGCCGACAATTCAGTGTTTTCTATCCGCGGCCGGCAAGCGGGCCCCGGCGAGCCACCGCCGCATGCCGATTATGCGTTCGTGTCTTCGGGGTACTTTCGGACTCTCGGATTGCCCATTCTCAAGGGCCGCGACTTCCAACCCTCCGACATGCGCGCCGGCAATTACTTCGCTCCCAACTCCGTCGCCATCGTCGACGAAGAGCTAGCGAAACGCTACTGGCCCAACGGCGATGCGATCGGCGGTGGTATTAGCTGGAGCAACAATGGACCATGGGCCACCATCGTCGGCATCTGCAAGACCGTCCACTTGCAGGATCTGACGGCACAGTCGAAGGGCACGTTCTATCTTCCCGCCTACATCGGTATATCGACACTGGCCGTACGCACTTCCGGAGATCCTCATCTCCTGGCGCCGGCGATACGAGACCAGGTTCTCGCCGTCGATCCGAATCAACCCGTGTATGACGTGAAGACCATGGACGAGCGCGTGGCGTTGACGCTCGAGACGCGGCGCTTTGCGGTGGTGCTGCTCGGCATCTTCGGAGCGCTGGCGTTACTGCTCGCCGCGATCGGTTTGTACGGCGTGCTCGCGTTCACGGTATCGCAACGCACTCGCGAGATCGGAATTCACATGGCACTGGGCGCGCGCGCTCGCGACGTGCTGATGATGGTGATGAAACAGGGAATGTCGCTGGTGCTGGTGGGAATTGTTTTGGGCGTGGCAGGAGCTTACGCGGTTACGCGAACGATTCGCAGTTTGTTGTTCGACGTCGGCACGACGGATCCGCTGACGTTTGTCGCGGTTCTCGTTCTGCTGGCGGTTGTTGGATTTGTCGCTTCCTACGTGCCCGCGCGGCGCGCGACGAAGGTCGATCCACTGGAGGCGCTGAGGTACGAATAGGTCATGGAAAATTTATTCAAGGACATTAAATACGGTTTCAGAGGACTGCTGAAGCGAAAAGGTTTTGCAGCGATCGCAGTGCTCACGCTCGCGCTCGGCATTGGCGCTAACACCGCGATCTTCACGCTTGTCAACGCAGTGATGCTGAAATCACTGCCGGTGCAGAAGCCGGAAGAACTGGTGCTGTTCACCGACACGACCAGCGAGGGAACTTCAGTAGAAGACACGCCACGGACAGGCGTTTGGACCCGCTTCTCATATGCGTCTTACCAGTACTTTCGCGATCACAATCAATCATTTGCGGATCTGGCAGCGTTCCGCAGCGGTGAAAGCCCGCTGAGCGTGCGACGAGCTGATGCCGAAGGCGCAGCAGCGGCACGAGCGCAGGGGCACCTCGTAACCGGCAATTACTTTTCACTGCTTGGCGTGCATGCACTGCGTGGTCGCGTGTTGACGCCCGAAGATGACAAACCAGGCGCACAGCCCGCCGCGGTGATCAGTCATCTGTACTGGCAAAAACAGCTCAATAGCGACCCCACCGTGATCGGAAAGAATTTCATCATCAACGGCACCAGCTTCACGCTGGTTGGCGTTACTCCGCCGGAATTCTTTGGCGCACGCGTCCGACGTCCACCTGACTTCTGGATGCCGCTGTCGTTTTTGCCGCAGGTCGAATTGCGCGAATCGTTTTTGGAGAACAACCAGGTCTACTTCCTCACGCTCATGGGACGCCTTAAACCGGGCGTTAGCATCGACCAGGCACAGACCGCAGTCAACATGCAACTGCGACAATTCCTGACCGATCAAGCGGGCAGCCAGGTTACTGAAGAACGAAGGAAGGGCATTCAAAACACGTACGTCACATTGACTGAAGGCTCGGGCGGCATCTCCGGGCTTCGCCGGATCTACTCGAAGCCTTTGCACATGCTGATGGCGATCGTTGGCATGGTGTTGCTGATCGCGTGCGCGAACGTCGGCAGCCTGCTGTTGTCTCGCGCCGCGTCACGAAAACCAGAAATCTCCTTGCGCATGGCGCTTGGAGCCACGCGCGGTCGAATCGTTCGGCAACTGCTGACCGAAAGCATGCTGCTGGCCACGATCGGTGGTGTGTGTGGCGTGTTGTTGGCCCAGTGGGGCGTGTACATCCTCGTTGGTCTGGTTGCAAGGACCTCTCCGCTCGATACGCGACCTGACGCGGGCGTCCTCGCATTCACTGCCGGCATTTCGATCATCGCAGGATTGCTGTTTGGGTTGGTTCCGGCGCTCCAGGCAAGTAAAGCGAACCTCTCGTCGGCGATCAAAGAAAAGACGCGCATGCGAACTGGTTTTATGCGCGTGAACTTGTCGTCACTGATGGTGGTGATGCAGGTCGGACTTTCTTTGGTCCTGCTCACCGGCGCCGGACTCTTCGCCGTCAGTCTCTTGAAAATCCAGCGGGAAAACCTTGGTTTCGAACGCAACAACCTGCTGTTGGTCAGTATCGATCCGCGACTCGCCGGCTACAAGCCCACCGAGCTCACGGCGCTCTACCAGCAGTTACTCGATCGAGTCGGCTCGCTGCCGCAGGTGCGCAATGTCTCGATGGCCACGTACGCACCGATGAGCGGCTCGAGCAGGGAAAGCAGCATCGTGGTTCCGGGATACGTCGCACAGCCGGATGACGATCTCGTGATTAAAGACATGCTCGCCGGGCCGAAGTACAACGAAACGCTCGGCGTGCCGGTACTGCGCGGGCGCGATATCGAAATACGCGACACGCCGGCGTCGCAAAAAGTCGCGGTAGTCAATGCATCGTTCGCCGAACACTACTTCAAAGGACAGAATCCGATTGGTCGTACGTTTTCGTTCGACGACGTTGAGGTCAATGGTACTCCGATCGAGATTGTCGGTGTCGTTGGCGACATAAAGACGAGTGAAGTAGACGAACCGCCTGTGCCCACAGTCTACCGCCCGATTCTTCAGGTTCAGGATGAAGCTGCCTACACCGTCACTCTTCACCTTCGCACCACGGGCGATCCCGCGCCGCTCACGCCTCAAGTGCGGCAGATGATCAATCAGATCGACGACAAGCTTCCGATCTTCGGCGTCACGAGCATGAGCGATCAATTGCACGAGCACTGGGATCAGGAACGTTTGATCGCGCAACTCGTCAGTTTCTTTGGCGCGCTGGCACTGATACTCGCTTGTATTGGTTTGTATGGCGTGATGGCCCACGGTGTGGCGCGTCGCACGAATGAGATTGGCATACGCATGGCGCTCGGTGCGAAAGGCGGAAACATCGCGTGGATGATTTTGCGCGAGACGCTTTATCTCGTGCTGGCGGGTTTACTGATCGGAGTGCCTGCGGCGCTGGCCGGAGCGCGGCTGATCTCGGCGCAACTGTTTGAAACGAGCCCGACGGATCCGGTGACGCTGATTGCAGCGGCAGCGATTCTGACACTCGTCGCACTGCTCGCAGGTTATTTGCCTGCGCGACGTGCATCGCGTGTGAATCCGCTGACCGCACTCAGATACGAATAGGGCCACAAAAAGCCACAAAAGAGGCGCGCAAAATGATGGACTCCATAATCAAAGACATTCGGTACGGATTTCGCAGTTTGTTGAAGCGACCAGGCTTCTCGATCATCGCGCTGGTCGCGCTCGCGCTCGGCATCGGAGCGAACACCGCGATCTTCAGTCTTGTCAATGCCGTTGTGCTTCAGCCGCTTCCGTATCCAGAGCCGGACCGACTCGTCTGGATGTGGGGGAACATTCGCAATGGTGTGAATCGTGCGAGCGTTGCGCCGGGCGACTTCGTCGACTTTCGAAATCAGAACAAGACGTTCGAACATTTTGCTGCCTCAGGCACGATAACAAATCCCGCGAACCTCACCGGAAGCGGTGAACCGGAGCGTCTCAGCGCATCGGTGGTCACCGGCAATTACTTCCAGGCGTTTGGAGTGACTCCCGCGCTTGGCCGAGGCTTCACACTCGAGAATGAGAAGACGGGTCAGGATCAGGTGACCGTGCTCACGCACGCGTTATGGCAGAGACGTTTTGGCGGCGATCCGGCAATCATCGGCAAGACCATCGTGCTCGACGGTAAAGCCGTCCAGATCATTGGCGTGATGTCACCGGATGTGACGTTGCCTCAGCAAGCGGATTTGTGGTTACCGATGAACTTCGACGCCGCGCCGGAAATGAAGCAACGCTTCGCGCATTTTCTACGGCCCATCGGACGGCTGAAACAAGGCGTCAGCCTGACCCAGGCTCAGGCCGATACCGATCTAATCGCCGCTCAACTCGAAAAACAGTTTCCTGAGAGCAACACCGGCTGGAACCTCCGTCTCGTTCCTTTGCAGGAACAACTCATCGGTGGAAGCCGCACAACGCTCTTCATCCTTTTCGGCGCCGTTGGTTTCGTGCTGCTGATTGCTTGCGCCAACGTCGCGAACCTGTTGTTAGTGCGCGCGGCCGGCAGACAGAAAGAGATCGCATTGCGGACCGCGCTCGGCGCCAGCCGCTTTCGAATCGTTCGCCAGATGATAACCGAGAGCCTGTTGCTGTCACTTTTGGGAGGTGTGTTGGGAACAGCGCTCGCGGCATGGGGAGTTCAAGTGCTCGTCAGTTTGAGCGAAGGCAATATTCCTCCGACTGCAAAGGTAAAAGTCGACGCGACAGTGCTTGGATTCACATTACTACTTTCTGTCGTTACCGGAATCCTGTTCGGGTTGGCGCCCGCGTTTCGTACGGCGAGCGTCAATCTCAGTGATTCGTTGAAAGAAGGACTTCGAGGTGGTGGTGAGGGCGCAATGCGAAATCGCACGCGCAGCTTGCTCGTCGTGTTCGAGAGTGCGGTCGCCGTCATGTTGTTAATCGGAGCAGGTTTGCTCGTGCGGAGTTTGATGGCGCTACAGCAAGTGAATCCCGGATTCGATGCCAGGAACGTGTTGACCATGCGTATCGATCTGGCGAGGGGCAAATACAACACGCCGGAAAAAGCCGCGAGCTTTTTCGAACAGTTCGAAGGACGTGTCGCGAATTTGCCAGGCGTAGAGGTCGTTGGTTCGATTACTGAGCTTCCACTCAGCGGCCAACCTAACGACATGCCTTTCTTCATCGAAGGCCGTCCGCCTGCTTCACCGGACCAGGCCTTTGGTGCCGACTTTCGTCGCGTCAACCAGCAATACTTCAGCGCGCTCCGAATTCCTTTACTGCGAGGACGGAACTTCACGGAGCAAGAGGTGCGACAAGGCGCGAAGGTGCTCGTCGTTAGTCAGCAACTTGTTGACACGGCTTTGCCGAATGAAGAGGCACTGGGCAAACGCCTGATCACGGGCATGCGCAGCGAGCCTTACGAAATCGTCGGCATCGTTGGCGACATTCGCCATCAATCGTTGGCCGGCACGCCCTCAGCGACGATGTATTTCCCGACTCGCCAGACGGGCCGTGTGAATTTTGTGATCCGCACGCAAGGCGATCCTTCAAACATTGTCGGTGCGGTGCGCCAGGAAGTGAAAGCGCTGGATCCCGATCAGCCGATCGCGTCGGTGAGATTGATGACTGAGTGGGTTGACTCGTCAGTTGCGGCGCCGCGTTATCGCACGACGTTGCTCGCACTGTTTGCGGCGCTCGCGATGATTCTTGCGGCGACAGGAATCTACGGCGTCATGTCGTACTCGGTGGCCCAGCGAACACACGAGATTGGCGTGCGCATGGCAATGGGCGCGCGCCAGTTCGATGTGTTGAAGCTGGTGGTGCGACAGGGAATGTTGTTGACGGTGATTGGAGTTGTTGTTGGTTTGGCTGGCGCGTTTGCACTGACGCGCGTGATGTCGACGTTGTTGTTCGGAGTTACGGCGAAAGATCCGCTGACGTTTGGTGGGGTCGCGGCGTTGTTGATTGCGGTGGCGTTCCTCGCGTGTTTCGTGCCTGCACGTCGCGCGACGAAAGTCGATCCACTGATAGCGCTTAGATATGAATGAGGACAAATGATGGGTTCAGTAATTAACGATCTACGGTATGGGGTAAGAATGCTGCGGAAGAATCCGGGCTTCACGGTTGTGGCTGTGTTGTCGCTGGCGCTCGGAATTGGTGCTAACACTGCGATCTTTCAGTTGGTCAATGCAGTAAGACTCAAGACGCTGCCGGTGAGAGATCCGCAGCAGCTCGCGAAGGTGCAGCTCGCCGATATGGAAGCTGCGGCGCGTGGGTTTAAGGCGTCGCCGTATTCAGCGGTCACGAATCCGATTTGGGAACAGATTCGAGATCGTCAGGAAGGCTTCTCCGGGATCTTTGCGTGGAGCCGAAATGATTTCAACCTCGCACAGGGCGGGGAAGTGCGTTGGGCCAAGGGGCTTTGGGTCAGCGGAGATTTTTTCAACGTACTCGGCGTGCAGCCGCAACTCGGCCGTGTGTTTACAACGGCGGACGATCAGCGAGGCTGCGCGGCTCCCGGCGCAGTTATCAGTCATCCGTTCTGGCAACGTGAATACGGCGGCGATCCGAATGTTGTAGGTCGCAAAGTAACTGTTTCAGATAAATCGTTCGAAATCATCGGTGTCACTCCTGCGAGTTTCTTTGGTCTTGAAGTCGGGCGGACATTCGACGTCGCCTTACCACTCTGCGCCGACGCCGTCATCGCGGGTAAAAACAATCGACTCGATTCGGGCTTTAACTGGTGGTTGATGGTTGCGGGCCGTCTGAAACCGGGTTGGACCAGGGAACAGGCCACTGCACAACTGCAATCGATCTCACCCGCACTGTTTCAACAAACGCTACCGCCGAACTATCCGGCGGTCAGCGTAAACCCATATTTACAGTCGAAGCTGGAAGCCGTTGCCGGCGCGTCCGGTTATTCGATGTTACGCGAGAGTTATGAGCGTCCCCTGTGGCTGTTGCTGGCCATCGCCGGGTTGGTGCTGCTAATCGCATGCGCCAACCTAGCGAACTTATTGTTGGCGCGCGCGAGCACACGCGAACGCGAGATCGCAGTGCGACAAGCTGTCGGCGCTTCTCGCGCACGAATCATCCGGCAACTGCTGGTTGAAACTCTCATGCTCACGATTCTTGGAACAGCGCTGGCCGTTGGGTTGGCCCAGGCGTTGAGTCGATTTCTCGTTTCGTCGATTGGTACAGGGCTTAACACCGTCTTCCTCGATCTGACTCCTGACTGGCGTGTGCTTGGATTTACCGCGGGCGTCGCTGCGCTGACGTGCTTGCTGTTTGGTTTAGCTCCCGCAGTGCGCGCTACGCGCATCGAGCTTGTTACGGTCATGAAGGCTACAGGCCGTGGAATGACAGCGGGCGGCGGTCGCGTCACTCTTCGACGCGCGCTGGTAGTCGTTCAGGTCGCACTCTCATTGGTCCTGGTTGCAAGTGCATTCCTGTTCACGCGCAGTCTGAACAAGCTGCTCACTGTCGACACCAGCTTCAACGAGGAAAACCTGCTCGTCGCGCGAGTTGGTTTTCGACGGCTGAATATCGCTCAGGAACGTCGCATCGAGTTTAAGAATCAACTCCTCGAGCGGCTCAAAACGGTTCCCGGCGTTCAGGCGGTCACGGAGTCAGACACGGTTCCACTCACTGGCGGCGGGCGTGGTAACGAGGTTTGGTTGGATGCGGATCGCGACAGCAGGATAAACGCGTCGTTCAATCGCGTCGGCGTCGATTATTTCCGCACTCTCGAAATCCCCGTGCTGCAAGGGCGCGAGTTCAATTCGTACGACACGCTGAACGCCCCCCGCGTCGCGATCATCAACGAGACGCTTGCGCGGCAACTGCGCGAGGCGAATCCGATTGGGCGCAGAGTTGTCGTCGAAGAAACGCCGAACGAGCCCGAAACGCCATATGAAATCGTGGGCATTGCTCATGATGCGAAGTTTGAAGAGATAAAAGAACAGAAGCTTCCGATGGTGTACCTGCCGAGCCTTCAGGATCCGCAACCCTCGACGGGACGTCAGTTTCTTATTCGCTCGAGCCTGCCGCAAAGCGAGATCACTGCTTCGATCAATCGCGCGCTCAACGAGATGAGTCCGTCGATCGACACGAGTTACCAGTGGTTTGAGTCGATGGTCCAGGAGTCGATGTTGCGCGAACGTTTGATGGCGACGCTGTCGGCGTTCTTTGGTTTGCTGGCGCTCGTGCTGGCGATGATTGGTTTGTACGGGATTCTTTCGTACGCGGTTGCGAGCAGGACGAATGAGATTGGAATTCGCATCGCGCTCGGCGCACGCACGCGAGAAGTGGTGATGCTGGTGCTGCGTGAAGCGCTCGTCCTGGTGGCGATTGGAATCGTTGCGGGGATACCTGCGGTGCTCGTCGTGGCGCGTTTTGCTGCGACGCTGTTGTTCGATCTCTCGGCGACCGATCCAGTGTCGTTGACGCTCGCGGGAGTGGTGATGGTCGCGGTCGCAATCATGGCGGCTTATCTGCCCGCTCGCCGCGCAACGCGGATCGATCCGTTGGTGGCACTCAGATACGAATGAAGCCACAAGAAGGCACAAAATGGATTCAATAATCAAAGACATTCGCTATGGTTTGCGTGGGTTGCTGAAACATCCGGGGTTTACGGCGATCGTGGTGATCACGCTTGCACTGGGTATTGGCGCGAGCACCGCGATCTTCAGCATTGTCGATAGCGTGTTGTTGCGCCGTCTGCCTTATCGCACCGCGGAGCGCATCGTTGCGATCCAGGAGTTGAACCCGGCCGGCAAACGAGTTCAAGTAACGTCCGCAAACTTCCTTGACTGGCGCGCGCAGAACACCGTCTTCGAACAGCTCGCCGCGATTAAGACCGCGCCCACTAACCTGGCGTTGACCGACCACGCGGAGCGCGTCGAACTCGCGCAAACTAACGCAAACTTCTTCGACATTTTCGGAATCACCCCACAGCAAGGCCGGCTGTTCATTCCTCAGGACGAACAAGCAGGACACGAACCCATAGCTGTTCTCAGCGACGCGCTCTGGCGCAGACGCTTCGGTGCAGACGTTTCAATCGTCGGCAAGCCGATCACACTCAACAGCCAAAACTACACCGTCGTGGGGATCGCTCCACCGGGTTTTCAGTACCCGGACAAAACGGAAGTCTGGCTGCCGCCTTTGAAACTCGCGCCGGAGTTGAACCCGGACCAGGACGTCACGCAGACGCGCGGCATGGGCTATCTCGCCGCGGTCGGATTGTTGAAACCCGGCGTGTCGCTTCAACAAGCCGCCAGTGAAATGGAGACGATTACTGCACGGCTAAGACAGCAGTATCCCGACACAAACAATCGTCGCTTCAATCGAGTCGTTTCACTTCACGAACACCTCGTCGGAGACACAAACAAACTTCTGTGGCTGCTGCTCGGCGCCGTCACGTTCGTGTTGCTGATCGGATGTGCGAACGTCGCAAACCTCCTGCTAGCCAGCGGTGCTTCACGACAGAAAGAGATCGCGATACGCACCGCACTCGGCGCGTCGCGGTGGCGCGTGATGCGACAGCTGTTTACCGAAAGCACGATCCTCGCGCTTACGGGCGGCGCTGTTGGTCTACTCATCGCGTACTGGGGACTAGCAGCGATTATCAAACTCCTGCCGGGTGATTTCCCTCGTCTCAACGAGATTCACATGGACGTTCGTGTGCTCGCATTCACGTTCGCAGCTTCGGTCTTGACCGGAATGCTCTTCGGACTGGCCCCGGCACTGCAAATCTCACGGTCCGACGTTCAGGATTCAATGCGAGAGAGCGGGCGCGGCTTGACCGGAAGTCTTCGCAAGAGTCGCTTCCGCCAGGCGCTGATTGTCGTCGAGGTCGCGTTGTCAGTCGTGTTGTTGGCTGGTGCGGGTCTGCTCTTCAGAAGCTTCATGCACCTTCAGTCAGTAAACACCGGCTTCGTCTCACAGCAAGTGTTGACGGCAAAGCTCACGCCGGCCGGAACGAAGTACGCAAATCTTTCTGACTCCGTGAGGTTCTACAACCAGGTGCTCGAGAAGGTGAGCGCGCTTCCGGGTGTGCAGGACGCGGGACTCATCAACACATTGCCGTTGGACAAGGGACCAACCTCGGCGTTTCGAGTCGAAGGGAGTCCGGTTACGACTCCCGACAAGTGGCCGGGCGCGAACTATCGCGTTGTCACTCCGAATTACTTCCGCGCGATGAGCATTCCGATTCTGCAAGGTCGCGCGTACACGGATCGCGACAATGAAAATGCGCCACGAGTGATGATCGTGAATGAGGAACTCGCGCAATCACTGTTTCCAGGTGAGAGCGCGGTCGGTAAGAGGATCACCTTCGGAAATGTTGACGATAACCAGCAGCCGGTTTGGTGGGAGATAGTCGGCGTCGCGGCAAATGTTCGCAGTGTCGAACTGCGTGAAGAGCCGGAGTCAGAGCTGTATTTTTCAGCTTCACAAACCGGCTGGAACAGCATGTCGCTGGTGGTTCGTTCGAGCGTCGAGCCTGCGAGTCTGAGTGGTTCGGTGCGACAGATCGTGAACGAGGTCGATAAGTCTGTTCCGGTTTCGAGCGTGCAGACGATGGACCACATCGTCAGCCAGTCGATCACGCAGCCACGATTCAATCTGTTTCTGCTCGGGCTGTTCAGCGCCGTCGCGATGCTGCTCTCGGCGGCCGGGATCTACGGCGTTACCGCTTATACAGTGACGCAGCGGACGCACGAGCTCGGAATTCGTCTCGCGCTCGGCGCGCAAGTCGGCGACGTGTTGAAGATGATTCTGGGTCAGGGGATGGCGGTGATTGGTGTTGGGCTCGTGCTTGGTTTGGTGTCGGCTTTTGGGTTGATGAGGTTATTGCGAAGTCTTTTGTTCGGCGTGGGTGAAAACGATCCGGTTACGTTCGTTGCGATCACTGGGTTGTTGCTGCTGGTGGCGCTTGTCGCCTGCTACATCCCTGCGCGCCGGGCGACGAAGGTCAACCCGCTCGAGGCGCTGAGGTACGAATAGGGCCACGAAAAGGCACAAGAAACAATACAAGAAAGAACACAAATGGATTCATTGCTGAAGGACATTCGATTCGGATTGAGATCGCTGTTGAAGAGGCCGGCGTTTACTGCGGTCGCGGTCATCACGATTGGGCTGGGGATTGGTGCGAACTCTGCGATCTTCAGTGTCGTCAATGCCGTCTTGCTCCGGCCGCTGCCTTACGACGATCCGTCGCGATTGATCAGTTTCAGATCGAACCAGTCAGCACCCGATCTAGCGGATGTTGAGTCGCAGAGTAAGACGTTCAGCAGACTGGGCGGCATGGTCTTGCAGCCGCTGGCGTATACGGCGGGTAATGAACCGATTCAACTTCAGATTGGACAAGTGACTGGCGGCTTCTTCGAAACTTTCGGAGTCAAGCCTGAGCGCGGACGTTTTATTAACAGCGACGACGACAAGAATGGAGCTCCGTTCGCCGTAGTGTTGAGCCACGAAGTCTGGATGAAGCATTTCAACAGCGACGAGCAGATTCTCGGTAAAGCGATTCCGCTCAGCGGCAACATGTACACCGTTGTCGGCGTCATGCCGGAAACGTTTGTCACGCCTCGTGTAAACACCGAAGCATGGACGGCAGTACACGTCTCCAATCCAGTCGCCGCAAATCATCGAGGCGTTCATTTCCTTCGCACATACGGAAGATTGGCGCCGGGCGTGACGATCGATCAGGCTCGAGCGGAGATGCAACTCATCGATCGCAACCTCGCCGCGGCCTATCCTGACGAAAATAAAAATCGAAACACGGTTCTCTTTGCATTGCATGAACGCATCGTCGGCGACAGCCGGCAGTCGCTGTTCATTCTGTTTGCTGCTGTAGGTTTTGTCCTTCTGATTGCCTGCGCCAACTTCGCGAACCTTCTGTTGGCGCGGTCCTCCGAGCGTCAACGCGAGTTTGTAATTCGTGGTGCGCTGGGTGCAGGTCGCTGGCGTTTGATTCGCCAGTTGCTGACGGAGAGTGTGTTGTTGTCGCTTGCCGGCGGCGCAGTCGCGATCGGACTTGCGATTTGGGGCACGCGCCTTTTGCTCGCATTCAAGCCGGAGAACCTGCCGCGTCTCTCAGAGATCGGAGTGGATGCACGAGTTCTTGGTTTCACGATGGGGATTTCGATCCTAACCGGACTTATTTTTGGCCTCGTGCCCGCCTGGGCTGCTTCGCGTGGCGGAGTCGGTGAAGCTCTAAAGAAAGGCGGCAGAAGCTCTACGACAGGCAGCGCGCGTCAACGACTGCGAAGCACGTTTGTGGTGGTTGAGCTTGCAGTGGCGCTGGTCCTTCTCGTAGGCGCAGGTCTGCTCATCAAGACTTTCTGGAACCTGCGTTCGGTAGAGCCCGGCTTCAATCCCGATCGTCTGATCACAATGCGAGTCGAGCTGCCTGAGACTCGTTACGAGGACGTTGCTTCACAAACGCGCTTTCGAAAACGCGTCCTGGCCGGAATGAATTCACTATCGGGTGTACAGGCCGCGATGGTGAGTGAGCTCCCACTGAGCGGCGACTCACTCAATCACGATTTTCTGATCGAGAACCGGCCGCCGATCGCGCCCGGTGACGAACCGAGCCTCGAAACTCGTAGCGTGTTGGGTGACTACTTCAATGTAATGCAGATTCCGCTCCGGCGCGGCCGAGACTTTGGTCCAGCAGATTTCGACGAGAAGGCGCCGCGCGTCGGCATCGCGAATGAAATGCTGGTGCGCCAGTATTTTCAAAATGAAGATCCAATCGGCAAGCGAATCCGCTGGGCGCGCAATCCTCAGATCGAATGGATAGAGATCGTCGGTGTTGTTGGAGACGTGAAGCACTTCGGTTTGGATCTACCGGAAGAACCGGCGCTCTACACGCCGTATACGCAAATCAATCCGTGGAAAAGATGGATGTCAATCGCGGCGCGTACGCAAGGTGACCCGTCTGCCTTCGCTCCAGCACTCAAACAGGAGATCTGGAAAGTCGATTCGCAGCTACCTGTGACCAGGCTCGAGCCGATGAGCGAAGTTGCTGCGACTTCGTTTGCTGCACGCCGCTTCAACATGACGCTGCTGTCGCTGTTTGCGGGTCTGGCGCTGGTGCTGGCAGCGATCGGAATTTACGGCGTGATGTCGAATGCAGTGACGCAACGAACACATGAGATTGGGATTCGCGTCGCGTTGGGTGCGCGCGCAATCGATGTTCTCAAGCTGGTTATTCGCAATGGAATGACGTTGGTGATCATCGGCGTCGTAGTTGGATTGGCAGGAGCTTTTGCGCTGACACGTTTGATGACGGCTTTGTTGTTTGGAGTAACACCCATGGATGGACTGACGATCGGGACGGTGTCGGCGGTTTTGATCGGGGTTGCGTTTCTGGCGTGTTACATCCCTGCGCGCAGGGCGACGAGGGTCGATCCGCTCGTGGCGCTGCGATACGAATAGGGCCGCAAAAAGGCACAAAAAAGAACACAAATGGATTCGCTGATCAAAGATGTCCGATTTGGCCTGAGGGGGTTGATGAAGAGGCCGGTGTTCACGGCGATTGCCGTGATCACTTTGGCGCTCGGGATTGGAGCGAACTCGGCGATGTTCAGTGTTGTCAATGCTGTGCTGCTGCGCCCGCTGCCTTTTAAAGATCCCGATCGGCTGATGGTCGTGTGGGAGCGACGCGAGAATTCGGGTCGAGCAAATCTGCCTCTCTCCGGACACGAGTACGCTGCGTTCAAGGAACGGACCAACGTCTTTGAAGCCCTCACGCTGATTCAACCAAACGGATTCAATCTCACTGGTCGCGGCGACCCGGTGATGGTCGATGTCGGTGAGGTTTCGACTGAATACTTCGCGATCGTCGGTGTGCCGCCACTGCTCGGCCGAACTTTTGCTCCCGGTGAGGATGGAAACGGCGGCGCCAAGGTAGTTGTGCTCGGTCACAAACTCTGGACCGAGCGTTTCGGATCCGACGCAAACGTCCTCAATCAAACCGTTCGCATGAACGATCAGAGTTACACCGTCATCGGTGTAATGCCCGCGCTCGAGCTGATACCTGACGTGCTCGTGCCGATCGATCTGCGCGGAGAGTTACGGAAGGTCGGTAAGCACAGTTACCAGGTGATTGGGCGGCTCAAGCCGGGCGTCACGTTGGACCAGGCACAGGCCGAGGTGGCCCATGTCGCGGCACAGGTTGAACAGGAGTTTCCCGACGCGAATCGCGGTCACGGAGTTCAGATCGTAGGACTGCACGAAGTCGTAACCGGCGCGGCGCAACTTCCTTTGCTGACGCTCTTCGGAGCAGTCGGGTTCATACTCTTGATTGCTTGCGCGAATGTCGCGAATCTTTTGTTGAGCCGCGCCACGACACGTCAGAGGGAGATGGCGATCAGAACTGCGCTCGGCGCCAGCCGCTGGCGCTTGATTCGCCAGACGCTCACAGAGAGTTTGCTGCTCGGCATTTTCGGTGGTGGAGTCGGACTGCTCGCAGCGGTCTGGCTCGTAACGCTGTTGAGCAAGATCACTGCGGTCAACATTCCCCGGCTCGATAAGATCAGCATCGATAATCGTGTCTTACTCGCCACGTTTGGCTTCTCGATTCTCACAGGGTTGCTCACTGGAATCGCGCCCGCATGGCGCAACTCCGAACCGCGCCTGTACCAATGGATCAAAGAAGGCATGCGGGGCTCGTTTAATCCGGGTCGACGTCGCATCAGCAGCGCGCTCGTCGTTACCGAAGTGGCACTCGCGGTCGTGCTGCTCGTGGGTGGCGGATTGATGCTGAAGAGTTTTGTGCAGCTTGTGCGCGTCGATCCAGGCTTTCAACCGAATCAGGTTTTGCGACTCGATTTTGCCTTGCCGGGTCTCAAGTATCGCGAACCGCAGCGCCAAGTTGCGTTCTACAACGAATTGCTCACACGTCTGCAAACGCTGCCGGGCGTCGAGTCTGCCGGCGCGACGACGAACACGCCACTCGGTCCCGCTGAAAACTGGAGCGGCTTCGCGATCGAAGGTAGACCGGATCCGCCGCAGGGAAATCAACAACAGGCTGCGATGCGAACGGTGAGCGACGACTACTTCCGCACGATGCAGATCCCGCTGCGCAAGGGAAGGTTCTTCAACAGCTCTGACGCGCGCGTTGCGCTGCCGTTGGTTCGGTGGTTCGAGCAGCAGCCTTTCTCGGAGCGTTACAACGAGCCACAAGCAGAACCGGCCGTGATCATCAACGAGACGATGGCGCGTCTCTACTGGCCCAACGAAGATCCCATCGGAAAGCGAATGCGGATCGTGTGGAGTCCATGGATCACGATTGTCGGGGTGGTTGGCGACGTCCATCACACAGGACTGAACACACCACCGAATCCCGAGATGTACCTGTCGCAACTTCAGGAGCCGCAGGACGCGATGGCCGTCCTGGCACGCACGACTGGCGATCCTCTTCAACTCGCGGCGGCTGCACGCGAGCAAGTAAAAGCGATGGACAAGGATCTGCCGGTGCGAGTCACGACGATGGACCAGCTTTTCGCGAATTCTGTCGCGGGTCAGCGATTCAATACGTCGCTGCTCGGCATCTTCGCGGTGGTCGCGTTGTTGCTGGCGATGATCGGTGTGTTCGGTGTCATCAACTACTCCGTGGCGCAGCGCACGCACGAACTCGGAATCCGCATCGCGTTGGGCGCGCAGCGTCGCGACGTGTTCAAGCTGGTTGTCGGACAGGGATTGTTGCTCGCGTTGATTGGTGTCGGAGTTGGCGTGGCTGGAGCGGTGGGGTTGACGCACTTGATCGCGGGATTGCTCTTTGGCGTCAGTCCGACTGATGGTCCAACGTTTGTCGTTGTGTCGTTGATTGTGACTGCGGTCGCATTTCTCGCGTGCTATCTGCCGGCCCGGCGCGCGACGAGAGTCGATCCCTTAATCGCGCTTAGATACGAGTGACTATGAAAGAGATACAGCAAACTATCCGAAGTCTTTTGCGAAATCCGGGGTTCACGGCGGTCGCCGTTATCACGCTGACGCTCGCTATCGGTGTGAACACGACGATCTTCAGTGTGGTGAATGCGGTGCTGCTGAAAGCGTTGCCGTTTCAACAACCGGAGCAACTCGTATCCGTTCAGAAAGTCGCTGAGCCGGGTGCGTTTCCAGGCATCGCGGCTTACGAATACCTGGCGTGGAAAGATCGGAACACCTCTTTCGACGAGATCGCCGCTTTCAGCGACAACAATTTCAACCTCACAGGCCTGGGCGAACCAGAACGCATCTCGTGCGCGCAAGTGACCGCCAGCCTCTTCACGACGCTGAAAGTGCAACCTTTGCGCGGTCGCTTCTTCCTGCCTGAAGAAGACAAGCCCGGCACGAGTAACGTCGTGGTTATCAGCGAACGTTTTTGGCAACAGCGCTTTGCGCGTAACGAAGCAGTGCTGCAAAACACTCTCACACTCGACGACAAGCCGTATTCGATTGTCGGCGTGATGCCCGCCGGTTTTCGCTTTCCGGGCGAGTTCGACATTTGGGTACCGATAGCTATCGATCCCGTCAAGGAAACTCAAGGTCACTTCTTTTCCGTGGTCGAAGTCGTCGGGCGTATCAAACCGTCAGTAAGTGCCACAAGCGCGCAAACCGAATTCAACCTGCTCGCTCGACAAATGGCGGAGCAAATGAAAGAGCCGATCCCGCCGGCCACAGTCGACATCGTACCGCTGCACAAGCAACTCGTTTCGGGCGTTCGGCTGACTGTGTTGATACTTTGGGGTGCCGTCGGCCTCGTGATGTTGCTCGCGGGCGTCAACGTTGCGAGCCTGATGATTTCGCGCACGCTGTCGCGGCAACGCGAGATGGCAGTGCGGGCAGCCATCGGTGCACGGCGGTGGCAATTAATTCGTCAACTGCTTACCGAGAGCGTCGTGCTTGGTCTGGCTGGTGGTGTGTTGGGCCTGCTCGTCGCGGTGTGGGGAACACGTGCGATTGCGGGTTTGGTCCCGCAGGGCCTCACGACTTCTTTTTACGATCTCAACCACATTCCACTCGACTTGCGCGTGTTTGTATTCACTTTCGTAATCTCAGTTCTCACCGGAATTGTCTTTGGATTAGCGCCGGCGCTTACGGCGTCAAAGCCCAACCTAATCAAAGTGCTCCGGGGCAGCGACTCTCGTGGTCTGATGAGTTTTGGATTGCGCAGTGTCCGCGGCTGGCTCGTGGTCGCCGAACTCGCGCTCGCAGTCGTGCTGCTGCTTGGCGCGGGTCTGCTGGTTCGAAGCTTCAACAAGTTGATGGCGGTCGATCTCGGCTTCGATCGTGAGAACGTGTTGACGTTTCGCGTCGGCCTGCCGCGCTCGAGATATCCCGAGCCGGCGCAAACCCGAGTGTTCTTTAAAGACTTCCTCCAGCGCGTTAACTCGTTGCCGGGAGTGCAAACTGCCGGAGCGATCAACCACGCCCCGCTCGAGGGCCACGGAATGATCGCTTTCATGGGCATCGAAGGGCATCCACCACTCGATCGAAAGACAGACCCGGCGATCGGAGTCGGCATGGTCGACGGCGAGTATTTCAAGACGCTGAAGATACCGCTGCTCGATGGGCGTCAATTCGATGCGCGCGATGGAGCGGACGGACAGAAGGTAGCAATCGTCAACCACGCGTTTGTGAAACGGTTTTTGCCCCAGGGCGCAATCGGAAAACGAGTAGGTTTCGCTTGTGAAGAGTCTGAAGGTTTCTGTCGCAGCATCATCGGAGTTGTCGGGAACATTCGACAGGAGAGCATCACCGACGAAGCGATACCTGAGATGTACGTGCCGTTCGCGCAAATGCCGATTAACAGCATGCAGGTTATGGTTCGCACTTCGTCGAATCCTCTCGCGCTTGCCGGGGCAGTGCGCAAAGAAGTCCTCGCGATCGACAGCAACCAACCAATTCACGGTGTCAAGACACTCGCGCATCGTGTGGACGAGGTTGCCGCGGTTTCGCGTTCGTTGATGCTGCTGTTTACGTCGTTTGCGCTGCTCGCAGTGATTTTAGGCGCGGTCGGAATTTACGGAATCGTTTCTTACTCAGTAACTCAACGTACGCGCGAGATCGGAATCCGCATGGCGCTCGGCGCGAGAGCAGGGAACGTGCTGAGTCTGATCATGAGGAACGGATTCACGCTCGTGCTGACGGGGATCGTTATTGGTGTTGCGGGTGCGTTTGCTCTAACGCATTTTCTGACGACGATGCTATTTGGCGTGACGCCGACTGACAGCGCCACGTTTATTTTCGTGTCGCTGATGTTTTTCGTGATCGCGATGATTGCGGCGCTCATCCCGGCGCTGCGCGCGACGCGGGTCGATCCACTTGTAGCGCTTAGATATGAATGAAAGGTTATCCACAGATTACGCCGATTACACAGAAAAAATCTGTGAAATCTGTGAAATCTGTGGATGAAATAAAGTGATGAACTCAATAATTAAAGACATCCGTTTCGCACTTCGTGGCTTGTTGAAGCATCCGGCGTTTACCGCGATCGCGGTGGTGACGTTGGCGCTCGGTATTGGTGGCAGCACTTCGATCTTTACGGTCGTCGATGCGGCATTGCTGCGTGGACTGCCTTACAGGTCGCCCGATCGCCTCTATCACATCTGGGAGAAAACCCCGCAGGAAAGGTTCTCGAAGCGTGAGTTCTCCTACCCTGATTACCAGGACTATCAACAGAACAACGTCTTCGAAGGACTCGCGGCCTACACGGGTGGCGGCGCGCTAATGAGTGGTTTCGGCGAGCCGGAGAATATCGGTGCGCCGCGAGTGAACGCCGACTTCTTCAAAGTGCTCGGCGTCGAGCCGATTCTCGGCAGGACATTTCAACCCGGCGAAGACGTGCCTGGTGGCCGAAGACTCACCGTTCTGACTTACGGCTTGTGGCAACGGCGATTCGGAGGAGATCCAAACGTCATCGGTCGCGGAGTCACCGTCAATGGCGAAGGCTATGAGATCATCGGAGTACTGCCCGCGAGTTTTCAATTCGCGCTCAGAAACAACGACCTTTTCCTGCCTTATCAACCCACCGAGAACCAGCGAACGCGTCGCTTCATGCACGGCACAAATCTCATCGGGCGCCTCAAACCCGGTTTGAGTACGTCCGACGCAGAAGCGAATTTGAAAGTGATTGGAAGTCGAATCGAGCAGGAGCACAACCAGTCGCACGCAGGCACATACCCCTACGTCGTGCCGCTCCAGGAGGAAATTGTGGGCAACGTCAGGCCGGTGTTGTTGGTCCTGCTCGCAGCGGTTGGATTTGTACTGCTCATCGCGTGCGCGAACGTCGCGAGTCTGTTGTTGACGCGATCGCTTTCACGTCAGAAAGAAGTGGCGATTCGTTCGGCGCTCGGCGCGAGTCGTTGGCGAGTGATCCGGCAACTGCTCACCGAATCGCTTCTGCTGTCACTCGTCGGCGGCGCCGCTGGATTGTTGATTGCCTACTGGGGCGTTCCCGCGCTCGTCGCGGTGATACCGCAGCAACAGTTGATTGCGATGCCGTTCCTGAGAGATCTGCATCTCGACACTGGTATTCTCGCGTTTTCGTTTGGTCTTTCATTAATCACCGGTCTCGTGTTTGGACTCGCCCCGGCGCTGCAATCTTCGCGACTCGATCTCAACGAAGTGCTCAAGGAAGGTGGGCGCAATGCGTCCGCGGGTGCCAGTCATCGACTACGCAGCGCTATGGTTGTCACCGAGATCGCGCTTGCCGTGGTGTTGCTGGTCGGCGCGGGATTGATGATGAAGAGCCTGTTCCGGTTGTTGCAGACCAACATCGGTTTCAACCCGGAAAACGTGATGACGATGACGGTCGTGTTGCCGCCGTCGAAATATACAGACCCGAACCAGCAGATCGCTTTCAACGATCAACTGCGTGAACGTGTGCAGTCGTTACCGGGCGTCAGCGGTGCTGGAACCGTCAATATTCTGCCGTTGAACTCTGGCAACACAACGCGATTCTATGTTGACGGCGATCCGGTTCCTGAGCCTGGAAAGGAAACCGAGGCGAACATTCGTACCGTTAGCGACGACTACTTTAAGACACTTGGAGTTTCACTTATGGCGGGGCGCCCGTTTGACGCTCGAGACGGTGCACAAAATGCTCCCCCGGTCGTAATCATCGGAAAGACTATCGCGGATCGAATGTTTCCCGGTCGCGATCCGGTTGGGAAACGTTTGCGATACACATCGGTTCAATTTCCTCCCGTGGAGATCGTAGGAGTCGTGGGCGATGTGAAGATCACCGGTCTCGACGAAGCAGTGAAACCGGTACTCTACTATTCTTTCCGGCAGAGTCCTTCAACGTTTGCCAATCTCGTCGCCCGCACAAACAGCGATGCCAACGCGCTCGCAAGTTCGATCCGCAACGAAATTCGTAACCTCGAACCCGATGCGGCGATTCTGAATATGCGCACGATGGAAGACATGATGTCGCAGACGCCGGCGTCGTTCATGCGACGTTTTCCGGCGTTGCTGATCAGCATCTTCGCCGGTGTTGCGTTATTGCTGGCGTCGATCGGGATCTACGGCGTCGTCTCTTATTCCGTCAGTCAACAGACTCACTACATCGGCGTGCGCATGGCGCTTGGCGCGAAACCGTCTGACATTCTGAAGATGATTTTGAAGCAGGGGTTGTTCCTCGCGCTGCTGGGTCTCGGGATTGGAGTGTTGGCAGCGCTCGGTTTGATGCGTCTGCTGCAGACGATGCTCTTCGAAGTGAGCACGACTGACGTTGGAACGTTTGGAGTTGTTACCGGCGCGTTGTTTGTCGTGGCGTTGTTGGCGTGTTTCCTGCCCGCGCGCCGCGCAACGAAGGTGGATCCACTCGTAGCGCTCAGGTACGAGTAGATCCAAAGACAGGCGTCGCACTTGGACCTGTAGGACTTATCTAAGGGGCTCGTGGTGATTAGAGATCTGAGATTCGCACTGCGGGGTTTGCTGAAGCGGCCGGCGTTCGCTGCCGTTGCCATTGCTACGCTCGCGCTTGGCATCGGCGCGAATACGGCCATCTTCAGTGTGGTCAATGCCGTTTTGCTTCGACCACTGCCGCTCAAAGAACCCGATCGGTTGATGACGTTCTGGCTCTCCGCACCCGCGAAGGGCCTGCGTCACATGGATCTCAACGAGGCGCTGTTTGCCTACGACCGCGAACGAACGCGCACGTTTGAGAGTCTCGCCGCTTTCGAAGACGGTGAGTTTGCGTTGACAGGCAGCGGGGAACCCGAAGTCGTGCCCGGCGCTTTAGTCACTTTCAACTACTTCAACGTGCTCGGCCGCGAGCCGCTGCTCGGCCGAACCTTCACCTCACAGGAAGACACGCCCGGTCACAACAACGTCGCGATTCTGAGTTACGCGTTGTGGCAACGACGCTTTGGCGGCAATTCCAATATCGTCGGACAGTCGATCAACCTCGACAGCAATCCGACGACGGTTGTCGGAATCATGCCCCCCGACTTTAGTTTCCCCGATCCTGCTGAACGCGCCGGCAGCTCCGGTCACGTGCAGCTCTGGGTTCCGAAAGGGCTCGATCCGCAGAATACCAACTCATGGAACCTCACAGCCGTCGGCCGCTTACAACCTGGCGCGACAGCCGACGATGCAAACAAAGAGATCACGTCGCTCTACCGGCAGTTTTCAGAGGAGTACCACGCGCGAGTTGGATCGGGCGCGGTGGATATGAGCGTCTCGACGGTGTTGATGCCGTTGCGAAACAACATCGTCGGCGACGTGCGGCAGCCGTTGCTCGTGCTGTTGGGTGCAATCGGTCTCGTGCTTTTGATCGCGTGCGCCAATCTCACGAACCTGCTTTTGGCGCGTGCTGCGTCGCGTACGCGAGAGATGGCAGTGCGCCAGTGTCTCGGTGCAAGCGCGACGCGCATCGCGAGACAAACGCTTGCCGAGAGTCTGCTGCTTTCTTTTGTTGGCGCAGTTGTGGGAATCCTGTTGGCGATCTGGATCGTCACTGCGCTGAAGAGTTTCGTGTCCTCGCAAATACCCCACATCGACTCAGTGAGCGTTGATTCGACTGTCCTGCTGTTTACGACGGCGATCATGTTGCTGACGGGTGTGCTCTGTGGACTCGCACCAGCATTGCGCGGCGCTCGCGTCGATTTGCAGGAGGCGATCAAGACCGGCGTGCGCAGTTCGGCGTCAGGCTCGAGCAGGCGATTAAACAATACCTTTGTGGTTTCACAATTAGCCTTATCGCTCGTGTTGCTGATCGGCGCGGCGTTGTTCCTTCAGAGTTTTCGAAATCTTCTCTCCGTCAATCCCGGATTTCGTGCTGAAAACGTGTTGATGGCGGAACTCGCGCTGCCTGAACAGAATTACCCGGACAAAGCGCAGGTGGAAAGCTTTTACCTACGACTGCGACAGGGCGTGCGCAACGTTCCGGGTATTGAGGCGGTCGAGTTGTGCCAGGTGGTGCCGTTCAGTGGCGATGGGCAGGGTGGACCATTCAACGTGGAAGGCGTCGAGGAAGAGTCGAAAGTCGCGTGGTTGCGCAGCTCCACGCCCGGATATTTTGCGGCGATGGGAATGCCGATCCTCAAGGGTCGCGGGTTTGAAAGCTCTGATACCGCTAACTCGCTGCCGGTCGCCATTGTCGACGAAAAATTAGCCCGCAGGTACTCGCCCGACGGAGATCTTACCGGCAGACGAATCCGCATCGGCGATGGTCCATGGATGGCCATTGTCGGCGTCGTGCCGAGCGTCAAAAACCGCAAGCTCGACGAAGACGCGTGGCCGTACATCTATCGTCCTTACAGCCAATGGATTCGAAGGGAGACGATGCTGGTGATGCGCACGAGCGTCGATCCGTCGAGCGTCGTGGGGAATGTGCGACAGGAAGTCGCGAAGCTCGATCCGGGACTGCCGCTCGCCAATGTAAGCACGATCCAGCGCGCGATAGATCGTTCGCTCGTGACTACCAGATTGACTAATTGGCTGCTCGCCGGTTTTGCCGCGACCGCACTGCTCCTCGCATTGACTGGTATCTACGGAGTGATGTCGCTCAACGTGGCGAATCGCAGGAATGAGTTTGGGATTCGTCTCGCGCTGGGCGCGCAGAGATCGAACGTGCTGAGAATGATGCTCGGTCAGGGATTGCGACTGGCGATGGTTGGCGTTGGATTAGGTTTGCTTGCTGCGATTGCTTTCACACGATTGCTGAAGGGTTTGTTGTTTGGGATCAGCGCGAGCGATCCGTTGACGTTTGCGGCTATCGCGACGTTGCTCGCCGGCGTGGCTTTGCTCGCTTGCTGGATTCCAGCGCGCCGCGCAACGAAAGTCGATCCGTTAGAGGCGCTCAGGTACGAATAGAGCCACAAAAAGGCACAAAAGGAAAACAAACTATGAGTTCTCTCTGGCAGGACTTGCGTTATGCAGTGCAGATGCTGGTGAAGCATCCTGCGTTCACGGCGATCGCTGTTTTGACGATCGCGCTCGGTGTCGGCGCTAACACGGCGCTGTTCAGCGTTGTCGATGCGGTGTTGCTGAAGAAGCTGCCCGTGAAGGAACCCGATCGGCTGGTCCTGTTGAAAGCGTCGTGGAACGGCGAAAAGTTCGGAGTGGGTGGATTCAACGGCACTAACCGGATCGATCGCGCGACCGGTCTCACTACCGGCACATCCTTTCCAATCCAAACCTTGACGCGACTCCGACAGGAACCGGGCGTGCTCTCCGACGTCTTCGCCTTCTCCCCGCTCGAGCTGAATTTCAACGCCGGCGGACATGCGGAGGTTGTCCCCGCGCAGGTAGTTTCAGGGAATTACTACAGCGCGCTCGGCGTTCCCGCAGTTGTCGGGCGAACAATCACCGACGCGGACGACAATGCAGGCGTCACGCCAGTCGCAGTGCTGAGCCATCGTTTTTGGACCAACCGTTTTGGCAACGATCCATCGGTGGTTGGTAAGCAAGTCAATATTAATAACGTCGCTTTCACAATTATCGGAGTTACACCCGCCGGCTTTGACGGAGCGAGCAACGTCGGATTGGCACTGGACGTATCCATTCCTATCGCGTGGGAACCGCAAGTGCTCGGCGAGCAAGGCAACATGCTGGGCGCCGGCTATTGGTGGTTGCGGATCATGGGCCGTTTGCAGCCCGGAGCTACCCTCGAGCAAGCGGCAGAATCTCTCGCTGGACCATTCCAACAATCAGTGCTCGAACATCGTGCCGGACGACAGGCACGATCGAAAACTCCGCTGCGCACGGTGGATCCGAAAGATCTGCCACGGCTAGGTGTCGATCCCGGAAGCCAGGGTGAGATGGACACACGCAAAGGCTTCTCGCAGCCGCTGGAACTGCTCGTCGGAGTCGTCGGACTGGTTCTACTTATCGCTTGCGCAAACGTTGCGAACCTTCTGCTCGTCCGTGGTTCGTCGCGGCGCAAGGAGATCGCCGTGCGACTCGCTTTGGGCGCCAGTCGTTGGCGCTTGATCCGGCAGTTGCTGACCGAAAGTATCTTACTGGCGGCGGTCGGCGGCGCGCTCGGCATTCTCTTCGCGCTCTGGATTAAGAACGGTCTCTTGCTGGTGACGGAATGGGCCGGGCGAGAGATGAGTGCTCTCGATCCAAAACTCGACCTGCGCGTGCTTGGTTTTACGCTCGGTCTTTCGTTCCTCACCGGATTGATCTTTGGACTCCTGCCCGCGCTGCGCTCGACTGATATGGATCTGACTCCTGCGCTGAAAGACGCAGGCCGGAGCTCGAGTGCGATCGGACGCTCGTGGCTGAGCAGGGGACTCGTCGTGGTCCAGGTGTCGATCTCAGTGCTGCTTCTGATTGGTGCAGGCCTGCTGATTCGCACGCTGAGAAATCTCCAGCACGTCGACATCGGATTCAACGCACAGAACCTGCTTCTGTTTGATGTGGAGCCGGCCATGCTCGGTTACAAAGACGAGAAGCTCGTGGATCTTTATCAACAGGCCTCCAGCCGTCTCGAAGCAGTGCCGGGAGTAGAGTCGGTGACTTTCTCTCGTAACGCGCTGCTTTCATGGAGTTCAAACACCAGCTCAGTTGTTCTACCCCACGAGCTTGGACCAGACGGCAAGCCGCTCGATAGCGAAGCCAAGGTCCACACCGTGCGAGAGAATTTTCTCGTCACCATGCAAATTCCGCTGCTCACTGGGAGAAACCTCACTCAACAAGATGATGCACGCGCGCCACGCGTTGCAGTAGTCAACCAGGCATTTGCCAAAGCTCATTTTCCAAACGAGAGCCCGGTCGGAAAGTGTTTCAGCTTCGATTCGGACAAGCCTTGTGAGATCCAGATCGTCGGTATGGCTCGAGACGCGAAGTACACCAGCCAGCGCGACGATATACAGCCGACTGTTTACCAATCGTGGCGGCAGAATCTGGAAAGGGCGTCGAGGGCTGTGTTTGAAGTGCGCACGACGGGTGATCCCACGTCGCTGGCTGGTCCAGTACGAGAAGCGATGCGAGAAGTGGATAGCAATCTGCCGCTCAGCAATATCCGAACACAGGTTCAACAAGCCGACCAGACGCTGGCAATGGAAAGAATGTTTGCGAAGCTGCTGGCGCTCTTCGGACTCATCGCGCAGCAGCTCGCGGCGATCGGGTTGTACGGCGTGATGGCATATGCGGTGTCGCAGCGCACGCACGAGATCGGCATTCGGATGGCGCTCGGAGCCGATCGTCGCCGTGTGCTGATGATGGTTGTGCGCGAGGGAATGACTTTGACAGCGATCGGAATCGTGATTGGGCTCGCGGGCGCTTACGCGCTGATGAAGTATCTGGAGACTCTGACCGAACTGCTGTTTGGCGTGGAAGCGCGCGATCCGTGGACGTTCGCGACGATTGCGGTGCTGCTTGGTTTGGTTGCGTTGGTGGCGTGTTTGGTTCCGGCGCGTCGCGCGACGAAAGTCGATCCGCTGACGGCGCTCAGGTACGAGTGAGGCCGGCCACGAAAAGGCACATAAAGAAACACAAATGCTGGACCAGATTTTCAAGGATGCGCGGTATGGAATGAGGAATTTGTTGAAGCGGCCGGGGGCGACGCTTGTTGCGCTCGTGACGCTCGCGCTGGGCATTGGTGTGAACACTGCGATTTTCAGTGCGGTGGATTCGATACTGCTGCGTCCGTTACCTTTCAAGGACCCTGAGCGAGTGGTTTCGATTTGGGAGCGTGGCTTGGCGCAGGGGGTCAATCAAAACGAGGTCGCGCCCGCGAACTTCTTCGATCTCCGCAATCAGAGTCAATCGTTTGAAGGCATCGGGGCACACGGCCCGCAAGACGTCAACCTCACCAGCGACGGCGCAGAGCCCGAACGACTCAGCGGCGAACTCGTGACCGCGAATGTTTTTTCAATCCTTGGAGTAGAGCCAGCCTTGGGCCGGACGTTTCTGGCGAACGAGGATCAGGTCGGTCAGGAACACGTGGTCGTACTCGGCGACGCGCTCTGGCGGCGACGCTTCAATCGCGATCCATCGATCGTGAATCGCAACATCACGCTCAACGGAGAATCGTTCACCGTCATCGGCGTGATGCCGCGTGGGTTTTTCTTTCCGCAGCGCGAGACCGAGCTATGGATACCGTGGGCCATGGAACCGGAACAAGCTGCTGGACGTGGCGATCATTATTTACGCCTCGTCGCGCGCTTGCGTCCCGAAACGACTCTCAAACAGGCAATTGCAGAAGTCGATGCTGTCGGTGGACGGCTGGCGACTGAGTATCCCAAAACAAATGAAGGGCTCACGTTCATCGTAAATTCAACGCACCAGGACTACGTCGGCAACCTCCGTCTGCCGATGCTGATCCTCTTTGCGGCGGTCGGTCTGGTGCTGCTGATTGCGTGTGCAAACGTTGCAAACCTGCTCTTGGCCCAGGCAACCACCAGGCGCCGAGAGATCGCGATTCGTCTCGCGCTCGGCGCTCGTCGTTGGACCATCGTGCGCCAGCTTCTCGTCGAGAGTTTATTGCTCGCGACGGCCGGTGGTGCGCTCGGTGTACTGGGTGCATTGTGGGGAGTCGAAGCGCTTTCAAAACTGGTTCCCGAGAGTCTTTCAAAACTTCAGAACGTCAGTATCGATGCGCGCGTGTTGATGTTTACGCTCGGAGTGAGTGTGCTCACCGCGATCGTCTTTGGCGGTGTGCCAGCCGTGCTTGCCGCACGCGCTAAACCCGGCGAGACGTTGAGTGACGTCGCGCGCGACACTGGCGGAGGAACTTCGGGCCGTCACGTTCGACGCGTGCTCATCGTCTCTGAAGTCGCGCTCGCGGTCGTGCTGCTCGTCGGCGCGGGATTGTTGATTCGCAGTTTTCAACTGTTGCGGCAGGTTGAGACAGGATTCAGCGCCGAGAACCTGCTGACGATGAAGATGGTTCTGCCGATGCCGAAGTATGGAAAACCTGAAGCTCGGCGCGCGTTTTATGACGAGATGTTGCGACGCGTCGGCGAGCTTCCGGGCATTGAATCCGCCGGGATGATCACGTTTCTGCCGCTTTCGTTCAGTGGCATGAACTTCAGCTTCTCAGTCGAGGGACGAGCCCAGCCCAGCGATATGAAGTTGCCGTTCGCACTCTATCGCGTCGTCAGTCCCGAGTACTTCCGCACGATGGGCATCCCGCTTCAACGCGGCCGCTTTTTCGACTCACAC
>JBIOUJ010000143.1:0-17848 GCA_044867025.1 Pyrinomonadaceae bacterium | reverse complement strand
TCCGCGTTCATCTGCGAAAATCTGTGGCTTGTTTTACTTCACGATCTCGAAGTCGATCCACTGGATCGCGTGCGGTACTTTCTTCTTGTCGTCTCTTTCGAAAATCACGATCTGTAGAAAGTAGTTTCCGGCCTCGAGGTCCGGAGTCAGCGTGACCGAACCATTCACCAACAGGCGGTTGGGATCGGATTGATTAGCGACCCCGATTGGTACTTCTCCACCTGAATAGACGTTCTTGCCGTCGCGAAACAGCCGGGCTTCCATCATGAGCGACTTTGCGCTCGCCGCGTTATAAGTGACGAAAGCGTAATCGAGATTGGAATTCTGCGTGAACCATCTCGTGCCTGTATCGTCCGCGATCCGATCCGGATCGCCGCCAAACGACGCCGCCGCCGTTCCCAACACGATTCCGGAAACCGCCAGCTTCTTCCTGGTTAAATCAGGCACCTCCACATACCGCCCCGCAGTACCGACTTTCGACGACGTCTTGTCGAGCGTCGCGATTCGCACTTGATAAGCACCAGGCCTTCGCACGGGCATATCGAACCTGAGTGCGAGACCATTGCGCATCGCGTGTTCGTAATCTCTGTCAATTAGATTTATCGTCGCCCCGCGCCCGAACTGCGCAATCGGCACACCATTGTCGCCAAACACCACGCCATGCAGTTCGATGATCGCGCGATGCCCGTCGTCGATCTTCTGGAATGTAAGATCTTTTGCATCGATATAAACAAACGATCGGACCAAGGAGCCGGCGACCTTGTCGTGTGTGAAAAACGAGGTCAGGTCGACTTCAATATCCTGCGCGCCAAAAGGAGAAAGCAACGCACGCGTGGCAGTCTCTCGAATTGACGGTGGTCTCTTGATTACGTCTTCTTCGCTGATGCCGTAAAAGCCATAACGCGTTCTCAAAGTCATACCCGATCGCTTCACCTTCGCCTTGAGGTGGTGAAAGCGACGGTTGAAGGTTTCGTCTGTTGGGCGATAACCAATCAGGTAATAACCACTCTGATCCTCGAGAACTTTGCGGAGCTGGAAGTTGTTTGAATTACGCACCATGAAACCGCCGGTTTGCCTGGCTAGCAATTCAGCTCCCTCGCGCCTGGTCCATAGCAGTCGCGAACGAACACTCAGAAGGGTCCGCATTTGATACTGAATATTGTTCATGTCGCCGGTGAATGAATCCGCAGCAGTGATGCCGGTGATCGCCAAACCCTGCGTATCGACGGTATAGATCACGATCGAGGAGCGAATCGCTTTCTCAGCGACTTTCCTGAGGTACTCGGAAGTACCAGCGTATTGCACGTACTGACCGACCGGCCCAAAGAATTCATCCTGAGACTCTCTCGGTATGCTGTCAGACATGATAACCATCGACTTGCGACCCGGTAGTTCAGACATCGCGTCGAGGATAAAATGCAAAGATCTCATTGTGTCGTAATAAGCGTGCGGACATCCGCCCCAAGGTCCGTTTCCGGCGGGGTTGAAGAGATGTATACCTACACGGTTGCAGATGTTCCAACGCAACTGCTCTACTGCACGATTGAGAATACGTCTATCGTTTGTGAACTGCTGTAACACCCCCACCTGGCTGCCCGTACGAATGATCGCCACCAGATCGTTTGGCTGCATCTCCTCCCTTACGAACTTTCTCAACTGACCCTTTACCTGGCCCATGCTCTCGGCCGAGATGCCGAGATCGTCGACTACGAGCGCAATCGTTCGCCGCGGCTCTTCAGGTGTTAAAGGAGAAACGGGAATGATGTCGCGCGACTTGTTCTTAACCGCAGGTGTTGGATCAGAAACCGCGCGCGGGACGTTTGAAACATAGGCGAAGCTCGTGATGACTTGCTTCTTGCCGTCTTCGTAGATCTCGAAATCGTCGGCTGTCAGATCAGTCACTTGCTTTCCGTCTTTCAGGACGACGGCGTCAACCTGCACGAGGTTGGTTGTAATCCTGACGACCTCGTCATCGTCTTTGGCCTTCTGAGGTGGCGGCGGTGGTCCAGGTGTGGTTTGGCCCAATGTCGGGAGAAAGATACAAAACGACAGCAGGAGAGCCAGGAATACTTTGCGATTCATCGGGATAGTTCTCCTTTAACGGTACTGCGTTAGGGAGAGTTTTAGGGGTGGAAATCGAACACAAAGTACCACATTCGGCGTCAGCTATGAAACTTCGAAGGTACGTTTGTGCGCCCCCACTTCAGCACGCGACTCATCCATACAAGCTCGTCCAGAAAGTCTTTAGCTCGCTGCTCGAATGCGTGGTCGAGTAGTTTCCCCTGCTCGTCGAAAAGCGTTTGAACCCGGGGAAAATTGAGATCGGTAAAGCAGACTGCCAATCCCAGCTCGCGGCACATCGGCACCATCGCTTCAATCACGCGCGTGCCACCCCATGGACCAGCAGAAACACCGACGAACGCGACTGCTTTGTGTACGTACTCGCGCAGCAACAGATCGAGCACGGCTTTTAACGAACCCGGATATCCATGATTGTATTCAGGCGTGACGATCACGAGGCCGTCCGCCTGAACAATTGCATCCCGCCATTCCGGGAAGAGATCTTTGATTTCCTGTCCGTAGTCGTCGTGTGGCAAGTTGAAATCAACCACATCAAACAGCCGCGTACGAATCTCCGGCCTCTTCTCCATCTCACTCACGAGCCACTTCGCGACAAAACCACTCTTCCTCAACTTCCGGCTCGTACCCAACAGCACAGGTATGTTTAGCTCTTCATTCATTTGTTTCTTTTGTGCCTTTTTGTGGCCCCTACTTCATCGTCATTATCGCGGCCCATGTCTCGATCCCATTCCACAGATTTTGAAGCCGAATATTTTCGTTCTCCGCGTGCTGGTTGTTGTCGTAGTTCGCGATCGGAACCGAGATCGTCACCGTCTTTAATCGCTCAGTGATGACCGAAAGCGGAAGACTGCCGCCTGAGGTCGGCAACAACACGATCTTCTCCTGCGACGTAGACTGCACGGCTTCGATCACAGACTTCGAGATCGGCAAATCCATCCGTGTACGCTCAGCGTTGTAACCACCCGCTCGAGCATCGACGCGCGCGAGCAACGCATACTGAGCGCGCTCAGCATCTGTCGGTTCGCGGTCGATCACGTGGTAACCCTGTTTGCGAATGTGCTCGATCAAACGCTGCGTCTGCCGCTGGTGATCGTTTCCTTTCACGAGTCGCAGATCGAGCACGGCCGTGGCCGTCGTCGGTATCACGTTGCGCGCGAGTTTACCCACGTCGCCGCTCGCAAAGCCGTTGATATTCAGCGAAGGAAGGTTGATCAACTCGAGCAGCGTTTTTCCACCGCCTTCCGTGCTCTTGATTCCCAACTGCTTCTTCAACTCTTCGTCATATCGAGGCGCTTCTGCAATCGCGCGGCGTTCTGCGTCACCCAGCGGTTCGACGTCCGCGTACCACCCCTCGATCGTCACACGTCCTTCATCGTCTTTCATCGACGCCAGCAGGCGCGCGAGCAGGTTGGCAGGGTTCGGCGACCAGTTTCCATAGTGGCCACTGTGCAACGGCCGCTTCGCAGCGTAGACAGTGACGTCGACGTTGGTATCGCCGCGCGCGCCAAAGACGACCTGTTTCACGCCTGACTGGTGCACTGGTCCATCGCAGATGATCCACACCTCGGCTTCGAGCAATTCTTTGTGCTTGTTAATGATGTCGCCGAGGTTTGGCGAACCCGCTTCTTCTTCTCCTTCGAAAAAGAACTTGATGTTCGAAGTGATTGGGATGCCTTTTTCTTTCAGCGCACTGAAGGCGGTGAGAATGGCCATCACGCCGGCTTTGTCGTCTGACGCAGACCGCGCGTAGATGCGCCAGTCGGGATTGATAGGAGCGCCTTGTGTTGGACCAGGAACGATCTGTCCGCCGGCCTCGAGAGCAGCCGTACGAAACACTGGCTCCCACGGCTGCGTTCCTGTCCACTGCTTCGGATCTGTAGGTTGGCCATCATAGTGCGCGTAGACCAGGATGGTCCGTTGCGCGCCGGGCACTTTCCACTCGCCGTAAACAGCGGGCGGCGTATTCGGCGTCGAGCCTTCCAGCAGGCGCGGATTTAAGCCACGCTGCTTCATCATCTCGACGATGAGCGCAGCGTTCTTACGGATGTTTTGCGTGTCGGAGGCGACGTTTGGAATCGAAAGGAGTGTGAGGAACTCCTTCAGGATCTGATGTTCGTTGGCACGTCGAAAGTCGCGGACTTTTTCCTGAGTCGTCTGGGCCGGGACCGTGGACGGCAACAGGACCAGGAGCAGCAATGTACGCAGCAGCATTGCCGCATTATCTCACAACCCCGCCGTTATCAAGCGCTGTGTAGACGTCACTCGAGAACAGTCCCAGCCAGGGATCGGAAGACGGCGTTAAGAAGAGGCTCGCGTAGACTTTCTCGTTGAACTTGTGAACGTCGTTCCGATCGGGATCGCGCAACAACCACGTGTACAGTTTCGAGTGCAGCAGGTATTCGTTGCGAACCGTGTCGAGTGCGATCAGTTCCTGAAACTTCCGCAGCAGCCGAGCCAATTCCGCATCGGACAACGCAGGATTCTGTCGCTTGATCAGCGCGATACTGCGTTCATCGAGAATCGCTGTGCTTGAATGAAGCTGCGCAATCTTCTTCCATGCAGCTTCATCGGTGATCTTTTCCAACTCTTCCGTAGTACCAGCCATACCACGAAGTATTGACGTCTCAGTTAGCGCCTTCGTAATGGCAAGCGGAGCAATTCGGAGGGCTTGGTTGTCTGTGCTTTTCTTTACGACTGGACCTGCCGGAGGTTGGCCGCCGATCTTCGCCGTATCAATGTTCCAGTCGACCGTGATCTTGCGGCTCTGATTGATGTAATAGCCATTCAGGAGGGAGGTTTTTAGCCGCTCGGGTTTTCCGGCAATCGACTTGAACATCGCTTCAGCATTCACGAGTGCGCTACGAAACGCGGATGGACCATACAGACCCGGAATCGCGTCGATTGGGCGTGCACTGGAATCGAGAATGTAATGAATGCTGTTACCGGTCAGGGTTCGCTCGAGTTTGCGTCCATCGCCGTAATCGATCGTCACCTTCGGAACGGGGCGCACAGATTGCCAGTGAAGCACGTAATGTTCGCGCAGGTATTCAGACACGTCGGCGTTCGAGTAGAGCACCGTGCGGAAGAACCTGCTGTTTGCGCAGCTAAACTCGTCGGTGAGTTTGCCTAAGAGACGCAAAGAGAGAATCGGTTTTCCGGTCTCGGCGGAGGCTTTCCTGGCGGCCTCGAGATCCGTGTACCAGTAGAGCCCTGCAATGTAACTGTTCTTCTGTTGAGCAACACTGTCGAGGGCTGCCGAGATGCGCTCCCATTGTTCGTCTGCGGGTGCAGATGGATTTGCGACGTGGCGACGGATTTCGTCCGCATACTGGTTCATGAGTATTTGCAGACCCGCCGGGCCACGCGCACGTAGCTCTTCGATTGCAGGTTCACCCGCCAACGAAACTTGAGCTAATAGGAGCAACAGGACCAACGAAAGGAAGGACTTCATCGGGCACCTCCAAAAGGTGACCGTTTGAAGACGCGTCCACCGCGTTGGGTTGTCCACAAGGGGCACAAATCTTTTGTGCCTTTTTTTGGCCCTATTTCTTCATGAGGTCGAGCACGGCCGAGGTCATGGCCTTCACACCGGTTCGCAAGGTCGGCTCCGGGACGGGCGCGAACAGGGCCGAGTGGAGGCCCGGCAGCGGCACACCTGTTTCCCTGCTCGTCTTGACTTTCGTGGGATCGCCGGCGCCGAGCCAGAAGAGCGTCGTCGGAATCTTGTGGTCCAAACTGAAGTGACCAAAGTCCTCGCTTGCCATGATCGGCGGCACCTTGATCACATTCTCTTCTCCGAGCGCCTGCTTGAATACGCCGGCCAGACGCTCGATCAACTCCGGATCGTTGTACATTGAACCTGTACCCTCGGCGACTTTCACGATTGGCGCGCGATCTTCAGGAATGCCTGCCGTCATCGCAACGCCCTTGACGATGCGTTCGATCGACGCGAGGATGCGCTTCCTGACGTCTTCCTTGTAAGTGCGTACTGTCAACTGAAGATTCACTTCGTCGGGGATGATGTTGTAACGCGTGCCGCCGTGGATCGATCCGACAGTGACTACCGCAGGATCGAGTGGCGAATTCTCGCGACTCACGATCGTTTGCAGAGCCATTACGACCTGTGCTGCTACGACGACGGGATCCTTCGCTACTTCAGGCTTCGATCCATGTCCACCAATGCCTTTGATCTTGATGTCGATCGACGTCGCACTCGCCATTGCGTATCCGGGTGTGTAACCCACTTTGCCTGTTTCCAGGTCCGCTGCGTCGTGCAGGGCGACAGCGAAATCTGGTCGTGGAATGTTTGTGTAAAGATTGTCGCTCAACATCGCGTTTGCACCGTCGCCTGTCTCCTCCGCCGGTTGGGCCAACATCAGCAGCGTGCCGCTCCAACGATTCTTCAGCTCCGTCAGCAGCTTGGCCGTGCCGAGAAAACTGGTCATGTGGATGTCGTGACCGCACGCGTGCATCACGCTGACCTCGACACCCGCATCGTTCTTGGTCTTCACCTGGCTCGAGTAGGGCACACCCGTCTTCTCTTCAACCGGGAGTGCGTCGAGCTCAGTTCGCACCAGCACCGTCGGGCCTGGTCCATTCTTCAACACACCAACGAGTCCGTAGCCGATCCACTGTGCATTCTGAAACTTGCCGATGCGTTCGGTAACAGTGAACCCGAGCTTTCGTAACTCGCCGGCAACGAACGCCGCTGTTTTCTCTTCGCGATGAGACAGTTCGGGCGCCTGGTGCAGGTTTTTGTAGGTGGATAACAACGAAGCGAGGTCGCGATCGATCATCGCGTCGAGTGACAGTTGTTGACCGCTGATGTTGAAGGCGAGCGCAGCGAGAATAACGGGAACAAGGAATCCACGACGCATTTTATGGTTGCTCCTATAGGTTTAGCCACGGAAAGGCACAAAGGTCACAAAAGTAGTTTCTTCAGTTCACTGATCCGGGCGAGATGATAGTCATCGTGTTCGGCCTGAAAAAATAGCATATCTACGAGCCGCATCTGCACGTTCAAACGCGGGTGGAGCGCCGAACGTGCAAAAAGATCCGCGTCGAAGCCTTCGAGGCGTGCGACGATTCCGTGTCTCGCGGCGCGAAATGCTTTCAAGATTTTTTCGACAGGTACTTCGTTGTGACTTGCTTCGTACGTCTTGCGATTCGACATGTCAGCCGCGTGCAGAGCTGCATTTCCGGCGACGTACTCGTCGATTCGTTGGTCGACCAGACTCTCCAGGTCCAACAGGTGGCCGGCATTCTCCTGCATGGACCAGCGTCCGTCTGCCTGTGTCGTCAGTATTTCGGGTGATAGACCGCCCGCGAGATCTTCGAGGCGCGCGGGCGTGCCGCGAATGCGCTCGATCATCTCAGGATAGATGCCTGCGGGGAAGTCGAAATTGAAGCGCCGCTCGGTCCACTTGATGCGTTGCATAGTGGACCTATTCTAACCTCAAACGCCTTCAGTTGGCTGCGTGAGGCTGAACCAGTTTCCGGAGTTGTCTTTGAAAACCGCTTCGACGCCGTACGGTCGTTCTGCCGGTTCGGAGATGAATTGCACGCCCTTCGCTTTCAACTCTTCGTAAGTGCCGCGACAGTCGTCGGTATTGAACACGCCCGCGCCGAGCACGCCCTTGTTCATGATCGCGCGCAATTGCTTCGACGTTTCCTCATCCATCAGCATTCCCGGTTTCGGTTCCATGAGGACGAGCTCGAAATCAGGATCGTCTTCCGTGCACATCGTGAGCCAGCGAAAATCCTCGCCGACCATCGCATCCGTGTGCACCTTAAACCCGAGCTTGTCGCGATAAAACTCGAGCGCTTCATTCTGATTGTTTACCAAGATTGTGGCGTGAGACATCCTGCGGATCATTCGATTGATTCTCCTCATTGAAGGCTTTCTCTGCGTTCCTCTGCGTATCTCTGCGCCTCTGCGGTAAAAATCAGCTTCACCGCAGAGGCGCAGAGATACGCAGAGGACCGCAGAGTAATCCAATCGTCACCAAATTGCTTCTTGGAAATTGCTTTTTACGCAGATTCGAGTTTGTACATCACGAGGAAACAGCCGGGCACCTGTCGCTTTGCCTGCTCCCGCTGCTTCACTTTTTCGCGGTAGATGATCGGAGCGTGGCCGACGTATTTGTGAAAGAGAGTGCTGAACGATCCGAGACTCTGGAATCCGACTTCGAAACAGACGTCGGTCACGCGAAGTTCGTCGCCGCCGAGAAGTTCCTTAGCTTTCTCCATTCGACGTTCGATCAGGTACTGGTGAGGCGTCTTGTTGAAAGCCTGCCGGAATAGACGCAAAAAGTGATAACGCGAGAAACAAGCTTTCTCGGAAATCTGATCGAGGCTGAGCGGATGATCGTAGCAGTGGTCGATAAAATCACGCGCACGACCGAGCCGCTCGAGCGTCTCCAGGTCTTCGATTCTGCGTACCATTACTTTGGCCATCACGGCTTCGGTGGCAAAGGTTTCTGAAGTGCTGCCTTGATGTACTCATCTATGCCCGCAACACTGTCGGCATGCCGGAACTTGTAATAGTTCGTCAACTGCGTCATCCACTCTTTACGACTTTGTTCGGTCTTTGGATCCGTTCCAGCAGCAGCAATCGCGCGCGCATACGCGTCGATGATGCGATCCATCAGGACGTTCAACTTCTCGAGCGCTGCCTTGCTTTCGGGCGTCTCGGGCTTGCCTGCGTATTTAGCCTGAAATTCCGCCGCATTCGTCTTGTACGGACCCGACTCGTAGGCAACAGCCAGGAAATAGTATGTTGACGGAGTTTTCTTGATGTCGCTTTCGTACTGTGCCGCCTTCAACAACGCGTCGATTGCCTGGTCGGGCGTGGTCTTCAGTGTCAAAAACCCAACCGCGTAATTTAGGTAAGCAAGCGTGTCGTCCTTGCCTTTGAACGGCGCCCATTCAGTCGGCACTTTCCCTGCCTCGATCGCCTGGATGGCTTGTCGGGCATAGCGCAGCGCGTCGGCATTGTAGGCTTCGTTTTTAGCTGAAGCAGCCAGGTAGCCGGCGTAGCCGAGGTCGATTTGCGCGCGCAGGTAATTGGGCTCGTCCGCGAGGATCTTGGCGCCGGTGCTGTAGGCTTCCGCGAAGTTCTTTTCGTTGATCAGACCAGGGAGCTTGCGCTTGCGCTCGTCACGTTCGTAGATCGTGACCCACTTCGTGAGATAGTCGATGTACTGGTCTTTATCTTTGGTGTACTTCTGGAGGTAGTCTTTCGCAGCCTGATATGCAAGGGTACGATTGGTCGCATGATTGTCGTAAAACTGCAAATAGAGCCGGATTTTGACCGGATCGTCCGTTTCCGGACCCAGTTGAGTCTGAGCGGCCTGCGCAGGCTGGGCAACGGCCGTAGAACCAAATGTCGACAGCGCAACGGCCATAAACGCTGCCGCTGCAAATCCCTTTACTAACAACTTCATATCAGCTTTCCTCCGCTAGCGTGTCTGCCGGTCCCTTAGACGCCGGAGCGCCCGTTAAAGGTTTTATCCGGGTGAGGTTATAATCGAATCACATAATAATTAATGATCGCGACAAACTAAAGTGACTGAACATATCAAATTCTCAGGCCGCATACTATTTCTTACTGAAGATACGGCCCTCATCCGGCAGCAACTGGAAGCCGGCGATGAGGCCGCCACCCAACTCGAAACCGAGCTCGCGGGACGTTTGCTCGAAGGTACTTTGCCTTTGATGAGCAACATCTCGACCGACGAGATAACGCCCGGCTGGGTCTGTTTTTACTACGACGAAACGCTGGGTCAGTATGTCTATGTCGGTATGCGCGACGGCGCGGTCAAGAAAGACGAAGTGAAGAACGGCGGATTTGCGGTCGTTGTTTCAGGACTTTCAAAAGGCTGCGGCTCGTCGCGGGAGACGGCGCCGTTCGCGGAGAAAGCCGCCGGTATTCAACTTGTCATCGCTCAGAGTATCGAGAAGATCTACGGTCAGAATTCTCAGAACATCGGGCTTTTGACTTCAACGGATCTGGGTCTGGTGGAGCGCATTCGACTCGGCGAGGACATTCCCCTCGCTGAGTTCACCAAAGGACTCGATCCGATCTCGCAGGACATCGTCTCTCACGGCGGGCTGTTCAACTACAACAAAGCGAGGTTGGCGGGAAAAGTCTCGCCGCCGCCGATCGAAACACCTGCACGTCCGATGACGATCGTCGAGAAGATCATCGCGCGCCATGCGTTTGTGACCGCAGGCAAGATCGGAGTCGAGGCAGTGAAACCCGGCGACGCGTTGTTTGCGGTGGCGGACGTGCGGTTCTCGCACGAGTATGTGACGCCGATGGCTGAGTCGTTGTTCAAACAGGCGCTCGGGCCGGATGCGCGCGTGTCTGAACCGGAGTCGGTGTTTGCGTTTCGAGATCACCTGACGTTTCTCGGGCGCGTGATGTCGCCGAAGCATCGTGAAATGGGGCTGCTTGAGAAAGCCGAAGGACTCGCCACAACGCAGCAGGATTTTACGACCAAGCAAAAGATCAGGCTTTACGGAGAGAGTCCGGAAGGTGGTTCTGAAGCGATCTGTCACAACGCTGTCGTCGAAGATCTCGCGTTGCCGGGTCAGATCGTGATCGGGACTGACTCGCACACGTGCATGGCGGGCGTGCTGGGTTGTTTCGCGTTTGGTGTTGGATCGACTGACATGGCGAACGCGTGGTACACGAAAGACATTCGCATTCGCGTGCCTGAGACGGTGCGTTACGTGCTGAAGGGCAAGAAGCGCGCGGACGTCGCGGCGAAGGACGTGATGCTCTACATCCTCGCGACCGAGTACATGAAGACAAGCAAGGGCATCGGCAAGGTGCTGGAGTTTGCGGGCGAGGATCTGAAGAACTGGGCGATGGACGAGCGCGCGACGTTGACCAACATGGCCGTCGAGGCGGGTGGCACGACCGGAATCATCGAGCCTGATGAGGTGACGCTCGAATACATTGTTCAGACGCGCGGACTCGATGCTGAACAAGTGCGAAAGGGATTCACTTACAGCGATCCGGATGCGCATTACGCGGCTGTTTTTGAGATCAATCTCGACGAGATCGAGCCGATGGTGGCAACGCCGGGTGATCCGCGGAATGGCATTCCGATCGATGAGCTGGGTGACGTTCGCATCGACGCTGCCTACGGTGGTTCGTGTACGGGCGGCAAGATGGCGGACATGGACATGTACGCGCAAGTGCTCGAGAACGCGCTGGCCAGCGGGAAGCGCGTTGCTGCAGGCGTGCACCTCTACATTCAGTTTGGCTCGCAGAAGATCAAGCAGTACGCGCGCCAGCGTGGGTATATCGAGATCTTCGAGCGCGCGGGGGCGGAGTTGATCGATCCGTCGTGCGGGGCGTGTATCAACGCGGGCCCGGGCGCGTCGCCCTCTGCGGAGACGGTCACGGTCAGCGCCCAAAACCGGAACTTCCCCGGCCGCAGCGGCCCCGGCAAACTCTACCTCGCCTCACCGTACGTGGTCGCCGCCTCCGCGATCGCCGGCAAGATCGTGGAGCCGAAAGAGTTTCTTTAATCCACCGATTACACAGATTACACAGAAAATCAGTGTAATCGGTGGATAAACTTTTTCCTGAAACTTTTACTCCTCACACTTCACTAACCTAGCGAGAACATGATGAAGCGGCTGACGGTCGATGAACTGAATTTGGAAGCTCAGCCTGGCGCCTTCGCGGGAACTCTGATGAATAGTTCAGCAGACCTGGTTACGCGCGTGCGTCAGGGCGAAGCGGACGCCTTTCGTCTGATCTTTGAACGCTACTCGCGGCCTGTCATCAGTTTCATCTACGACATGGTTAACGATCGCGCGCTGGCCGAAGAGCTGACGCAGGAAACTTTCGTCCGTGCCTACCGTGCGATTCGCACCATGCGCGCCGAAACAAAACTCTCCACCTGGCTGTTTGGCATCGCCCGCAACGTCGCGCGCGAGTCTCTCCGGGCACGCGCCCGCGCAGGCAATCATGTGGATCTCGCGGATAAGTCAGTCATGGATCTAAGCGATAACAAACCGGTGCCTGTCGATGGCTTGCTCAGCAAGGAGTTGAACGAGCTGATCCGGCGCTCGCTGGCAGCGCTCGACGAAGACAAACGATTGGTGTTCACGCTGAAGGTGCTGCACCAGTGCAGTTATGAGGAGATCGCGGGCATTACGGGTTTCTCGCTGGCGAAGTTGAAGACGGATTTACATCGTGCGCGTGCGGAGATGAGAAAGAAGATCAGTCCATACGCTGGAGTTGGTTATGAAGTGTGAAGTTTGTGTAGAGCGGTTGGAAGAGTATCTCGACGGCGAGGTTCCGGCTGAGGAGCAGGAGCAGATCAGCGCGCACTTGATCACGTGTGCTGGTTGTTCCGAGACGTTTGGAGCGCTCACGGCGGAACAGGAGATGTTTGCGCGTTACGAGCGTGATGTTGAGGTACCGCCGTTCCTGTGGACGAGAATCGCTCAAGACACGGTGGCCGCGAACATTGGTAAGGAAGGCGAGTGGCGCGCGTACTTCTTCGCGAAGCCGCTCGCTGGTGTGATTGCGATACTGCTCGTAGCGATTGCCGCTGGAGTTGTGTACGTGATGTCACGTCGACCAGCTCCCAAGGAGATCGTAAAGCAAACGGACTCGACGCTACCGCGTTACGGTACTGACCTCGTCCAGGAACGTGCGAATAGAGATGAAGAGCAACCGCAGGTGAAACCCGAAGAGATCGTTTCTGTACCACGTCAACAACGCCGCGTAAGACCAGCAATCAAACACACCCCACGCATCGATCAGTCAGACGTCTTGTCATCCGATCTCGGCTATCTCGACATTGACGATCAAGACACCGCCAAGCACATCGAACAAACACAAAACCTTTTACGCTCGATCAGAAATGTTTCAGTCACAGACGGAGACGAAGAGATCGACGTCAGTTACGACAAAGCACTGTCGCGCCGCCTGTTGAATGAAAACATCGTCTTGCGCCGCGACGCCGAAATGAAAGCGAAGTTCCCCACGAAGACTCTCCTCGCGGATGTGGAACCGCTCCTGATCGACATTGCAAACCTGCCCGATCGCGCGCGTCCGGAAGATGTGCGCGTGATCAAGGAACGCGTGCAGAAAACAGAGATCGTGGCAGCGTTAATGGGTTACCAGGATCGGGATCCGATTAATCGTTAAGAGAATTGAGGTTAATAAAATGTTCAGAAATCTTACCTTTGTACTCGCTCTAATCATCAGCATTGCTGCAACTGCTTTTAGTCAACAGCGAGCTACTACCCCTTCCCCTTCGACGAGTCGCTCCACACAGCAAAGCGACGCGACTACCGTGTTTCGCAGTGCTCGCGATTCAATCACCGACGGCGACTGGGCCAAGGCGCAGGAGAAATTTGACGAGTACGTCAAATCATATCAGAACGAAAAGAACCTCGATGCAGCGCTCTATTGGCTGGCGTACGCGCAGCAAAAGTTAGGCAGGTACGATCAGGCTCGCGACACTCTCATGCGTCTACTCGAGAAGTATCCGAGCACGACGTGGAAAGACGACGCGCGCGTGCTGCTCGCACAAGTCCCGGGCAGTTATACGGTGACGGAAGATCTAATCGACGCCGCGAGAGCGCGGGCTGTCGTCGCAGCGTCTCCGATAGCGGCGACGGCTCTCGAAAATATTCTTATTGACCCTTCAACTGTTTACGCTCCCGGCGTTCGGGTCGGTGTAGGGCCGGCAGCAATTCCAGGTGCAGTTGATGCAGCCACCGTTTACCGCATGGACGAATTACTGTCCGCGAATTCGAATGACGACGATCCATGCGAGTTCAAAATCGTGGTGCTTCAAGCTCTGTTTCAAACAGATGTTCAGCGCGGCATCGTCGTCGCCTCAGACTGGCTCAAACCCGGGTCCACACAAACAGTGCGTTGCAAGAGCGCGGCGTTGACGTTACTCGGTCGCAATGGCGGTAAAACAGTCACGCCAGTGATTCTCGGCGTCGCTCGGAATGAGTCTGATCTGAAGTTGCGGGCTCGCGCGATCTCCGCGCTCGGAGCGAGTAACGACGACAGCGTCGTCGATGCGCTGCGCGACTTTGCTCTCAACTCGCCGGAAAGCGACATCGTCGAGGCTTCTGTGTATGCATTGAGTAGACACACGGGCGAGCGCGCGATCGTAGTGCTCACCGACATTGCCATCAAAGGCAAGACGATGCCCCAGCGAAAGTTGGCTATATCCAGCATCTCCACTCGCCCGGGTGAGCCTGCGGTCGATGCCCTACTCCGAATCTACGATGCGGAGCAGAGTCTCGACATTCGCGCGGCCATCATTCAGGGTTTCGGAAATCGTAGGAGCGAACGTGCGGGCAACAGGCTGTTCGAGATTGCGCGCGGGTCTGACGCCCTGGAACTTCGCAAAGTTGCTATCAGTGCCATCTCGCGTCGCGGCGGAGACAAAGCGGTCGAGTTTCTGCTGAGCCTCTACGACAGCGAGAAGAACGAGGAGTTGAAAGATCGGATTCTCAACTCGCTCGGCTTCGGAGGCGGGATCTCCTACGCGCCCGCTGTGACTTCTAACGGGGCCACGATCGCCTACGCAGGCAGGATGAGCGACGACCGCGTGGTCCAAAAACTGATCCAGATTGCGAAGAACCCGCAGGAGCCGATGGAGCGTCGCAAGCGCGCGATCGGATGGTTGAGCCGAAGCAAGAATCCCGCGGTGCTCAAGTTTCTCGAGGACTTGTTGAAGTAGGGCCACAAAAAAGCACAAAGTTGAATCAGCCAAAAGGCACAAAAGGTATGAATGTATTTCTAAAGTTTTCTCTTCGATGTCTTGTGCTTTTTTGTGGGTTGTTTTTGTGTGCCTTTGTGGCAGCTCAAACGAAGAGTTTTATTCCCGTTGACGGCGCGAACCTCAAAGCCAAGCTCGAGAGTGCGATTATCGCGGGCAAGGCTGCTAATACGCCTGTGGGAAGATTCTGGGTTGGGTACCAGTTTGAAGTGCGACCCGGTGTCGCAATCGATTTCGAGATCGTCGACAGCTCCGGCAGCATCTACATCTCGAACGACGGGACCTCGATGATGGGCGACCCGCGCTACGAAACGCGCGAGCTCGGCCTGTTCCAGCTTTTCGACACGCAGCGCGATTCTTTCATTCGACTCGAAGTCTACAATCTGCGTCGCCAACACGAGTTCAGCAACTATCCGGTTTACTGGGCCGGACGCATCGGCAATGAAGAGAGCCTGAACTATCTGAAGTCGATCGTTGATTCGCCCGCGCCCGAGATCACACGCCTTGCCGAACGAGCAACATTCGCGATTGCCTTGCACGACGATGCGCGCGTCGATGCGATGCTGATCGAGATGATTCGCCGGCCCGCCGCAGACCCGCTCCGTTCGCGCGCGATCTACTGGCTCGGAAATACGCCTGAAACTCAAACAAAGAACACGCTGTTCACCGAGATCGTTCGCAACGACAAGGAGAGCAGCGACGTGCGGCAACAGGCGATGTCGGCGCTCGCGATGAGCCGTTCCGCGCCGGCACTGCCGCTGCTTCAAAACTTGTTCGAGACGATGACGACGCGCGAGCTGAAGCGCAGAGCCCTTCACGGCATCGCGCGCAACGATAATGCCGACGGCGCCGCAACCTACCTCATTCGCGTTGCGGAATCGGAAAAGGACATCGAGTTACGTAAGAGCGCTGTGGCTAATCTGGGCCGGATTGCCGGTCAGAAAAGTCTGGGCGCACTCACAAGCACCGTCGACGGCGATGCAGATCTCGAGATTCAGAAACAGGCGGTCATTGCGATCGGCAAGCGTCCAAAGGATGAAGCGATCCCGATCCTGATTCGCACCGCTCGCAATCATCCGAAGATGCCGGTGCGAAAGCTCGCAATTCAAATGCTTGGTCAAACCGGCGACGAACGTGCAGTTGCATTCTTCAGAGAACTTTTGAGCAAGGATTGAAGAAATGAGTTCTGAAGTTGAAATTCCCAATCTAAACAACCTGAGGGAAGCGGCATTAACACTTTTGCGAGAAGTCGAGTCGCTGGCGACTCGCCACCCTCAGCACAACTCCAGGCTTGGTCTGCAGGAAGAGGTGCAGCGATATGAGTCGGAGCTTATTCGCCAGGCGCTACAGCGGACTGGTGGCAACCAGCGTCGCGCGGCAAAACTTCTGGGTGTGAAAGTCACGACGCTCAACTGCAAGATCAAGCGCCTCGGGATCGAGTTAACACAGATCAATCCGTAGGCATCTGTGTAATCCGTGCTCACTTAATCCAAACCTTTACTTTGTTGCTCGTCTTCCCGCGCAACGTAACACTCACGTTCAGCGTTTGATTCACCGGTGTATTGTCCGGCAGGCGCACGACGATCTCAGTCAACCAGTCGAAGCCTGGCACCTTTCCAACAAACTCCACCGCCAGCGGAAAAACATTCTGCGACGCATCCTCGAGTCTCGCAGTCACTTCGGAATCCACGTTCATGCCAAACAACATGAGTCGCGTGCGTTGGTCAGTGCTGAAGTTGAACGGATTACTGAGCGAGAACGGATCGCGCACCAACGTCACCGAATCGAGCGCGACTGCGCTATCAGTATTCGGTTCGCTGATGAGGACTGGATCGGTCAATTGAACCCGGAACAACGCAGACGAACCTCTCGAGAGGTAATAGAGGCTGCCGTCAGCACCAACCTTCAGATCCACCGGGAACGAAATACCACTCGCAAAGTCAGATGCAGTTCCGGTGGCGGGATCAAACAGACGTATCCAGCCGCCACACAGATCGGCGAAGAAGTATTTTCCGACGACGCTGGGCGGAAACTGGACCGTCGCCGGATTGTAAAAAGCTCCTCCAGCGATCGCGCAGCCATCGGCGTGCGTGTAGGCAAACAAGGGTGAACGAAATGTGGGATTGCTTGTTGGTCCTTCGGTGTCGGGCCAACCATAATTCGATCCCGCGATGCCGTCGTTGATCTCTTCCCAGGTGTTTTGACCGACGTCGTTGATGAACAGCCGGCCCGTCCCGGGTTGAAACGCGAACGTAAAAGGATTGCGCAGCCCGAGCGCCCAGATGGAACGATTGTTTCCGGTAGCTTGATTGAAAAAAGGATTGTCGGTGGGAATCGATCCATCCGCGTTGATGCGCAACACCTTTCCCAGCCTGTTACTCAGCGTCTGTGCGTTTGAAGCCGTGGCGTTTTCGCCGACTGCGACGTACAGCTTGCCGTCCGGTCCGAAATGGATCGCGCCGCCGTTGTGGTTCTGGGCCGAAGTCAGGTTGTCGAGCTCCATGATAATCGTTTCACTACCGGGGACTACTACGTCGCCGTTAGCAGTGAAACGGCTGACACGGTTGTGCCTGGGATCGGTCGCCACCGTGTAATAGAGGTAAAGAAAATTGTTGGTGGCGAAGTTTGGATCGAAAGCGATCCCGAGCAGTCCGCGTTCGCCGTTAGGATCGACGTTCAGCGTGATGAAAGGCGCCGGTAGAAGTGTTCCATTCTTGATGACGCGAAGACTTCCGCCTTGCAAGCAGACGAAGATGCGACCATCGGGCGCGATCTCCATCGCGGTCGGATTCGAGAGTCCTGAAATCTGTGTCTCTGTAAACCCCGCGGGCAGGGTGGCAGCGTAAGCCGTAGAGAGAACGAGGAGTATCAGAGCCGTAATGCGCGTCAGTTGTTTGAGCATTGGAATTCAGGGGGGCGAGAAATCATAGCACACTCCTCTGCGGTCCTCTGCGTATCTCTGCGCCTCTGCGGTGAAGACGACTATTCAC
>JBIOUJ010000142.1:0-62589 GCA_044867025.1 Pyrinomonadaceae bacterium | reverse complement strand
GTCAGTACCACCTGCGGTAGCGGGTGGGTCAACTCTAATCTCAAGTCGTGAGTTGGGACGTTGACCCACCCGCTACCGCAGGTGGTACTGACCTCATCCAAGTACGGACTCTACTCATACCTTAAAGCCTCAATCGGATCGACTTTCGTCGCTCTCCGCGCTGGGACGTAACAAGCCAGCAGCGCTACGAGTGCGAGCAATATCGTGACGCTCGCAAACGTCAATGGGTCGGTCGCACTAATCGGCAGCGGCAGTTCCAACTCAACCAGCGAACTCGACAACAACCGCAACAGCACGAGCGACAGTACGAACCCGAACGCCAACCCGATCGTCACCACAACCATTCCCTGCCCAATCACCAGTCGCAGAATGTCTTTCTCCAAAGCGCCGAGCGCCATGCGAATGCCGACCTCACGCGTGCGCTGCGCGACCGAATAAGAAACAATTCCGTAAATCCCGAGAACGGCCAGCAGCATTGCCATAAAACCGCACACACCCATTACCACAGCCGATATTCGAAACGGATAGAGGAAAAGACTGAAGTAGTCGTCCAGCGACTGCACGTCGGTGATGGAAACGTTTCGATCAAGTTCACGGACGATATTTCGCACTGCCGGCACGAGCGTCTTCGGATCGCCCGCGGTGGCAGCCATCAATGTGGCACGTTCCACATTCGACTGTTGAAGTGCGAGAGCATAGAAAGGAGGTATGTCTTTCGATAACGTATACCACTCGTTGTCGCGTATCACGCCGGCTACCTGACATGAAATTTTCTGAGTTGCACCGCGCCCACTCTCGTATTTAGTCAACTGCTTTCCGAGCGGTGCAGCCGTCCCCGCAAGATATCGGTTGACGAATGCCTCGTTGATAATTGCTACACACTGCGCACCTTCGCGATCGCGTTCATCAAAATCACGGCCCTGTGTAAAGGGGACCTTCATGTTCGTAAAATAATGTGGACCAGCGAAAAAGTTATTTACGTCCATCTTCTCGCCAGGGCTTGGTTGGTATCCCTCGACGGCCGTGGTGCGCCGGGCGAATCCCGTGAGCTCGCCGGGCACGTAGCTAACGAGGCTTGCAGATTGCACACCCGGCAAACTCGCAACGCGTTCGGAGAGTTGCCGGAAAAATTCCTGCCTCTTGAGTCGGTCGTATTTTGTATCGTCCAACGTGACGGGCGCGACGAGCATATTATCCGAGCTGAAGCCCAAACGCGTTGGTCTAACTTTCTCCAGGCTGCGCAACACCAGGCCAGCGGTAATTAACAGCAGTAATGAAAATGCGACCTGGACCATCACGAGCACCATTCGCGCGCGCGACTTGCGATAGAAACCGGTGAACAGGCTCGAGTCGTTCTTTAGAACTGTAGACACATCGGCCTTCGAACTGTTCAAAGCCGGAGCGAGACCAAACAGAATCCCGGTGGCGGTTGAGAAAGTGATCGTGTAGAGCACGACGCGCCAGTCGAGTCGAAGATCGACGGCGACGCGAAAACCTTCCGGCAATGCCGGCAGCGACGCGACAATCAAATTGAGCAGCCAAACTGCGAGCAGTATTCCCGCAGCGCCTGCAATCATCGACAACAGCACGCTCTCCGTCAGTAACTGCCGAACGATCCGGGCGCGGCTTGCCCCGAGCGCCAGGCGAACGGCGATCTCTTTGCGTCGCGTCACTGCTCGCGCGAGCAACATGCCCGCGAGGTTCATGCAGGCAATAAGCAGCACCAGGTTCACGATTACGAAGAGCAACGCAACGATGCCCCACACTACTGATTGCATGTCGGGAGGAACGCGGGTTTCACTTTCGGAAAGGACGGTGATAAACGACTCCCGCACTTTTCCCGATCGTTTCGACATCCATTCTTCCGGGTGCGCTGCCCGCATTTCCTGCGCGAGCAGATCAAAGCGTGCACGCGCCTGTTCGATGGTTGTGTCCGGCTTGAGACGGCCAATCATCCTCAACCCGCGATTACCACGGCCCAGCGTTCCTTCGCCGGACCGGCTGAGCAGCGGCATCGTCATCGCCGGGATCCAGACTTCCATCGCGAACCCGCGAATCATTCCCGTGTATAAAGGCGGCGCGACGCCGATGACGGTCAGTTGCTGCGCGTTAATCGTAACGGTCTTACCGACGATCTCCGGATCCGAATTGAATCTTCTCTGCCACAAGCCGTGCGAAATCACAGTCACGGGATTTCGTCCGGGCACGAGATCTTCTTCCGCGGAAAATGTGCGGCCTTTTTGAGCTGCAACGCCTAAGACGTCAAAGTAGTTTCCCGAAACGACCTCGCCCCAAATCTGCTCGACGTTGTCGCCGCCGAGCTTGAGTTGCTCAACGCCGTAAGCCGCGAGGCCCGTGAACACTTCGTTGTTGTCGCGGAGTTCGAGATAGCTGGGATATGAAGTGGCGTGGTAGGGATTTTCGCCTTCGCCAACGAAGACCTCGACGAGTTGTTCCGGCTGCGACACTGGGCGCGGTCGTAAAAGCATCGAGTTGACGAGGCTGAAGATCGCGGAGTTTGCTCCGATTCCGATCGCAAGCGAAACCACCGCCACGATCGTCACACCCCTACTCTTCCAGAGCACCTTCGCACCGTATCGCAGGTCGTTGAGGAACGTTTCCATCATGTTTATTCGTAGCGTAATGCGATTAAGGGATCGACTTTCGTTGCGCGTCGTGCGGGGATGTAACACGCGAGCAGTGCTACGATGGTCAACACAGCGGCGACGACGACAAACGTCATCGCATCGTTGGGTGTGACGCCGAACAACAACCCTCGAATCAAACGCGTCAACGCAAAAGCCCCCACGAGTCCGATTCCCACCCCGGCGACCGCAAGCATCATCCCCTGCCTTAGCACGAGCTTCAGAACGTCGCTAACCTGCGCGCCGAGCGCCATCCGTATTCCCATCTCTTGTGTTCGCTGTGTAACGGCGTGTGACAATAACCCATAGATGCCCACGGCCGAGAGCAGCATCGCCAATCCGCCAAACAATCCCATCAGCAACATGTTCAGCCGACGTTGCGCGATGCTGTCGTCGACAACCTTCTCCAGCGTAGTGACGTTCGAGATCGGTTGATTCGGATCGACGGACCAAACGGCCTGGCGTACCGCACCGACGATCGAAAGCGGATCGACCGTCGTGCGTACCAGGATCGTCATGTCCTGCAACGGCGCCTGAGAAGCCGGCAGGTAATACGCCGGCTCGGACGGAGCTTCGAGACCCGCGAGTTTAACATCGCGCACGATGCCGACGATCTCAAAGTGCGTCAGCTTTTGCTGCCTCCAAATTCTTCCGGGAGGTCCGGGCATGATTCGTTTGCCCAGCGGCTCCTCGTTCGGAAAGTAGTGTTTGACAAATGCCTCGTTGACAATCGCGACGCCCGGATGGTCCTGATCGTCAAATGCAGTGAACTTTCGGCCGGCCGCAAGCTTCACGCCGACCGTGTCGAAATAATCCGAACCAACGGGAATGAAGTTGGCTGATTCTGGCCGAGTGTTGGGCGGAATAACCCGGCCCTCAATCTGGACCGAATCGGTCCAATTCGATTGCAATGGCGGATCGTATGCAATAGTAGCAGTCTTCACTCCAGGCAAGGCCGTTATGCGTTCGAGTAACTGTTTGTGAAAGTTGTTGATCTGATTTGGGTCCGAATACTTCGATACAGGAAGAGTCAAACCGGCGGATAAAACTCCTTCAGACTCAAATCCGGGATCCACTCGTTGCAATAGCCAAAAACTCTTTATCAACAAGCCCGCCCCCACCACGAGCATCACTGCAATGCTCACCTGAAAGACGACTAACGCCTGGCGGAACCGCAAGCGACTGGCTCCGGGTCCCGAAGTGCGGCTACCCTGTTCGAGCGCTGCATTCAGATCGGGTTTCGACGCGTGCCAGGCAGGTATTAAACCAAAGATGAGACACGTCGCGAGTGCAATCAACATCGTGAATCCGAGCACTCTCAGGTCGAGACTGACTTGAGCGAGCCGCGGCACTCCAGCCGGAACAAACTGCAAGAGCAACTTTGTGCCGAAGGCTGCGAGCGCGACGCCGCCAACAGTTCCCAAAAAAGAAAGCAGCAATCCTTCGAGAAAGAACTGCCGCACCAGACGCACGCGACCAGCGCCCAAGGCCGCGCGGATCGCAATCTCTTTAGTGCGCCCTGCATGCTGGGCCAACAGCAGCCCGGCAACGTTGGCACAGGCAATCAATAGCACGAGACCAACGGCAGCGAACAACGTGAACAGCGCCGGTCTGACATTTCCCACCACCTCATTCATGAATTGATTGACAATGATCCCTTCGCCTCTGTTGGCCGTGTGTTCCTGTGCGAGACGGGCTCCAATCGCGTCCATCTCTGCCCGGGCCTTCTCGATCGTAGTGCCGTGTTTCAACCTTCCCACGACACCTAGAACATGGGCACCTCGGTAAGAGGCAAACTCCGCACTAAAAACCATGGGAATCCAAAAGTCTTGTAGTTCTTCGCCGAACTCAATACGGCCCGCAGTGGTAGGACGAACTGGGTAAATTCCGGGCGGCATTACACCAACAACAGTGTAAGCGTTACCGTCGAGCGTGACGCTACGTTCGATTACGTTCTTATCGCCAGCGTACCGACTTTGCCACAACGAATGACCCAGTATGACCACTTTGTCTTTGCCGCTTTCATATTCTTCCGCGAGAAATGTGCGACCAAGCATTGGCTGAATGCCGACCACAGCAAAGTAGCCGGAACTGACTCTCGTTCCGACGAGTTGCGCTGGATCGCCGTCACCCGTGAGTGTTGCGGTCGCGCCCCCAAATGCCGCAATGTCTTCAAAAACTCGGTTCTGCTTCTTCCAGTCAAAGAAATTCGCCGGCGCTGTTCGCCAGCGACCATGCGTCGGCACATTCTCCCAGAGAGCCACGAGTCGATCGGGCTCCCTGTACGGAAGTGGGTTGAGCAAGACCGCGTTGACAACACTGAAGATCGCAGTGTTTGCGCCGATACCCAACGCGAGCGTCAACACCGCAATCGCGGTGACGCTCTTGTGCTTCAACAACATTCTTAGACCGTATTGAAGGTCTTGCAGGAGAGTGTTCATGATCTGTCCTTTGCCTTTTGCGGCTCTATTCGTAGCGAAGGGCCACGATCGGATCTACCTTCGTCGCACGGCGCGCGGGAATGTAACAAGCCAACACCGCGGCGCCGGCAAGCAAGAACGCATCAATCACAAAAACGGCTGGATCGGTCGCGCTAACTTCATAAAGCAACGTGGAGAGCACGCGTGTCGCAGCGTAAGCCACAAGCAGGCCCACGACGATGCCGATCAGCGCGAGTTTGAAACCGTTTCGCAGGATCAACTTCAGTACATCCCCCGCGTTAGCTCCCAAAGCCATGCGCACACCAATCTCGTGTGTGCGTTGGGCCACCGAAAAAGCCATGATGCCGTAGATTCCGATCGCGGCAAGAATTAGAGCTAACGCAGCAAACAGACCCAGCAGAAACATGTTGAATCGACGCGGCGCGATGGAGTCGGAAATACGCTGGTCCATCGTCATCAAACTCACGACCGGTTGATCGCGATCGATTGCCGCGACTTCGGTGCGCATCGCCGCCGCCATCTGCGACGGTTCGTTCACCGTCCGCACGGCGAGGTAAAGCGGCGGCACATTGGCGTCGGCGAATAGCGGTTGAAACGCCGGGATGTAAAGCTCAGGACTGTCGGCGACGTCCAGCCCGCGATGTTTTACGTTGCCGACGATGCCGACGATCTCGTACCACTTTGGAGTTTGAGTCGAAAAAGAGATGCGTTTGCCGATCGCGTTGCCGTTGGGCCAGTACTTGCGGGCGAAGGCGCTGTTGATGATCGCGACCTGCTGAGTATCGGGCAGGTCGTGGCGCGTGAAATCACGACCGCTGAACAGCGGGATGCCCATCGTGCTGAAGTAACCGGGACTCACGAACCTGATCTGTTCGTCAGGACGGGCCTGGCCCGCGAGTGTCGGCTGGTCTTCGATCATGAAAGTGCGATCGCCGCCACCACCGCCGAACGGCAGGAGGTTGATCGCACCGACTGACTTCACGTCAGGTCGCGCGGCGAGACGATCGAAGAGCTGTTCGAAAAACGCGTGACTCTGGTTGAAGTTTTCGTACTTGGTCGACGGCAGTGCGATGCGCATCGTCAGCAGGTTTGCTGGTTCGAATCCGGGTTTGACTTCCTGCAAGCGCAAAAGGCTCTTGACCATCAATCCCGCGCCGATCAGCAACACCAGTGAAAGCGCGAACTCCGAAACGACGAGCAAGTCTCGCAAACGCAGCCGGCGCGATGTCTCGGTGCCGCTGCGTCCTGCTTCTTTAAGTACGTCGTTGAGGTTCGTTTTCGCGGCCTGAAACGCTGGCGCGAGTCCAAAGATGATTCCGGTCAGAAGAGCGGTACAGAGCGTGAACAGGACCACGCGATAGTCGAGTTGAATCTCCTCAACGCGAGGCGTGTTCTTCGGCATCAGCAAGACCAACGCTCGAACCACCCAAACAGCGAGCGCCAATCCGGCAGCGCCTCCGAGCATGGAGAGTAGAACGCTTTCAGTCAGAAACTGTCGCACGACGCGACTACGGTTCGCTCCTAATGCCGATCTAATCGCGAACTCTCGATAACGCGAGGTCGCACTTGCGAGACGCAGGTGGGCAACGTTCGCACAGGCAATTAGCAGCACCAGACCAACTGCGCCGAGCAGGATCAGCATCGCTCGGCGGAGATTACCGACCAACTCTTCATGCAGAGAACGCACAGTCGTGCTGAAGCCGCTGCGATAATTCGAAGCGTGTTCTGTGGAGAGTCTGGCAGTGACTGTGTCGAGATCTGCTTGAGCCTGAGCCTGCGTGACGCCTGGTTTCAGTCGTGCGATTACATTCAGGAAATGCGAGCCGCGATTGTTTTCCTCGAGCAGGTCGGGTGTGAACGCGAGCGGGATCCACGCCTCGGTATCTCGGTCGGGAAAATGAAAATCCGCGGGCATGACGCCGACGACTGTCACTGCGCGGCCCTCAAGCTGGATTGTCTTGTTTACTACGCTTGCGTCTCCACCAAAGCGTCGCTGCCACAAAGAATGACTCACGATAACGCGCGCGTCGTTACCGGGCTGATCTTCTTCGACGAGGAAGTTGCGGCCGAGCTGAGGTTGTATTCCGAGCGCCTGAAACAGGTTCGCGGAGATCGCCGCACCGCGCAAACGCTCGGGTTGATCGACACCCGTTAAGTTCAAGCCTTGCGTGCTGTAGGCAGCGATCTGATCGAACGCCTGCGACTGTTGCTGGAAGTCTCTCAGCTCCAGTGCCGACGCCTCAATCTCCTCGAGCCCCTTTTTATGAAGATTGCCCCAGATGACCATCAACCGCTCCGACTCGGGATACGGCAGAGGCCGCAGCACGATCGCATTCACCACACTAAAGATCGCGCTGTTTACACCGATACCGAGCGCGAGCGTCAGCAGAGCAGTCGTCGTAAGCGCGGGGCTCTTAAACAGAATACGAACCGCATATCGCAGGTCTTGCCATAGATTGTTCATCTTTGTGGCCCTGTTTTTGTGCCTCTGTTTTTGTGGCTCTGTTTTTTGTGCCTTTTGTGGCTTTATTCGTACCTCAACGCGACCATCGGATCGACCTTCGTCGCGCGGCGCGCAGGAATCGCACATGCCAGCAACGCCACAGCCGCGAGTAGCAACGGCACCGCAACAAACGTCAACGGATCCGACGCCTTCACACCAAATAGCAACGAACTCATCAACCGCGTCAGCGCAAACGACGCCACCACGCCGATCACCACACCGGCAAGCGTAAGTCCCATCCCCTTCTTCAACACCAGGAACAGAATGTTGCGCGGCGTCGCACCGAGCGCGAGCCGCACACCGATCTCGTTCGTGTGTTGCGTGACGAAGTAAGCCAGCACGCCGTAGATACCGAGCGACGCGAGTAACAACGCGAGTCCGGCAAACGCGACGAGCATGATCATTCCCATCCGACGCTGCGACGCCTCTTCACCCAACACGTCCGCCATCGTTGCGATGTTGGAAACAGGCTGGTCCGGATCGACTTCTCGAATCACCTGCCGCACCGAACCCACGAGACTCATCGGATCTCCGGTCGTACGAATCGCGAGATCGCGCGGTATGAACCAGGGGTTGTGAGTGATCTGACGATTAGGCAGGTACATCTCGGCTTTCACGGGCTCGTCTATACCCATCTGCCGCACATCTGCGACGATGCCGACGATCGTGGTCCAGGGCCGGTCCGTGTCTGGTCCACCGATCTTGAAACGACGTCCGAGCGCATTCTCGCCGGGCCAGTACTGGCGCGCCATCTGCTCGTTGACGATCGCGACTGGAAGCGAATTCTCGTTGTCAGCGTTGGTGAAATAACGTCCCTGGCGAAGCGGGACGTTCATCGTCTTGAGGTAATCAGTCGTTACCTGACGATGAGTAGCATCGTAAGCCATTCCCGGAATCGGTTCGCGGATGCCCTCGGGGTAAAAACCGCTGCTCCCACCTTTCCATAGAAGCGGCACAGACGTGGTGTAGCCGGCGCTAACAACGCCCGGCAGTTTCTCAACGCGCTCCAACACCCGTTGGTAGAAGTTGTTGCGTCGTTGTGGGTCGCTGTATTTCCCTGGCGTATCGCCCGAGCCCTGACGCGGCAAAACAGTGCGCATAGTCAAAATCTTTTCGGGCTCCAACACCGCGTACTGACGAAACAGTTGAAACAACGTTTGGATCAGCAACCCAGCGCCCACCAGCAACACGAGTGAGAGCGCAACTTCCGACACGATCAACCCACTTCGCAGTCGACCAGTCGACGTTGTGCGCGTGCTGCTCTGTTTCAAAGCGTCGTTCAGATCGATGTTGGCCGATTGCAGCGCAGGCACGAGACCAAAGATGATTCCAGTGACGATCGAGATCAGCAGCGTGAATGCGAGGATGCGTGTGTCGAGTTTGAGACTCGTCAAATGCGCCATCTCGGGTGGGACGAGTCCTTGTAGAAACGTAAAACTCCAGTAAGCCAGTACCGAGCCGAGCACACCCGCGACTGTCGCCAGCAGCAAACTCTCAGTCAACAATTGCCTGACGATACGCAGACGACTCGCACCAAGCGCCACGCGCAATGCGATCTCCCGCCTGCGAGCGACAGCACGCGCGAGCAGAAGTCCTGCGACGTTCGCACAGGCGATCAGCAGCACAAACGCGACGGCGACGAGCAAGACGATGAGCGAGCTGCGCGTTGCGCCGACGAGTTGTTCGCGCATCGGCATGACGATCGCGCCGAGTTTTCCATCGAACGTTTCGTCGGGGTGGTCTCGCACAATGCGGCTCTGGACGGCGTTCATGTCCGCCTGCGCCTGCGGGATCGCAACACCGGGTTTCAAACGCGCGACAACGTTCAAATAGTGTCCGCCGCGATTCGTCATCTCTTCCTGGTCGAACGCAATCGGAACCCACATGCGAACTTCTCTCTCGAGAAACTGAAAGCTCGCAGGCATCACACCGACGACAGAATGCTTCTCGCCGTTCAGCAGAATGTCGCGATTGAGGATATTTGGATCGCCACCATATCGCGACCGCCAGAGACTGTGGCTCAGCAGGACGACTTTGTTTCCGCCGGGACGATCTTCTTCCGGGAGAATGTTGCGACCGATGAGGGACTGCACACCGAAGAGCGGGAAGAAGTTTGATGTGACCGCGTAGGCCATGACGCGCTCCGGATCACCGTCGCCCGTGATGTTGAAGCTGACCTCGGCACACGCGGCCATGTCTGTAAACGACTGGTTCTGGTTTTTCCAGTCGAAGTAGTTTGCGGGCGCGGGAGTATTTCGCGGGAAGCCTGCGAATGCGGCGTCTTCCCAGACGACGACGAGCTGCTCGGGATCTTTGAACTGGAGAGGCCGGAGTAGCACGGCGTTTACGACGCTGAAAATCGCGGTGTTCGCGCCGATGCCGAGCGCGAGAGTTATGAGAGCGATAACGGTAAAACCTGGCCGTTTGAGCAGACCTCGAACGCCGTAACGAATGTCTTTAAGTAGTGTTTCCATACCTGGTTAACACCGCAATCTTCAAAAAGATGGCGATGGTTTTCCTCTGCGTAACTCTGCGTCCCTCTGCGCCTCTGCGGTGAAAACAGCGGTTAACCGCAGAGGCGCAGAGGGACGCAGAGATACGCAGAGAAGCGCCCTATCTCAACGCTTCCAATGGATCGATCTTCGCCGCGCGCCGTGCCGGTACAAGACACGCCACCAGAACAACAATTGCCAACACGATTGCGACCCCGATGAAGGTGATGACGTCGATTGGCTTCACACCAAACAATAGCGCCGCCATGTATCGAGTTATCGCAACAGCGCCGGCGACCCCGATACCGATCCCTATCACGGCAAGCAACATCGCCCGCCGCACCACGAGCTTGAGCACGTCGACGATCTGCGCGCCGAGCGCCATGCGCACGCCAATCTCATGTGTCCTTTGCGTGACGTAGTAGGAAGTGACGCCGTAAATACCAAGCATCGCGAGCAACATCGCGACTCCTGCAAAAGCGCTAAACAACAACATCGGAACGCGTCGCGGCGCGGCGGAAACTGAGACGACATCGTTCATCGTCCTCAAGTTGTAAGTCGGTATGCCTTTATCCACGGCGCGAATTGCTTCTCGCACCGAGCCGGCGAACGCCCCCGGATCACCCGTTGTACGCACAACCAGCGAGAGGCTGCTCCATCCCGAATCCTGAAGGTACGGAATGTACATCTGGTTTTCAGTTTCTTTATCGAGCGTCTCCACCTTCGTATCCCCTACGACACCGATCACTTCTCGTGAGAACTTTTCGTCGCGCCAGATAGCGAAGTGACGACCGATGGGGTTTTCATTGGGCCACAACTCTCGCGCCATTTTTTCACTAATGATTACAACCTTTGGCGACTGTGAGTTGTCCTGTTCGGTAAATAATCTTCCCGCTTTCAACGGAATCTGAAGCGTCTGAAAGTAGTCGCCGGTCACCGTCAGGTGCCGCGCATTTACTGCTTCTTCGGGCCTCATTGGGCGACCCTCGGTAATCACCGAGCGCCCCAGCGCAAATCTATCGCCTCTCAATGGCAGCGAGAGCACCGCGCCGGCGGATTGCACACCCGGAATTGCTTTTACGTTGTCGATTACCTGCTTAAAGGCCTGTACGCGCGGTTCAGCCTCCTTGTACTTGGGCCATAGCAGGACCAACCGCATCACCAGAACGTTATCTGCGTTAAATCCCGGATTGGTTTGTCTCAAGTTAATAAAACTCTTGATCAGCAAACCCGCGCCTACGAGCAGCATGAACGACAGCGCGATCTCGGAAACGATGAGCAAACCTCCGACGCGATTACGTCCGCCACTCTCAACACCATGACGCCCGCTGTCTTTAAGCATTTCGTTGAGGTTGGGGCGCGACGTTTGGAGCGCGGGGAAGAGCCCAAAGAGAAGACCCGCAAGAACAGTTACACCTAGAGTGAACCCAAACACGCGCAAGTCGATCCCGATCTCGTTGACACGTGGGCTATTCGCTGGACTGATCGCAATCAGAAGTTTGATAAGCCAGATGCTCAACCCCAGCCCGATCAGGCCACTAACGATCGAAAGCAGAACACTTTCTGTTAACAGTTGCCGCACGATGCGCATGCGACTGGCGCCGAGCGCTGTGCGGACGGCAATCTCCTGCTGTCGATAAGCAGCACGGGCCAGCAGAAGGTTCGCAACGTTCGCGCACGCAATCAGAAGGACAAACGCTACCGCACCCAACAGAATCAGCAGAGACGTTCGCAACTCTCCGACGAGGCGTTCTTGCAGTTCGGTAATTCGAGCGGTCCAATTACTGTTTGTCACACTGTAGTTCTGGGCAAGGCGTTCACTGATCGTATCCAGCTCCACCTGTGCCTGCGCAATCGATACGTTCGGCTTCAAGCGCCCAACAGCGTTCATGTAACGGTTGTCGCGTACTTCGTCCGTACGGAGTGCTCGCGACCACCACATTTCTGTGTCGTCGGGATAATTGAAACCGGGAGGCATGATCCCAACGATGGCTGAGGCCTCAGTGCCAATCATCACGTTGGTGTTCAGCACGTCAGTTGAACCGCCGTACCGGCGTTGCCAGTATGCATAACTAAGAACGACAGGTTCTTTGCCTCGTTGGAAATCGTCCGGCAGAAACAGCCGGCCATGGAGCGGATTAGTGCGGAAGATCGGAAAGAACTCGGAGGTTACACCCGCAGCGCGAACGCGTTCCATTTCATCTCCGGCCGCCTGCAGGAAAAAGGTGCTTGTGACAAACGCCCCGATCTGTTCAAACGACTGACTTTGCTTTTGCCAGTCAAGGATGTCAGGCACGGACACATTGGATCGCTTAACTCCCAACTGCGGATTGACGCTTTCAAGCAGAACGATCTGTTCTGATTCCGGAAATTGCAGCGGTCGCAACAGAATTGAGTTCACAACAGTGAACATCGCAGTCGTGGCGCCGATGCCGAGCGCAAGTGTCGAAACAGCAATCACCAGGAACCCCGGTCGCTTGAGAAAACTGCGAATGCCGTAGCGCAGATCTTTAAGTAGAGTTTCCATTTTTCTGTGCCTGTTTGTGGCCCTATTCGTTTCTTAATGCTACTAACGGTTCGACTTTCGTCGCACGGCGCGCGGGCACGTAGCACGCGAGCAGCGCAACTGCCACGAGCAACAACGAAACAAAACCAAACGTAAGCGGATCGGTCGCACTCACCCCATAGAGCACGCTCGTGATCGCACGTGTCGCGAGATACGCACCAAGCAATCCAATCGCAGTGCCGATGAGCGTCAACTTCAGTCCCTGACTTAGCACGAGCCTCAGCACGTCGCCCAACTGCGCACCGAGTGCAAGACGAACTCCAATCTCATGCGTGCGCTGCGCAACTGCGTACGACGTGATCCCATAAACTCCGATCGCCGCAAGCAGCAGTGCCACCAGTCCAAACACACCGAGCACTGTCGCGGCAACTCGCGCCGGAAACAACGCCAACCGCATATGCACACTCAACGTGTTGACGTCGAAGAGCGGTAAATTCGGGTCGAGCGATTGCACCTGTCCGCGAACCGCGCCAAACATCGTCTCGGGATTAGACTTCGTGCGCACTATGACGATGCCGTTCGAAGAGTAGTCCTGACTGATCGGCGTCCAGACGAACATGCGCGGCTCTTCGGCGATATTGAAGTACTTACCCTCCTTCGCCACGCCCACGATTCGCCTCATTGGACCGTCCGCGCGCCAACTGAGGCGCTTTCCGACGGCTTCACCGGCTGTTTTTAGCTCAGGCATCAAGCGTCGCACGAGCGTCTCGTTGACAATCGCAACTTGTTCAGACTTCTCCTGGTCCTGGTCGGTGAACTCACGTCCATCGACGATCGGAGTGCCCATCGTCTTGAAATATGCTGGTCCAACACTCGACACCATCGCCAACGGCACATTTTCCCCGCGCTCGACAGGCTTACCTTCGACGAAGATGTTGCGGCTGTTGAAGTTCAGACTTAGCGGCAGGTAATCTGAAATAGACGCTGACTCAACTCCCGGCAGCGAACGCACACGTTCCATCAACTGGCGATAGAACTGTTGTCCGCGCGCCGGGTCGTATCCTTGCAAACCCAGGTCAAAAGACATCGAGAGTGCATTCTGCGGATCGAAACCCGGATTCATCGTTTGCAGTTGTTGCAATGAACGCACGACGAGTCCGGCGGCGATCAGCACCACCAGCGAGATTGCGATCTGCGCGACAACCAAAACACTCCTCAAGCGCGTTCTCGCCGCACCACCTTGAGCGGCCGTGTCTTTCAATGTGTTCGTTAGATTGGGACGTGTGGCTTGCAATGCTGGAGCCAATCCGAAGATTGCTCCCGCCGCAAGGGAGACGGTCAGAGAGAACAGCAACACTCGCCAATCCATTTCGATATTCATTGCGAGTGGAAAATCGATTGGAGGCTTGAGTGCGAGCAGCGCCTTCACTATCCAGACAGCGAGCAGGACGCCGGCCGCGCCGCCAACAAATGAAAGCAGGATGCTTTCGGTGAGAAGCTGTCGAATTAGTCGCAGGCGATTTGCGCCCATCGCCAGGCGAATCGCTATCTCTCGACGCCGATCGGTCGCTCGCGCGAGCATGAGTCCGGCCAGGTTCGTGCACGTCACGAGTAATACCAGGCCAACTGCCGCCATCATCACCCATGTGAAACTGACGACGGCGCCACGCAGGTCCGGAATGATGAAGCCGGTTGGTCCAACGTTGACGGATTGTCCTTCGTTAGTGTCGGGATATTCTTTGGCGAGCTGTTGGCACAGGAGCTGGAGCGAGGCTTCGGCTTGCCGTGCAGTGACTCCGGGTTTGAGCCGGCCGACCGCAAAGAAGTTCTTTGACCTCCGATCGTTGAGCCAAGTCGCTCCCGGCTCGACCCATTCGATCATTGCAGCCGGAACCCAGAGCTCCGGTGAATACACGATTTCGGTCCCCTTAAAACCCTGGGGTCCAATGCCAATGACGCGGAACTGGTGATTGTTCAGGAGTACGTCCTTGCCAACGAGGTCCGGATCTGCTCCGAAGCGTCGCTGCCAGGAGTCATAGCTGACAACAACGACGGGATGTGAATTCGGTGTCTTGTCTTCCTCTGCGAGGAACGTCCGGCCGCGAACGGCTTTCACGCCCAGGACATCGAAATAATTTCCGGAGACTTCATAACCCCAGATGCGTTCGTTCGCGCCGCCACGACTCAGGGCCACTGGCACAAACCGGTACGCGAGCAATCCGGAAAGCACTTCGTTGTGATCGCGAAAGTCGGTGTAGTTTGGATAGGAGAAGGCTGAGAACGAATCGTCTTTGCCACGAATGGAAACAGAAACAATCTCTCCCGGGCGATCGACCGGCAACGAGCGCAACAGAACCGTGTTCACCAAACTGAAGATCGCGGTATTAGCGCCAATGCCCAGTGCCAGCGTGATCACCGCAATCGCCACAAACCCCGGGTGCTTGATCAAGCCCCGAACTGCATACCGAATATCTTTGATAAGTGAATCCATAATCATGCCTCAGTTATTTTTTAAGCCACAAAAAGGCACAAAAAGCACACAACGGAAAAGGAGAACCAGAAGCAGCCTTTACAAGTAAATGCATAAATCTTTTTGTGTGCCTTTTGTGCCTTTTTGTGGCCCATAATTCATTCATATCTCAACGCCGTGAGCGGATCGACTTTTGTCGCGCGTCGCGCCGGCAAATAACAGGCGAGCAGCGCAACCAATGTGAGCAGTACAGGGATCGCTATGAAAGTGAACGTGTCTCTCGTGCTCACGCCATAGAGAAACGCGCTCAACAATCGCGTCACCATCGCCGCGACGCCTACTCCTATAACTAACCCTACGACAACGAGCGTCATTCCCTGTCTCAACACGAGTCTGAAAACGTCCCCCGGCCGCGCGCCGAGAGCCACGCGAATGCCCAACTCGCGCGTGCGTCGCGCAACGGCAAACGCCATCACGCCATACAAACCGATCGAGGCGAGCAGCAACGCGAGTCCACCAAAAACTGCCAGCAGAATCGCACCGATCCGCGCGGCGAAAAGCGAATTCGCAACACGGGCACTCATCGTCTCCGGATTTCCGAGCGGAAGATTTCTCTCGAGTCCCTGCACTTCGTTGCGAATCGCGCCGGCGACCGTCGACGGATCGACCTTCGTACGCACGTGCAGCGTCATCCCCGTTTCATGATTTTGCGCAAGGGGCAAATAGGCCACCGGCGTCGGTGCTTCGCCGAGACTCGCATATTTGCTCGTGCGCACAATCCCGACGATTTCGCGCCATGGTCCCTGCGGGCCACCAAAACTCAGACGCTTACCGAGTGCATCCTCCGATGGAAAATGCCGGCGCACAAAGGTGTCGTTCACAATCACCACCGGCGGATGATTTTCAATGTCCTGCGAATTGAAGTCGCGTCCCTGAAGCAATCCAATACCCATCGTCTGAAAGTATTTTGGACCAACAACGTTGGATCGCACGGACTCGGCGTCTCCCGAAGGCGATACCCCGCCCTCGCTGCGTTGATTGCCGGAACCGTCACGTCCTTCAATCAACAAGCTGCGCACGGACGAGCTGCCGCTGACGGCCGCAACGCGTGCGACGCTGGCAGATTCGACTCCGGGAATCGCTTCGACGCGTTCGAGGACCTGTCGATAGAACTCGCGTCCCTGAGGTTTGGTGTAACGGAGCAGATTGATGTTGAGTGGAAGCGAAACGATCTTTTCGGCATCAAAGCCCGGGTCGATCGTCTGTGCCTGCCGCAAACTGCGAAGGAAGAGTCCGGCAGCGATCAGCAACACGACAGAGAGTGCGACCTGTGTGACGACGAGCAGGTTTCGCACACCGAAGAGTCTTGTTCGTTCGAAGAACGCTCCCGCATCGTCTTTCAAGGCGGGAATCAGCGCCGGTTTCGAAGCGCGCAGAGCGGGAGCGAGTCCGAAGACGACACCGGCGAGCAGAGAGAGTCCCAACGTAAAGAAGAGCACTTGCCGATCGATCGAAAACTGCGGAGTTAGCGGTAAAGCACCCGGCGGTATCGCGCTCAAGTAACGTGTGACCCACCAGGCGAGCAGCAGCCCTGCGGCGCCTCCAAGCGTTGCGAGCAGCACGCCTTCCGTCAGGAGCTGCCTCACGATTCGCCAACGCGTTGCACCAATCGCGAGACGGACAGCGATCTCCTTCGTGCGTGCTGAACTCCGTGCGAGCAGAAGATTCGCGACGTTCGCGCATGCAATTAGAAGGACAATGCCTACGACCGCCATTAGCAAACCTGCGACCGACGATAGTTGCCGGCGAGTCGATGGTGTATCGCCTTCACTAAAAGGAGAAACCGAAACCCCGCGGCCCTGATTTGCCTCATACGTTTCTGCAAGTTGTTTTGCGATGAGAGACAGAGAGGCTTGTGCTTGTTCAGCACTTACGCCGGGCTTGAGTCTTCCGATGGTGAAGAGCCAACGATTGTGCCGCGTCTGAAGCAGGTCGGGATTCATCTCACCCGAATATCCACCGCGCGGCGGCCGCATAGTGGCCTGCATCATCATTGGAACGTACAGATCGTGGATAGGGCCGAGTTGTAGTCCATTGAAACCAGCCGGAACGACCCCGATGACAGTGAATGTATGGCCATTCAAGAGAAGTTGCCGGCCGACGATATTCGGATCGCCGGCGAAACGGCGTTGCCATAAGCCCTGACTGATCACCACGACCGGATGTCCGCCGGGAACCTTGTCGTCGTCGGTAGAGAAGACGCGTCCCAACTGCGCGCGCACACCGATGACGTCAAAGAAGTTTCCGGTGACGATTGCCCCCGTGGCGAGATCTGTCTGGTCGTTGGTATTGAGACTGGCCGAGATGCTACCCCACGCGATTAGACCATCGAAAACGTTGTTCTGATCGCGCAACGCAGCGTAGTCAGGATAGGAAAAGACGCTGCCCGCTGGTCCATTGAACACGTAAACGAGCCGATCCGGATCAGCAACCGGGATCGCCCGCAGAAGCGTGGCATTAACAACGCTGAATATCGCGGTGTTCGCCCCAATACCGAGCGCCAGCGTCAACACCGCGATCGCCGTAAAGCCGGGTCGCTTGAGCAAGCCTCTGATTGCGTAGCGAATGTCTTTAATTACTGAATCCATAATGATGCCTCTCTTAGCCACAAAAAGGCACAAAAGACACAAAACAGAAGTGGATACTCAAATTTCTTTTTATGTTTCCCTTTTGTGCCTTTTTGTGGCCCGCCCCTCATTCATTCCTTAGCGCCGTGAGCGGATCGATCTTCGTCGCGCGACGCGCCGGGAGATAGCAGGCCACCAGCGCCACTGCAATCAAACCGACAGCGACAACAACGAACGTTGAAACATCCGTCGGGACCACTCCGAACAACAAGCTCTTCATCAAGCGCGTCAACCCAAACGCGCCGACCGCCCCAAGCAACACGCCCATGACCGCCAGCCACAAACCATTCCCGACGATCAACCGCAGAACATTGCCCGTGCCCGCTCCCAGCGCCATGCGAATCCCGATCTCATGCGTGCGTTGGGCCACCACGTACGACATGACGCCGTATATCCCCACCGCCGCGAGCGCCAGAGCGAGTGCCGCAAACCCGCCGAGCAGGAACATCGGAAAACGCCTTGACTGAATCGAATTCATCATCACGTCTTCCATCGTCGCGACATTCGTCGGCACCTGATCCGCATCGAGCCCTTGCACCGTCTTCCTGACTGTTCCGACCATCTCTGCCGGGTTGCCTGACGTTCGCGCCACCAGCGTCATGAACGGAACTGGATACTGTGCGTGCGGTACGTACAAACCCATCGAGCTCGGCTTGTCTGGTCCATACTGCTTTACATCGCGCACAACTCCGACGATCGTTCGCCACGGCTCATCAGAGCGTCCCGGATTCCACGGCAGCTTGATTCTCTTCCCGATCGGATCCTGGTTGGGCCAAAACCGCGCGGCCAGACTCTCACTGACCAGCATCACCAGGGGAGCATCCGCGACGTCCTGTTCTGTAAGTTCGCGTCCGCGTTCGAGTCGAATTCCGAGCGCTTGAAAATAACCAGGCGTCACGATGTAACGGTCGGCCATCGGTCCCTGACCGGTTGGAAAAGGCTGATGCTCGATCTCGATGCCGGTGCTGTCGAAGTCGCCGGCTGAGGGCAATGGAGTAACGACACCGGCACTCACCACGCCCGGAAGCGCCTGAACACGATTCGTCAGTTCCTGATAAAACTCGGCGCGTTTCGCGTCGTTCGAATATCGAATTGATGGCAAACCGAGGTCCATCTTCAGTGTGTGTGTATAGTCAAAACCCGGATCGACTTTTTGCAACTGGACAACAGTGCGAATCAGCAACCCTGCGCACATCAGCAACACCAACGCGAACGCGATTTCTGAAACGACCAAAACACTGCGCAGCCGCGTACGTCGCACGCCGCCGGTCGACGTGCGACCGTCACCTCTGAGCGCTTCACTCAAGTTTGGTTGCGAACTCTGCCACGCCGGCGCCAAACCAAACAGCAACGCCGTCAGCAACGAAAGCGCGAGAGTGAAACCGAGCGCGGGCAGGCTGAGCTCGACTGCCTGAAGTTGTGGAAGCATCTCGCTGCCGAGTGCCTTGATCAGATCGATTCCCCAGATCGCCAGGAACAACCCAACGACTCCGCCGGTGAACGCGAGCAGCGCACTCTCTGTGAGCGCCTGCCGTAACAATCGCCAGCGCGAAGCGCCCAAAGCAGTGCGGATGCTCATCTCCGATGCTTGCAGAGTCGCGCGCGCAAGGAGCAGGTTCGCAACGTTCGCACACGCGATTAGCAACACAAATGCGACCGCTCCAAACAACACCCACAGCGTCTTTTGCAGATCTCGAACAGTGTCTTCCTGCAAACCAGCGAGGTGAATGCCCCAATCGGCGTTCGACTCAGGATGTTGAGTTTCCAGACGCTGCGCGATCATGCTCATTTCGCTTTGAGCTTGCGCCACTGTTACTCCGTCTTTAAGGCGACCGATGGCCCGAAGGTGACGAGCCGAACGCATTTTCTCGCTCGTCTCTTCCGCGACGGGGCGGTAAAGAAGAGCCGGCTTGTCGAGCAGCGTGCCGGGTAAGGATTGAAAACCAGCGGGCATCACGCCGACGATCGTGTGTGGCCGCAGGTTGAGCAGGATCGTTTTCCCAACCGCATTCGGATCGCCGTTCAGTTGTTTCTGCCACAGCTCGTAACTCAACACGACCACCTGGTCCTTACCGTCCTCTTGTTCTTCAGGCAGGAAGGCTCGACCAAGAAGCGGCTGCGTGCCCATCACCTTGAAGAAATCGTCACCGACGAGTGCGCCGCTGATGCGCGCCGGCTCGCCGCTTCCGGACAGGAGCGGAGTCCAGTTATTGAACGTGGAGATGCTGTCGAAGAGTGTCGTCTGCGAACGGAAATCGACGACGTCCGTGTGCGACACCTGACTGCGACGATCGTCCTCAGCGCGATCGTGCCCCCAGAGAAGAACGATGCGGTCGGCGCGATAGAACGGCAGAGGCTTGATCAGCACCGAATAAATCACACTGAAGATTGCAGTGTTCGCGCCGATGCCGAGCGCGAGCGTCAAGACTGTGATTGCCGTAAACGCGGGCCGCTTGAGCAAACTCCTCATTCCATATCGGGTATCTTTAATTAATTGGTCCATGTTTCTTTCTTTTGTGCTTTTTCGTGGCCCTATTCATACCTGAGCGCTACGAGGGGATCGACCTTCGTCGCGCGTCGCGCGGGCAAGTAACACGCGACCAGCGCCACCCCGGCGAGCAACGTGGGAACGAGAATGAACGTCGAGACGTCGTACCCGCTCACACCAATCAACAGCGACGACAACACCTGCGCGAGCGCCAGTGACAGCAACAACCCGATTCCAACGCCAACTGCCGCGAGACGCATTCCCTGCCGCGTGATCATCTTCAACACGTCGGCACGATTCGCGCCGAGCGCCATGCGGATACCGACTTCACGCGTGCGCTGCGAAACGACGTACGCCATCACGCTGTAGAGTCCGACTGCGCTCAACAGCATCGCCACCACGCCAAACGCGAGCGAGAAACTCGCCGCCATGTTCGGCGCCCAGAGCGCGTACGTCTTGTGCTCGTCCATCGTCTTGACGCCCGAGACAGGCACACGTCGATCGAGCGCCTGAACTTCGCTGCGCACGGCGCTCACGAGACTGCGCGGGTCAACGCTCGAACGCATCACCAGCAGCATCGTGCTTGGCCGTCGTTGGCTCGTCGGGTAGTAGAAGAATGGCTTCGGATCTTCTGCGAGCGCGCGGTATTTGCCGGTCTTAACCACGCCGACAACTTCCAAAGCGTCGCGACTTTCCGCGCCTATGAAGATGCGTTTTCCAACAGCACTCTCACCGGGCCAGAGTGTCTGGGCCATTCGCTGGTTCACGATGACGACGCGTTGCGTCTTCTGCTGATCGCGATCGTCGAAGTCGCGGCCCTCGAGAATCGGAATCTGCATCGTCTTGAAGAAGCCGGGACTAATAACATTCGTCATGATGTTGCGTCCCGCACTTCCGCGCGCGAGCGTCTCGCCTTCTTTCAGGATCGGACCATTCGAGTTGGAGCTGTCGCCGAGCGGAAGCGTGCGCGCCAGCGAAGCAGCCTCGATTCCCGGTACGTGCGAAACACGCTCGACAATCTGTTTGTAGAAGTTCCGCGCCTGCTCTTCGTCGTAACCGACCAACTGCGGGCTCAACGACACGATCAATCCATTTGGATTATCGAAACCGGGATCCATCGTCTGCGCTTTGCGGAAACTCTTGATGAAGAGACCTCCGCAAACAAGCACCACGAGCGACAACGCAACCTGCGCCACGACCAGCACATTTCGCAAACCAAACGCTCTTCTCTTCCCTCTCAGCGCAGCTTCCGGATCGCCTTTCAGCACCGGCACGACGTCGGGATTCGACGACTGCCACGCGGGCGCGAGACCAAACACGAGTCCCGTTGCCAATGAAATGATCAGAGTGAACACGAGCGCGCGCGAGTCGAGCGCAAAGAAGTCCTTGACGAAGTTGTATTCGAGGACCGGAATGAAGCCTTCCATCAGATCACTGACCCAGAACGCGAGCAACAAACCGAGCGCGCCGCCGAGTAATGAAAGCAGAAGACTCTCGGTGAGAAGTTGTCGGATCAGACGCGCACGATTCGCGCCTAAAGCGAGGCGGATTCCGATCTCCTTGCGACGTGCCGCCGCTCTCGCGAGCATGAGGTTCGCGACGTTTGCGCACGCGATCAGAAGGATGAGTCCGACAATGGCCATCGCGATCGCGCCTGCGCTTTTGAAGACGCCGCCCATGTCTTCGAAGCGACCTTCAACTTCGCCCAGCACTTTAGCCTGTGTGTTGTTCGCGCGATAGTCGGGATAAGTCTGGTTCAGGCGCGTGGCGATTGCTGACATCTCGGCTGAGGCCTGGTCCATCGACACTCCGGGTTTAAGCCGTCCAATCACGTTCATCCAGTGGCTGCCGCGCTCGACGAGAACGCCTGGATTGCGGCGCAGTTCTTCAGCCATTGAGATAGGCACCCAGAAGTCCATCGAGAGAGCGAACTTCGAGCCGTGGAAATACTCGGGAGAGACGCCGATCACTTCATACGCGCGATTGTTCAGTTGGACCTTCTTGCCGACGATGTTCGGATCGGACGCCATCCGTCGTTGCCAGAAGCTGTTACCCAACACGACGACCGGATTGCCGCCGGCGGTCTTGTCTTCATCGGGAAGAAACGTGCGGCCCATGATCGGCTTGACCTGCATCACGTCGAAATAACTGGCAGACACGACCTGTCCCCAAATGACGTCGTTCTGATTTTCAGAGTTGATGGCCACCTGGATCATGTCTTCGGCGGTCAAGCCGGCGAAGGATGTGGCCTGGTTTCGGTAGTCGAGAAAATCCGGATACGACATCTCGTCGCTCAAGCCGCGGTCTTCCGCAATCTCCATCGGTCGCACGAGCTCGTGGGAGTTAGAGACCGGGAGCGGTCGCATGAGAAACGCGTTAACGCCGCTGAAGATGGCGGTGTTAGCGCCAATGCCGAGCGCGAGCGTGATCACTGCAACCAGCGTCACACCAGGGTTCTTCGTGAACATGCGAACGCCGTAGCGAATATCTTTGATTAAGTTTTCCATTCAGTGAACCATCCACCGATTACACCGAGTACACCGATTTACCAGAAGTAATCTGTGTAATCTGTGTAATCTGTGGATGACCTTTCTTCTTTATTTAAGCGCCACCAAAGGATCCACCCTCGTGGCGCGGCGCGCGGGCACGTAGCACGCGACGAGCGCGACTAGGAACAATGAAACCGCGACAGTGACGAATGTTTTTGCGTCTGTGGGTGATACGCCGAAAAGCAGTCCGCCGATCAATCTAGTTAACGCGAACGCTCCCGCGATTCCCACGACTTCACCCAGCAGCACAAAAGTCATTCCCTGTTTGAGCACCAGTCTCACGACGTCCGTCGCCTGCGCGCCGAGCACGACACGAATTCCAAGCTCGCGCGTGCGTTGTGCGACGGAATAGGAAATGACGCCGTAAAGCCCAGCCAGCGCCAGCACCAACGCGACGCCCGCAAACACCGCAAGCACAGCGCACGCAAATCGCTGTCGACTAATGGAATTCGAGATTAATTTGTCGAGCGTGGTGACGCGCTGTAGCGGTAGCTCGTGGTCCAACTCAAACACCTTCGCGCGAATGGCAGGAACGATCGCTGACGAATCGCTGTCGGTGCGCACAACCAGCGTCATGAAATGATTCGGCGCTTGCGCAAAGGGCTCATACACGTGTGGCCGTGTTTCCTGTGCGAGGCCTTTTTGTTTTACGTCGCCCACAACGCCGACGATTTCGCGAAAACTCTCGGGGCCGGTAGTGACATTGATCCGCTTACCGATCGCGCTTTCGCCGGGAAAGACGCGCTCGGCCAACTCGGCGCTCACGATCGCGACTCGCGCCGCCTTCAGATCGTCGCGATCGTTAAAGGTGCGACCCGCGAGAAGCGGGATCTTCATCGCAGCGAAATAATCTCCGGACACGGCTGAATAATTTGTCTGCGGTAACTGGTTGTCAGGCTCGCGTGGCCGGCCCTCGACGTAAAAGCCGGTCGGAAGGTCGTGTGCTATGGGCAGAATCCGGGCAACCCCAGTCGTCTGCACGCCAGGCAGAGCGGAAACCTGCCGTACGAGCTGTTTGCTGAATGACGCGACGTGCGCGCTATCCGCGTACTTCTTCTCAGATAGTTGCAGCGTGACCGCGAGCGCGTTGCGATCGTCGAAGCCGGGATTGATCTGACGGAGTTGCCAGATCGTCCGCAGCAACAATCCACTCGCAATCAGCAACACAACCGCCAGCGCGACTTCAGCGGCGATCAGCAAACTACCGATGCGCCCGCCCGCCACGCTGCGATTCCCTTCACTGCCACCGTCCTTCAGGTTCTGATTCGCGTTGGTGTTTGCCAACTGGAGCGCAGGAGCAAGACCGAAGATCACTCCCGTAATCACAGTGATTGCGAGAGTAAACAGGAGCGCGCGATTGTCGATGGTGACCGCGTCGAGACGTGGCAGATCAGCCGGCGCGATTGCGACCAGTGCTTTGAGCCCCCAAACAGCCATGGGCCAACCTGCAATCGCGCCGAGCAGCGCAAGCAACAGGCTTTCGGTCACGAGTTGGCGAATGATGCGAAGGCGTCCCGCACCGAGCGCCACACGAATTGCGATCTCTTTCTGGCGCGTAGCAGCGCGTGCGAGCAGGAGGTTCGTAACGTTCGCACAAGCTATCAACAATACCAATCCAACGGCACTGAAGAGCAGCCACAGAATCCTTCGCGCATCCCCAACGGCGACGTCCAACACCGGCGCGACTTTGACGCTCCAACCTTCATTCGCCTCCGGATGCGCCTGCGCTAAGCGGCCCGCGATCGCAGCCATCTCAGTCTGCGCCTGGTCCAACGTGACGCCGGGTTTGAGTCGTGCGATGGCCTCAACGTAACGCGCGTGATGCAGGTTTCTTTCGTTCTCTTTGAACGCTATTGGCGTCCAAAGCTCTCGCTCTCTCTGATCTGGTAGACGAAACCCGCCGGGCATGACGCCGATAACAGCAAAGTCCTCGCCACTCAACCTCAGCGTTCTTCCGATAACACCACTGTCAGAACCAAAGCGCCGCTGCCACAGCCCGGCGCCGATAATCACTACCTTCTCTCGCCCCGGTTGATCTTCTTCCGCTAAAAAGTCTCGACCCGCAATCGGCTGCACACGAAGCGCATTGAAAAGCCCCGTTGAAACCCGACCGGAAAGTAGCCGCTCCGGCTCACCATCACCGCTCAGGTTGTAAGACACAGTGCGATACGCTGAAAGGTCCGAAAACACCGTGCTCTGTCGTTGCCATTCAAGAAAATTTCCCGGCGCAATCTGCGCGTCCGGCTGCTTCAAAGCGTTCGCCTCACGCAGCGCGACGAGCCGCTCAGCCTGCGGATAATCGAGCGGCCGCAACAACACGCCATACACCACACTGAAGATCGCGGTGTTCGCACCAATGCCCAGGGCCAGCGTGATCACCGCCACCGCAGTGAACCCCGGCCGCCGTGCAAGCGCGCGAAACGCGTACCTAACGTCCTTAATCATCAGTGTAAAAATCCGTGTGATCAGTGGTTAACTGATCTGCTTGTTCTTCAACAGCACCGACAGCACACGCCCTCGTTCGTAATCCGACTTGATCGTCTCCACCGCCTTCAGAAACGCACTCTTCAAACGCGAGTCGCCCGTGTAAACGTTCGACACCGCGATTAGAAACGTAGCCTTCTCGTAATCCGAAGACATCCCCGCAGCGGAATCGAGCAACAGCCGCAACACTTCCTCACCCTGGTTCCCCGTCTTCACCAGCGCCGTCAACACACCACGCCGCTCGTAATCAGACTCAATACTCCCAACAGTCTGGAAGAACGCATCGCGAAGCGTCGGATCGTCGAGATACGAAGCGGCGACTTTCTTGAGCACGCCCGCCTTCTCGTAATCCGAAGAGATGCTCTTCGTCGATGACGCAATCAGCACCAGCAACGCGCGGCTCGGAGTGCCCTGGTTCAACAACGTCTTGAGCACGCGACTGTGTTCGTAATCCGACTTGATCGTCGCAACAGCATCGAAGAACGGTTGTATCGCAGCCTCTTTGCCGGTCAGCATCGGCGCGACGCCGATCAACAACTGCGCCGCTTCGTAGTCCGAAGAGATGGTCCGCATCTGCCGCAGCACATCACGCAACTGATTGGCATCGAGATTTGCTTGTTTGATTAACTCCTGGTAGTAGCGACGCTTCGCATAGTCGCCGGAGATCTGCTCGATTTCGGCGAGCACTCCGGAAACGCCGCGCTGCGAGAGAATTCTTTGCACTCTCTTGTCGGCGTCGATTCCACCCTGGCGAACCGCATCGAGGACGAATTTAGCCAGCCAGCTCCTCGCGTTCGCATCCATCGCCTGCGCGGTGCCGTTAACAAAAAAGGCACGCGTGATTTGCCCGCTCGCATCTCGTCTCACTTCGTAGCGATACGATTGGCTGTCGCGGTGCTCTTCGATGGTGACCCACCCGCCTTCCGAAACGCTCTTGACGTCGGTGTAATCGTCCGTGAACTCGGCCTTGCCGCGGATTTCAAGACGGCGTCTGAGTCCGTCGTCCGAGTGTTCCCATCGCATCGTGCTTTGGGACTCGTCGCGGCTCTTCTGAGCGTAAGCCGGCAGCGGCGAAGAAATTAGCAACGCCATAAATGAGGCGAGCAGCAACTTCATGATTTCAACCTCCAATTTAGTCACAGATAACACGGATAAAAATCCGGATTTTAATCCGCGTTATCTGCGGTTTAATGCTTATTTGTAGCCTGTATGTTAATCGTAATCTTCAACTTGCGGCCAATCATTCCCCGCCCGTAGCTGACTCCACACGCGAAACGATCGACTTCCGCGGTGGCGCTGTAGTAAATAAACTCTTCACCTTTCGGCGAGCGACTGCGATCCATCTCGTTCACCGCAAGCGAGACCGGCACACGCTTGTCTTTGACGATCAGGATGCCGTCGAGCTCGAGCGAGTCGCGGTCTTTTCCGCGCGCGACTCGTTCGCTCTTGAATTCAATGTCGGGAAACTTCTCCGCGTCGAGAAAATCCGCGGACCGCAAGTGCGCGTCGCGGCGCTTATTCCCCGTATCGATGCTGTTTGCCTTGAGCGTCGCCGTGACGGATGAGCGGCTCACGTCATCCTCATCCAGCACGATCGCTCCTTCGAGTACGTTGAAACGGCCCTTTACGTTGTACCAAAGATTCCGAACGGTAAACTCCACCGTCGAATACGCCGGATCAAACTGCCAGACCCGCTGCTCGTGGGCGACACTCGTGGCCATGTTGTTATCCTCTCAAAAGTGATTTACTCGTATCGCAACGCCTTGAGCGGATCGACCCGCGTGGCGCGCCGCGCAGGCACATAGCACGCAATCAGCGTTACGAGAAACAAACCAACCGACACGGCCGTAAACGTCGCCGCATCAGTCGCGGTCACTTCAAAGAGCAACGTAGAAATCAGTCGTGTTAATGCAAACGAAGCTGCGAGGCCCGCAGCAACACCAACAACGCCCAGCACGATCCCCTTCTTCACGACGAGCTTCAGCACGTCGAAACGCTGAGCGCCGAGCGCCATGCGCACTCCGATCTCGTGTGTGCGTTGCAAAACGGAATACGACATCACGCCGTAAATTCCAACCGCCGCCATCACGAGCGCGACGAATGAAAACACCGTCAACAGCGACGCGCTGAACCGCGATCTCGCAACGGAAGTCGATAACAACTTCTCCATCGTCGCGACCTCACCGATTGGCTGTCGCGGATCGAGACTGCGAATGACATTGCGCGCGGCGGGCGCGACTGTCGCTGCATCACCTCGCGTGCGGATCATCAAAGTCATTCCCGTGTAGACCAGCTCAGCGTACGGCCAGTAAACCATCGGCTCGATCGGAACATCGAGCGCGAGGTGTTTGTGATCGGCAACGACGCCGATGATCTCCGTCGGCACGTTGTCATTTTTCATGTAAATCGTGAGCCGCTTGCCAAGCGGGTCCTGGCCACCGAGGTTCTTGCGCACAAACTCCTCGTTCACCAACACCACGTGCCGCATCTCGGTCGCTTCCTGCTCGGTGTACATCCGGCCTTGCTTCAGAGGAATCTGCATCGTTGCAAAGTAGTTGGCATCAGTTACGCAGACACCTGTTTTCAGTTCCTCACCGGGCGGCAGTTTTTGTCCGTCGACTTCGACATTCGTACCCGGATAAAGACCGGTAAACGGCGCTGAGTTAATCGCGCCTGCTGCCTCGACACCGGGAATCGCCCGCACCTGTTCGAGTGCTTTTTTGAAGAAGTCGATGCGCTTCGAATCTTCTTGATACTTTGCGAACGGCAGAGTGACGCGCATCGTCAAGAGGTTGTTTGCATTGAATCCCGGATCGACGGACTGCAAACGATTGAAACTCTTAACAAGCAGTCCAGCACCCACCAGCAACACCAGCGCCAACGCAACCTGCGTCACGACGAAGAGACTTCTGACGCGATGGCTACGTGAAGTGCCGCCGACGTTTTTTCCACCTTCTTTCAGTGAGTCCTGGAGATCGAAACGCGTCGCTTCGAGCGAGGGTATGAGTCCAAACACGATTCCCGTCAGTAGCGAAAGACCAAGCGTGAATGCGAGCACCGGCAGACTAACGCCGACACTCTTCAGATCAATGAGCGCAGGCGGGCTCAGCGCGACCAACGCCTTCGTTCCCCACCATGCGACCAGAACACCCAACGCTCCACCGGCGAGCGAAAGCATCACGCTCTCCGTCAACAACTGCCGCGCGATGCGCCAGCGACTCGCGCCGAGTCCCGCGCGAACAGCGATCTCCTTTCGTCTCGCGCTGGCGCGAGCCAACAAGAGGTTCGCTACGTTTGCGCACGCAATCAGCAGTACAAATCCGACGGCCCCCAGCAATATATAAAGCGGCCGTCGGATCTCTCCGGTGAATTGCGTGCGCAAAGGCACGACGTTGACTCCCCAAGTAGCGTTGAACTCTGGATACTGTTGCGCGAGGCGAGCACCAATTGTATCCATTTCACGCTGCGCCTGGTCCATCGAAACGCCGGGCTTCAAGCGAGCAACGGCGGAAGCAAACCGTCCGCGGCGCTGCCGCAACTCGTTTGTGATCTGAAAAGGTACCCAGATGTCTGCGGGTCTGCTGGCCTGTGTTCCTTTTTGAATGTGCCAACCGAAATTCGCGGGCAGGACGCCGACGATCGTGTTTACCTTTTCGTTCAGTGTGATCTGGTGGCCGATGATGTTGCTGTCGCCACCGAATCGTCTTTGCCAGAGACCATAACTGATCACGACGCGCGGCTGACCCGCGTCGTCATTTACAAAGGTCCGACCCAGGAGAGCGTTGGTTCCGAGTACGGAGAAAAGGTTCGTCGTGCCGTATTGGATTGGCACTTCTTCCGGTTCGCCGTCGCTCGTGAGATTGAACGTGCGATCGAAAAAGATAGCCATGTCAGTGAAGACCTGGTTCTGTTCTTTCCAATCGAAGAAGTTACCGAGGTTGATTACGTTCTGATCGGTCCGCGCGCCCTGCCTCTTCTCCCACACGAGCACGAGTTTTTCCGGATCTGAATACGGAAACGTGCGCAGCAACACCGCATTGACGACGCTAAAGATCGCCGTATTCGCACCAATACCCAGCGTCAGCGCGAGCAGCGCGATGAACGTCATCATCGGACTCTTCACCAACATCCGCGCCCCAAACCGTATATCAGCCAATAGCGTCGTCATAATTGACCTCTTTTGTGTCTCTTTAGTGCCTTTTTGTGGCCCTATTCGTACCGTAGCGCTTCCATAGGATCGACCTTGGTCGCACGCAAAGCGGGCACATAGCACGCCAGCAATGCAACCGCTGCAAGGAGCGCCCCCACGGCCGTGAACGTCAACGGATCTTTTGCCGTAACTCCAAACAACATACTCGCTATCAGACGCGTCAGTGCAAACGCTCCCGAGAGTCCAATCAGCAGTCCCAACCCGATCAACAGCGATCCCTGTTTGACAATCATTAGCAACACGTCGCGAGACTGAGCACCGAGCGCAAGCCGTATTCCGATCTCGTTCCTGCGTTGGGCCACCGAATAACTCATCACGCCATACAAACCCACCACCGTCAGCACCAGTGCCACCCCCGCGAAAATCGTAAGCAACGTGGTGCTAAATCGTGGAGCAGCCACCGACGTGGATAAATATTCCTCCATCGTCTTTACACCAAACACGGGGATATCCTGGTCCATCGCCGACACTTGTTTCGTGGCCGCGGAGATAAGATTGTGTGGATCATCCAACGTCTTCACTACCATCACCATCTGGTCGAAAGGCACCTGCGTCTGCGGCACGTAATAGGCCTGCCTTGGCGCGGTGTCGAGACTACGATTCCTGACGTCACCAACAACACCGATAATTTCGCGCATCGTTGTCTTGTCACCTTCAATGGTGTTGATACCGGGTTTGATACGTTTGCCGATCGGATCTTCGTTCGGGAAAAACTGGCGAGCGAGCGTCTCGGTGATGATCACGACTGGGGTTGATCCGTACCGATCGCGGTCGTCAAAATCGCGGCCCTTGATTATGGGAATCCCCATAGCACGGAAATAGCCGACACCCGCTGCAAAGAAATCGCCGGACGGATGATCCTTCGGCGCCATGGGCCGGCCTTCGATCTCAAATGAGATAACGAACCGGTCACCACTCAACGGCAGTGGCAGTACCGAGCTCGCAGATTGCACTCCCGGCAGCGATTCGAGCCGCGATTTCAAATCGATGAAGAACCTCGCCTGCTTCTCATAGTTGTATTTTTCAGGAAGGCCAACGTTGAAGGTAAGAACATTCTGGGGCTGCAAACCGCTATTCACTTTTTGTAAACGCCAGAGACTCTTAATCAACAGCCCGGCGCCCACCAGCAGCACGACGGCAATCGCGAGCTCACTCACCACCAACGCACTGCGAACTTTGTTGCGCCGCGCGCCCTCGCTAGTACCGCGTCCTCCTTCCTTTAGCGCGTCGATTAGCTCACGCTTCGATGAATGAAACGCCGGCGCTAATCCAAAGATCACGCCTGTTAAAATCGAGACTCCAAGCGTGAATCCCAGAACGCACAGATCGATTCCAACGTGGAGCGCGCGTGGAATGTCTTCTTTGCCGAGCGCAATCAAGAGATCGGACCACCAAACTGCCAGTAGCAATCCGACTGCCCCACCCAGTAACGACAGCAACACACTCTCGGTCAACAACTGCCTGATGACGCGCAGGCGGCTCGCGCCCATGGCCGCGCGGATTGCCATCTCTTTATGACGGCTCGTGGCACGCGCCAGCAGCAGGTTCGCAACGTTCGCGCAGGCGATCAACAGCACGCAAGCAACGGCCCCAAGAAGAATGAGCAGCGTGGGTCGAATATCTCCGACCAGCGCCTTCAGAGCAGAATCAACGCGCAAGCTGCGATGTGTATTTGTATCGGGATATTGCTGTTCCAGGCGCGACGCGATCGCCGTGAGTTCAGCCTGGGCCTGTTCCTGAGTAACGCCGGGTTTAAGGCGCCCGATCACTTGCAGGAAGTGAGCGCCCCGCTGGGCGGTCACTGGTGTCTCGCCTGACGCATCGCCGGCGATCGTGGTCCATAACTCCACCGGGTCGTTTTGGATCGGAAACTCGAAACCCGCGGGCATGACGCCAACAACGGTAAAACTGATCCCATTGAGCGTGATCGCCTGATTCACTATCGACGGATCAGAGTTGAAGCGCTTCTGGAAGAGCGGTTGACTCAGAATGACGACGCGGCCACTTTCCGACGGCTTATCGTCATCGGGAAGAAATGTGCGGCCCAGTATTGGGTGCACGCGCAATAGCGGAAAGAGATCTGACGTAACGACTGAGCCTTGCAATCTTGCGGGTTCACCGCGCCCGCTCAGGATGTAGTCGCCGCCGTGAAAGCACGCTACTCGCTCGAGCACTGTATTCTGTGCGCGTATGTCGAAGAAGTTCGGATAAGAATGGGTCCCGCGTTCCAAACCACGCTGACGATCTGTTTCAAAGAGAGAGACGAGCGATTCTGATTCCGGGAACGGCAGCGGCCGCAGCAACACTGCATTCACAACACTGAAGATCGCGGTGTTAGCCCCGATGCCGAGTGCGAGTGCGATCGTTGCGACAATGCTGATACTCGGCGACTTGAGCAGCATGCGCAATCCGAAACGGATATCCTGAAGTAAATTGTTCATAAACCTTTGTGTTCCTTATGTGCCTTTTCGTGGCCTTACTCGTATCGCAGCGCTTCCAGCGGATCGACTTTCGTCGCACGCCACGCCGGGATGTAGCAGGCCAGCAACGCCACCACGGCGAGTAACACCGCCACAGCCGCAAACGTGAACGGATCTTTCGGCGTCACGCCAAACAGCAGGCTCTCGATCAAACGCGTCAATGCGTACGCGCCCGCCAGGCCGATCACGAGCCCTAACAGAATCAACATCGATCCCTGCTTCACTACCATCAACAGCACATCGCGCGATTGAGCACCGAGCGCGAGTCGTATCCCGATCTCATTCGTCCGCTGCGCCACCGAATAACTCATGACGCCGTACAACCCCACGATCGTTAACACCAATGCCACGCCGGCAAAGATCGCGAGCAACGTCGTGCTGAAACGTGGCGCCGCCACTGAGGCCGACATGTACTCTTCCATCGACTTGACCGCAAACAACGGAATGTCCGGGTCCATCGCAGCCACTTCCTTTGTCACGGCCGGGATGAAGCTGCGAGGTTCGCTGGTTGTCTTCACGACTGCGATCATCTGAGAGAACGGCACCTGCGTGGCCGGCACGTAGTAAGCGGCGCGCGGCGGAGTACTGAGCTTGCTGTTCCGAATGTCTCCGACGACGCCGACGATCTCGCGCATCATCGGGTCTTCACCCTGGATCGAGCTCATGCCGGCCTTCACACGCTTCCCGATCGGTTCTTCGTTTGGGAAGTATTGCCGGGCGAACGTCTCGGTGATGATTATCACGGGAGTCGAGCCGTGCTTGTCGCGATCTTCAAAGTCACGGCCTTTGATCACAGGAATTCCCATCGCGCGGAAATATCCGACCCCGGTGCAAAAGAAATCCGCATTAGGATGGTCTTTAGGCGGCAGCGGCCGGCCGTCGATTTCGAAAGAGATGCTCCAGTGGTTGCCACTGAGCGGCAGTGGAAATATCGTGCTGGCGGCTTGCACGCCCGGTGTCGATTCGAGACGGCTCTTCAAATCGATGAAGAACCGCGTCTGGGCATCCTTTTTGTATTTGACGTCCGGAAGCGTCACGGTGAAAGTGAGAACATTCTCAGGATGCAAACCGCTGTTGACGTTCTGCAAGCGCCAGAGACTCTTAATCAACAGGCCCGCACCGATCAGCAACACGACCGCGATGGCGAGCTCAGCCACCGCGAGCACATTGCGCATGCGATTGCGCCGTATTCCTGTGCTTGTGCCGCGTCCACTCTCTTTCAGTGATTCGACCAGCTCAGTTTTCGACGAATGAAACGCTGGTGCTAATCCAAAGATCAGTCCGGTGAGCAATGAGACGCCGAGTGTAAATCCGAGCACGCGCCAATCAATTCCGACGTGGGTCGCACGTGGAATATCTTCCTTCCCGAGTGCGAGGAAGAGATCGGACCACCACACGGCGAGCATCAGTCCGACGGCCCCGCCGAGCAACGACAACATGACGCTTTCAGTTAGCAACTGCCGGATGACACGCACACGACTGGCGCCCAGCGCCGATCGAATCGCCATCTCTTTGTGGCGGCCGGTTGCACGTGCGAGCAGCAGGTTTGCCACGTTCGCACAAGCGATCAACAGTACGCACGCGACAGCGCCGAGAAGTATGAGCAGCGCCGGACGAACGTCTTCCACCAACGTATTGTGAGCTGGGTCGAGCCGCACACTTTTGTGAGTGTTTGTGTCTGGATACTGCTGTTCGAGACGCGCACCTATCGCCGTGAGGTCAGCTTGCGCCTGTTCCTGCGTAACGCCTGGTTTAAGACGCCCTATCACTTGCAGGAAGTGCGCGGCGCGGTTGCTTGTGACTGGCGATTTCCCCGCGCCATCGAAGGCGATCGTGGTCCATAGTTCGACTGGATCATTCTGAATCGGAAACTCGAAATCCGGCGGCATCACGCCAACAACCGTAAAGCTGACTCCGTCAAGCGTGATCGACTGATTGATCACGGAAGGGTCGGCATTGAACCGTTTTTGAAAAAGCGCGTGGCTGAGAATGGCGACGCTACCCGTCTCGGACGGCTTGTCGTCTTCGGGAAGAAAGCTGCGGCCAAGCATTGGGGCGACACCGAGCAGCGGAAAGAGATCCGAGGTGACAACCGTGCCTCTCAGTCGTGCGGGTTCGCCACGACCGGTCATGATGTTGTCGCTGCTGTGATAACAGGCGATGCGCTCGAAGGTCGTATTCTGTGAGCGTATGTCAAAGACGTTTGGATACGAAGATGCCCCCCACTTGTAACCGAGCTGAGTGTCCGTTTCCCAAAGTGTGACCAGTGACTCCGGATTCGGAAACGGCAACGGTTGCAGCAACACTGCATTCACAACACTGAAGATCGCCGTGTTAGCTCCAATGCCGAGTGCGAGTGCGATAGTTGCGATGATGCTGACGCTCGGCGACTTGAGCAGCATGCGGATTCCAAAACGGATGTCTTGAAGTAAGTTGTTCATGACTTTTGTGGCTTCCTTATATGCCCTTTTGTGGCACTATTCGTACCTCAGCGTCTCCAATGGATCGACTCTCGTTGCGCGTCGCGCCGGGAGATAACACGCCATCAGCGTCACGCCAGTCAGCAGCGCCGTCATAACTCCAATCGTGAGCGCATCACTCGTGGTGAACCCAACCAGCATGCTCTTTAACAGTTGAGCCACTGCCAGTGACGCCGGCACACCAATGACGATGCCAATCAGAACCAGCTTCATACCCTGTCGCAGCACGAGAGCCAGAACGTTGTGTGCCTGTGCTCCAAGCGCCATCCGAATTCCGATTTCGCGTGTGCGTTGGACCACGGACCACGCCATCACGCCGTAGAGCCCAATGCTTGCCAGCATGAGAGCCAAAGTGCCGAGAACGGTCGCTCCGTGCGACGCGGCAGACATAATGCCCTGTTCTTTAGCAATCTCTTCTTCTAACGTATGCACGAAGAGTCGAAGCACAGGCTCGACGGCATAAGCCTCACGCCGCGCGAGATCTTTCAGGGCCGCAGCGTCCGTGGTGGTACGCACCAGCACTCTCGCGTCCATTTCGCCGGCAGCAGCGCCAGGAAAATAGACGAAGAGCGGCGGTGTGAATCCGGATTGATACATCTGATTGTCACGCGCAACGCCGACGACTTGCGCCGAAGAAAAGATGAGTTCGGTGGCGCCGCCTCGCACTGGCTCCTCTATGCGCAATAACTTTCCGAGCGCACTCTCGCCAGGCCAAAGGTTGCGCGCAGTCGATTCACTGACGATGAGTACCGGCGTGCGTGCGTCCACCTCATCCGCAGTGAATCCGCGTCCGAGAACGAGCGGCGTACCGATCGTGTCGAGATACGTCGAGGCAATTCGTTGCATCGGCACGTTGGGGTGCTGCTTTGACTCAGCGTGGTCCAACAACGTGACGATGCCGCGACCGAAATACTCGCCACTGACAGTGACACTTTTCACGCCCGGCAGCGCAGCGAGCCGCGTCAGCAATTGCCGCTGAAACGCTTTCGCACGTTCGGCGTCATAACCACTCAATTCCAGGCTGTAACCGATCGAGAGAAGGTTCTTTGCTTCATATCCCGGATCCGCTGCCAAATTGAGTTTGACACTTCGCAGTAACAATCCCGCTGGAATCAGCAGTACAAAACAGGCTGACACTTGAGCGACCACAAGTGCCCCCGTCAGTCGTGAACGCGCGGATCGTCCGGTCGCGGTTGCTCCTTCCGATTTGACCACCCCGATCAAATCAGGGCGCGTCGCGCGCAACGCGGGAATGAGACCGAACGCAAGCCCACTCAATAACGCAAGTAAAAAAGAGTAAGTGAGAACGCGCCAGTCCGGCGTGAGATCGAGAGCGATTCGCATCATCTCTGCACCGCCGTACCGCACGAAAACCACGGACAGAAACAGGTTGAGGCTCCACCAGGCGAGCAAGACTCCCGCAATGCCTCCGACAACCGCCAACAACAAACTCTCTGTCAGTAACTGTCTAACCAATCGCCAGCGACTTGCACCCAGGCAGAGTCGAACAGCGATGTCTTTCTGCCGCGTGATCGCTCGCGCGAGTTGCATGTTAGCGATATTGAAGCAGGCGATCAGCAGAACAAGGCCGGTCGCGCCGAGGACCATTGCTATAAAACTCCACGCCTCGAGTGGAAGATTCAGATCGTTGATCGGATCGGCGGCGATTGTTTGCTTTGGACCGGTGCTCGGTTCAGGATGGAGTTGCCCCCACAGAACATTCATCTCCGTGCCCGCTTCAGCCGCGGTCCTGCCTGGCTTGAGACGCGCGTATACACTGAGCCACGGAAAGTCGCGGCCACCATACCAGTCTCGCTTTTCAGGAGCGATGTTTGCGAAACGAGCGGTAGGCGTCGCGCCGCGCATAGCGAGTGGCAGCCAGATGTCGGGCATCTCATCCCTGAGCCCAACGAACGCCGGATGAGTAATGCCGATCACGGTAAAAGGCTTTCCATTCAGCGTGATGCTGCGACCAACAAGCTGCGCATCGCTCCCAAAGCGCCGCTGCCAGAAACCATGACTCAACACGACGACGGCATCGCGACCGGGAACACTGTTCTCTTCGGCCGTGAAAAAGCGCCCGAGAAAAGTGCTACCGCCGAGCATTGCGAAGTAGTTGTCTGAAACGAAGTTGCCGAGAAGCTCTTCAGGCTCGGCGGTGGGTCTGTTTTCTCCGAGAAGAAAACGCTCCTCTTCAAACACCGCCAGCACGTCGGAGAACGATTGGTTGTGAGTGCGAATGTACGAGAAGTCAGGAAATGAAAACTGATCGTATCGCCTGTCGCCTTCGAGCATAAGGCGCACGATTGTTTCCGGCTCCTTCACTCGTTTCGGACGCATCAAGAGATTGAAGACACTGAAGATTGCCGCGTTCACACCGATACCGAGCGCCAGCGTCGCGATAACGACGACACTGAAGCCCGGTCGCTTCAACAACATTCGAACACTCTGACGCAAATCCTGAATCATTTCCTTATGTGCCTTTTTGTGGCTTTACTCCTCTCTCAACGCGACCATCGGATCGACGCGTGACGCGCGACGCGCCGGGAGATAGCCGGCAAGCACTGCAACAAACGCCAGCAACAATGTCGCGAGCGCGATGGTCAACGGATCGTTTGGTTTCAATTCGTAAAGCAACGTCGCCGCTGTCTTCGTCACTAACAACGAAGCAACCACGCCCACGATTAGTCCTACGACCACGAGCGTTAACGCTTCACGCAAAACGAGCCACAGAACACTGCGGCCACGCGCGCCGAGCGCCATGCGAATTCCAATCTCGTTTGTGCGCCGGGCCACGCCGTACGACATCACGCCGTACAACCCGACGCACGCCAGCAGCAACGCGAGCAGCCCGAAGAACGACCCAAGCCGCGCCACGAGTTTCTGCTGCACCAGCGAACGTCCGATGTGATCTGAAAGCGTTACAACATCGTCGACCGGCAGATTGCGATGGATCTGTTTGAGAGTCTGGCGGATCTGCGGTACCACCGCATTCGGCGATCCTGAAAAACGCACGACGAGATTGCCGAGCGCCATCGGTTCCTGTGAATGCAGGTAAAACGCGGTCGGTCTAACCTTCTCCGTCAAACCTCCAAACTTTGCATCTTTGACGACGCCGATCACTTCAATCTGCTCGGTGGATTCTCGGCCCTTGATGCCGAACCGCTTGCCCAATGGTGAACCGTTCGGGAAGAACCTTTGCGCCATCAACTCGCTGATCACCGCCACCTTTTGCGACTTGGCTGTGTCTTGTGGACCAAAGCCTCGACCGAGCATCACCGGAATTCCCATGGCAGCAAAGAAATCCTGGCCCACGACATTGTGTCTGATCGAGCGATTGTCGTCGGTGAGGGAATTAGGTTCGCGCGTGTAAGCCGGACTGTTCCAGGAGCCTTGATTGAAAACGAAAAACGCAAACGACGCTGCCTGCACGCCGGGTACGGCTCTGACTTTGTCTTCGACCTCGCTTAGCAACGCAGTGAGTTTAGGATCGTCGGCCTTGTAACCAGTGGCAGAGATGGCAACCCGCAACAGCACCGCGTTTTCCTGGTTGAATCCGGTGGGAATGCTTTGCAGTTTGATCAGTGTGCGGACGAAGAGACCTGCTCCGACAAGCAGCAGCAGTGAGAGTGCCACCTGCGCGACTACGAATGCTTTACCGAGTGGATTTCGCAGCGCGGAACTAGTCCTGCCACCTTTGAGCGAAGTGTTTGGTTCGATGCGAGCAGCACGCAACGCTGGAGCAGTTCCAAAGACAATGGCACAGAGCGCCGAGACTCCGAGGGTAAATCCCAGTACTCGAATGTTTGGAGTGACGTTGAGTGGAACTGCCTCTGGTCCATCAGATGCCATCACTAACAGCAGGCCCGTACCCCAGAACGAAAGAGCCACGCCGGCAAGTCCACCCAACATCGCGAGCAGCGCGCTCTCGGTGAACAACTGCCGCATCAGACGCAGACGTCCCGCGCCTACAGCCGCGCGCACTGCGAATTCCCGTTGACGAGCCGCGCCGTGGGCCAAAAGCAAGTTGGCGACGTTGGCACTCGCTATCAACAGGACCAGCGCGACTACGCCCATCAAAACTTTCAAAGAGAGCGAGAACTGTTGGCGCAGCGTTGATAACCCCCGGCTCAGCGGCGTGAGTTCGATGCTCGCCTTTTCGATATCCTGAAGACGCTTCGCTGTGGGTTGCGCACCAGCGCGTGCTTGCAGCGATTGTTTGAAAAGAACGTTGATGGCCGAATTCGCTTGTGCCGGAGCAACGCCGTCCTTCAGACGTCCGAACAAATATAGTGACTGGAACTCCGTGGCATCTCGTCCATTCCAGTGTGCGGGCGGGATGTGTTTCTCCATTGCGAGCGGCACCCACACGTCAGGAGCAGCGCCGACCGTAGTGCCGAAAAACTCCTTTGGTCCAACGCCGACGATCGTGTAAGTCATGTCGTCGATGGTGATTGTCTTGCCCACGGCTGAGGGGTCGCCGCCCATTCGCCGTTCCCACCAGGCGTGACTCACGACTGCAACCGGATGTCCACCAACGATCTGATCGTCGGCCTCGTTTAAGACACGGCCGAGACCCGCGTTGACTCCCAGCACTGGAAAGTAGCTGCCCGTCACGAGCTGGACTTCCAACCGGTCCATGTCGTTACTGCCGTTAACGAATCCATGCACTGTCCAGGTGAGCGTCACGTAGCCTGCTATTCCGGAGAACACATCGGTGCGTTCTTTGGCCTGGCGATAAAAAGGATAGGAGTAGAGGTCCGTAGGCCCATCGGGAAAGCCGTTCGTGACTCCCATCTCCTCGCCTTTGCCGAACAGGACCAACCTTTCGGGCTCCTGCACCGGCAGCGACTTGATCATCACCGCGTCGATGAGGCTGAAGATGGCGGTATTCGCGCCGATTCCCAGCGCGAGCGAGAGCACGGCGATCAGCGTGAAGCCCGGCTTCTTCGCCAGCATCCGCAATCCGTATCGAATGTCCTGTAGCATGCTTACCTCCGACCTGATTTGTTCCTTTTGTGCATCTTTGTGGCCCTATTCATAACGGAGCGCAACGAGCGGATCGACTTTCATCGCCCGTCGCGCAGGTATGTAGCAAGCGATTAGCGCTATCACAGGTATTAACACCGCAACCGCAGCGAACGTCGCCGGATCAGTCGCGGTAACTCCGAATAACAAAGCACTCATCAACCGCGTCAACGCAAAAGCCGCAACAGCGCCAATCACCGTGCCGATAATCGCCAGTCTGAATCCATGTTTGAGTACAAGCGTTGCGATGTCTCGCGCCTTAGCACCCAAAGCCACGCGCACTCCAATCTCGTGCGTTCGCTGGCGCATAACGAAACTCATGACTCCGTAAACACCAGTTAAGGCAAGCATCAATGCCAGACCAGCAAATGCTCCCAGCAATGCCACATTGAACCGTCTTGCCTTCAGCGAGTCAGATACCAGTCGATCCATTGTCGTGACGGAATAGAACGGTTGGTCCGGACTGGTTTTCCAAATGCTTGCTCTTAATGCGGGGATCAACGCTGCCGCATCGCTGCGAGTCCGTATGACATATATGAGCGAGCCGGAAGGTGCTTGCGCATGAGGGCGGAAGAACTCCGGTCGCGGGTTTTTATCCAGACCATCCTGACGTAAGTCGCTAACTATGCCCGCGATCTCCAACGTAACCGGACCGGGTTCGCTCCGCCCTCCGCTTCGCAGGCTAAATTTTCTGCCGATCGGATCTTCGTTTGGCCAATAGCGTTTTGCCATCGTGTCGTTGATTACGGCGACGCGCAATGAACTGCCGGTGTCGAATTGGTTAAAGAGCCGGCCGCGCAACAGTCGCGCTCCGATAGCGTTGAAGTATCCGGCGGTGGCGATACTGTTCTGAGCAACAGGTTCCTGCCCCGCTGGACGTGGGGGCTGCCCATCGATACTGACAGGCACTGACGTCATGGCGCTACTCTCCAGGATCGGAAGCGCAGTTGTAATACCTGCTGCTTCGACGTCAGGCATTTGCTCGATACGCTGCAATGTCTCAGCAACGTAAGCTCTGCGCTGGTCAGGCGTCGTGTATCGATCCCAGATAAATACCTGGAGCGACGCGACACGATCGATCGCGAATCCAGGATCGACATTGATCAGCGTGACAAAACTGCGCATCAGCAACCCGGCGCCGATCAGGAGGACGACTGCGAGCGCGATCTCAGTAACAACAAGAGCACTGCGCAGGCGGTGACTGGTCGTTCCGGCCAATGTCGGCCCAGCTTCTTTCAGACTCCGTTGCAGGTTTGGCCGCGAGAATTTGAGCGCCGGAGCGATTCCAAAAAGCGGGGCCGTAAAAAAACCAATTGCCGTGACGAAGATGAGCGTCGTGCCATCAACACTGACCTGGTCCAGACGAGGAATGTCGGCCGGGTTAAAAGCGACCAGCAGATGAACGCACCAGCGGGCGAGCAGTATGCCGATGCCGCATCCGAGAATGGCGATTAGTAGACTTTCAGTTAACAGTTGGCGAAGTAATCTCCAGCGTCCTGCGCCCATTGCCGCGCGGATCGCCAACTCACGCTCACGATCCGCTCCACGTGCAAGCAACAGGTTGGCAACGTTTGTGCAGGCAATCAAAAGCACAAAGCCCACGGCTCCGAGCAGAATAAACAGCGCGAGTCGCCATTTCCCGCTTAAGTGGTCCGGCAGTGTTATCGCTGTTACGCCTATGCCCGTGTTTGTCGCCGGATACTCCACGGCCAAATTGTTAGCGATACCCGTCATTTCAGCGCGGGCTTGTTCGATCGTGATGCCCGGCTTCAGGCGGCCAATGACTTTGAAGTAGGTCGCTTTTCGACGCGACTTGAGATCGTCTGTTATTACTTCCGGTCCCCACATCTCTTCGTCGACGTCGAACAGGTGGAGACGGAAGTCAGGTCTCATCACGCCGACGACGGTCATGGGTTCTTCATCAAGCGTTAGTTTTGTGCCGATGACTTTAGGATCGCTTCCGAAGCGTCGCTGCCATAATCCGTAACTGAGAATAACGACTTTGTCCTTGCCGGCTTCGTACTCCTCGGGCGCAAACACACGACCGTGGAGCGGCGAAGCACCGAGAACATCAAAGAAACCCTTTGATACCAAAGCCGAGCGTATCGTTACGGGCTCGCCGTCGGCGACATAGTCGAAGCTAAAGGGATTGGCGAAAGCGAGATCTTCAAACGACTTTTGCCGGTCGCGCCAATCGAGAAAGTTTGCGGGCGAAACATCGTCGCGCTCTAAACCGTCCGTCGTGTTGTTTTCCCACAACGTGACGATGCGGTCTGATTCAGGGAACGGGAGATCTCGCAAAAGGACACCATTAACGACGCTGAAGATCGCGGTGTTTGCGCCGATGCCCAACGACAGCGTGAGTACGGCGATAGCGGTGAAGCCTGGGTTCTTCGCCAGCATCCGCAGTCCATATTGAATGTCCTGAAACATACTTACCTTTTGTGCATTTTTGTGGCCCTATTCATACCTGAGCGCGATCATCGGATCGACCTTCGTCGCACGACGCGCGGGGATGTAGCACGCCAACAAACCAACCGCGATCAATCCCGCAGAAACAGCAACAAGCGTCGTTACACTGTTCGGCGAAACTCCAAACAGCAACGTCTGGAGAAAACGTGAAAACGCGAACGAAGCACCCAACCCGACCGCGATTCCAACGCCGACAAGAATCACGCCGCGGATCATGATCAGCCGGAACACATCGCGTCGCTGCGCGCCGAGGGCGACGCGAATTCCGATCTCGCGCGTGCGTCGAGCCACTGAGAACGTCAACACACCGTACAGCCCAAGCGCCGTCAGCAACGTCGCCAGCACACCAAACGCCGCCGAGAGCCACGTCACGAGTCGCTCCTGGACCAGCGATTCGTCGATCTCGGTGCTGAAAGTCTTGATGTTGTAGAGCGGCAGATGCGGATCCATCGCCTTCAGCTCCGCGCGCAACTGTTCGCCGACGGCCTGTGGCTGATCCGTAGTCTTAACGTGCAGTGTTAGTCCGGTCAGTTGCTTTTCCTGTGTGATCGGAACGTAAACATGTCGTCGGACGTTTTGGCGCAGGTTTACGTAAATCGCATCCTTGACGACTCCCACGATCGTTCTGTCAGGAACTTCATAGAGGCCGATGCGTTTTCCGATCACGTCAGTCGTGCCGAAGTAGTGCTTCGCCATTTTCTCGTTGACGACGAGAACTTGCGGCGTGCCGAGGCGATCGCGGTCGTCGAAGTCACGTCCAGCCACCAACGGAATCTCGAGTGACTTGAAGTAGTCGCTCGAAACGTAAGTGAAATCCGCGAACATTCTTTCGCCTTCACGAGGCGTGTAACCTTCGACGACGACACTGGTTTGATCCCAGCCGCCGGAAATCGGTGTATCCGTGGCGAGACTCGCGGATTTGACACCGGGCAAGGCGCGCGTCCTCACCAGAAGTTCCTGGTAGAACGCCGCTGTTCTTTCCTTTGTATAACCATTGAGTGCGGGGTTGACGCTCGCGAACAACACGTTCTCCTTGCCGAAACCCGTGTCGACCGCGCGCAGGTTTTGAAGTGTCTTCATTAAAAGCGCGGCGCTGACCAGTAGCGGTAACGAGAGTGCAACCTGGACCAGGATCAGAGCACTGCGCAAACTCAAGAGCCTGCCGCCTGAAGTGTGGCTGCGAGTCTCGAGTCGCAGGCCCGGTGCAAACACTTGTCGCGCCGATTGAATTGCCGGCGCGAGACTAAACGCGAGCCCGAGCAAAATCGCGACGCCCAGAATGAAGACGTAAAGTCGCCAATCAAACGCCGCATTGAGGTTTGCGCGATAATCTCGCGGAATGAATGCGATCAACCCGGCCTTGATCCAGAGCGCGATAACAACTCCTGCTGCCCCACCCATCAACGCGAGCACGACGCCTTCGGTCAGCCACTGGCGCAGCAAACGCAAGCGCCCTGCGCCGAGTGCGAGGCGCACCGCTGTTTCCGGAGCGCGCACCGTGGCGCGCGCCATCATCAGGTTTGCGAGGTTCGCGCAGAGGATCAAAAGCACCGCGCACGTGGCGCCGAACAGTAGCCACAGCGACGTTTTGAGTTCGGTTTGTAAATTCCTGAGGCCCTGATCGCCGGGCAACACGGCGATGCGCCCGGCCATAAACCGGTCGCGATTGAACTTCGGATTACTTGAAGAGTACTCCTGCGCTTCGAGTTCGCGGATCTGCTGGTAGGTAACGTTGAGCGACGCCTGCGCCTGTTCGGGTGTAACGTCCGGCTTTCGTCGCGCCATCACGCTCAGCCACTGGTGACGCCGGCTTTGCAGTCGTGTCGGCGGCAGTGGATTGAACACCGGCGTCATCATCAACGGGACGCGCACGTCTGGATTGGTGGCCAGTTCCATGCCGTAGAAGCTTGGCGGAGTGACGCCGAGCACGGTCACTGCGTGTTCGTTGACGAGGATCGTCTGGCCGATGAGGTTTGGATCCTTGTTGAATCGTCTTTCCCAGAACTGATAACTCAAGACCGCGACTGGATGCGCGCCAGGCGTGAGATCGTCTTCCTGTGTGAAGAACCTGCCGGCCCATGGACGCACGCCGAGCGTTTCGAAAAAGTTTCCGCTGACGAGCTCGCCACGGACGCGCTCGTTCTGGTCTCCATAACTGACATTCATCTGCGTGCCGCCGCGCGCGATCACGCCGGAGAAGACGGAGTTGCGGTCGCGCAGGTCCTTGTACATGAGGTACGAGAACGAGCTGTCGAAGTCTGGTCCAGCCTTCGGGTCGTACGCGGAAAGCACCGCGAGTTGATCCGGCCTCGTCACCGGAAGGCTCTGCAACAACACCTGGTCGAGCAACGAAAAGATCGCGGCGTTGGCGCCAATACCGAGCGCGAGCGTAAGCACGACGACCGCGGCAAACGCCGGATTCTTGTTCAGCATTCGCAGCGCATAGCGAATGTCATTTGTGATTTCTGTGATCATATTTGTGCCCTTGTGTACTACTCATATCTGAGAGCCACTAAAGGATCGACACGTGTGGCGCGTCGAGCCGGGATGTAACAAGCCAAAAATGCGACTACAAACAGGATCACGGCGACGCCGGCGAACGTCACGGCGTCCGTCGGCGTGACTCCGAAAAGCAACGTCCGCATCAGGCGCGTCAAGGCAAATGCGCCCGCCAACCCGATTACGATTCCGATCAGCGCGAGTGACATTCCGCTTCGCAGCACCATCGCAAGCACGTCTCGCAACTGCGCGCCGAGTGCCATGCGCAAACCAATCTCCTGCGTTCGTTGCGTCACCGAGTGCGCCATGATTCCGTAAATACCCACCGCCGCGAGCACCAGCGCGATGAATGCGAACGTCGCGAGCAGCACCACGTTCATGCGCTGCGGCGCGACTGACAGATCCAGACGTCGGTTCATCGTGACGACGTCCTCGATCAAAATCTCTTTCTCAGCGTTTTTGAGTTCGCGTTGCACTGGCGCGGCGACACTGTTTGGATCTCCAGCCGTGCGCACCAGGAGAGTCATCGAGCTCCACGGCCGCTTCGCGTGCGGCTCGTACGTCGCAAAATCAGGCTCCGCGTCGAGTCCCGTGTGATTGACGTTCCCGACAACGCCGACGATCGTCACCCACGGCTCATTCTCCGGTGGTCCAATCTTTATTCGTTTGCCGATGGCGTCGCCGTCAGGCCAGTAACGGTCTCGCATCTTTTGGTTGATGATGACGACGTCGGGCTTACCACCAGTATCGCGGTCGTCAAACTCACGTCCCTGAAGCAACGGAATACCCATCGCGCGAAAATAGTTCGGCAGTATGCGGCGATAGCTGACGCCCGGCGCCTCGCCGTCTGCAAATGTTCGACCCTCGATCGTCAAGTCGCCGTGTGGATCGCCGCCGCTGATCGGCAGTCGATTGACTGCGCTGACGGCTTTCACACCCGGCAGAGTTGAGAGTCGTTCAGGTACGCTTCGGAAGAATTCAATTACCTGCGAGTCCTGCGAATATTTTTGCTCGGGCAAGGAAACGTGAAGGGTCAATAGATGATCGGCCCGGAAACCCGGATTGACATTGGTCAGCAGCCAGAAACTCTTCATCAACAGACCCGCGCCAACAAACAACATCAACGACAGCGCGACCTCTCCAACCACCAACACGCGGCGCAGACGACTGCCGGAACTAAGGCTTCCCTTTCCTCCGGTTTTGAGCCCTTCGTTGACGTTCGTCCGCGCCGCTTGTATTGCAGGCATGAGTCCGAACACCACGCCTGTCAACACCGATACGCTGAAAGTAAAACCAAACATCGCCGCGTTGACGCCGATCTCAGACGCGCGTGGAAATCCCTGCGGCAAATACAACAACAGCCACGTGATGGTCCATGTGGCCAACAAAAATCCAATCCCGCCACCGATCAACGACAGCAACAGACTCTCAACCAGCGACTGCCGGATCACGCGCCAGCGACTCGCCCCGAGCGCGACACGGATCGCCATCTCTCTTCCGCGCGCCGCAGTGCGTGCGAGTTGCAGGTTCGCGACGTTCGCGCAGCCAATCAACAACAGAAAAACCACAGCGCCGAGTAAGACATACAACGCTGGTTTGAGGTTCCCTGTGAGCCGTTCGTGCAAGGGCATGAGGCTGACGACATGACCGGGATCTTCGCTCGCGTGTTCTTGTTGAATGCCGCTGAAGATCGCGCTGAGCTCGTTCGCCGCATCTGATTGCGCGATGCCGGGCTTGAGTCGGCCCAAGCCAAACACCACATGCACGGCGCGATTCTGAAAATACGGCGCAGCAGAATCAGGACCGAACGGCATCCAGAGGTCCATCCGATCGTCGGGAAACTGAAAACTCGCCGGCATCACGCCGACCACCGCAAACCCCTGATTGTCGAGATTGATGCCCTGACCATTCAGCGTCTGGTTCGCAAAATGTCGTCTCCAGAAACGATCGCTGACAACGACGACGCGATTGGCGCCGCGCTTCTCATCTTCGGCCAGGAACGTGCGCCCCTGCGCTGCGTGCGCGCGCAACATCGGAAACAGATTTGCTGAAATGCCCATCGCGTCAACGCGCGACGGCTCACCTTGAACGTTGAGAACGTAGGAAGAGTAAGTCACACCCGCGATCTCTTCGAACGACTTGCTGCGTTGCCGCAAGTCGAGCCAGTTCAAATAAGAGAGCTCGAACGGTTCAGGTCCCTGCTGTGGATTGACTTCGTTGATAACCATCAGCCGCTCTGGTTCCGGAAAGTCCAACGGCCGCAGCAACACGCTATTGACAACACTGAAGATCGAGGTGGTCGCGGCAATCGAGAGCGCCAGAATGATCACCGCGATCGCGGTGAACCCGGGATGCTTCGCAAATCCGCGAAGCGCAAATTGGATGTCTTTCAGCATTGAACAATCCATCCACAGATTTCACAGATTCTTGTGTAATCTGTGTAATCTGTGGATGACCTTTCATTCATATCTCAACGCCACCAACGGATCGACGCGCGTTGCCCTTCGCGCCGGCAAATAGCACGCGAGCACGCCCACACCCATCAGCACCAAAGCCACAACAGCAAACGTCGTCTTATCCGACGTCGAAACTCCAAACAACAAACTCGACATCAAACGCGTCAGCGCAAACGCGCCACCCAGACCAATGATCAGACCCAACAGCACGAGTCTCATTCCCTGGCCCATGAACAGTCGCAACACATCGCGTTGCCCGGCGCCGAGCGCCATGCGAATTCCCACTTCATGTGTGCGTTGCGAGACTGAGTAGGAAAGCACTCCGTAAACACCCGTCGCCGCCAGCACGAGCGCCAGTGCTGCAAAAACCGAAAACAACATCGCATTGAAGCGGCGCGGCGAAGCCTCACGCGCCAGAATTTCTGGAAGAGTGATGACTTCATCCACCGGAAGGTCTTTGTCGATCTCGTGCACGGCCCGCACGACGGCACTCGTCAGCGACTCCGGATCGCTTGTAGACGAGCGAATCGACAACGTCGAATTGCGTTGTGCGTTGCGGCCGAACGGCGTGTAGATCTTGATCAGCGGCTTCGACTCTGAGCCGTAGATTCCGACTTGCTTCACGACGCCGATGATTTCGTGCTCAGTGGGACTGTCGTATCCGATGTGCTTGCCCAGGGCGCTCTGATTCGGCCAGAAACGGCGTGCGAGCGTCTCATCGACGAGCACTACCGGCTTCCCCTGTTCATCCTCATCTCTCGTGAAAGTGCGTCCCTCGAGGATCGGAACATTCATTGTCTGAAAGTAATCGGCAGAGACGATGGACCAGTCGACATTGATCAACGTCTCACCAGGCGCACGTTTATATCCTTCGGCTGCGATGTCTGTCTGCCAGTCGCGAAGACCAGGCAGCGTCGTGGTAAGCGTGGCTGATTTAACTCCGGGCACTGTCTTCACGTGGTCAAGCACCTGGTGGAGAAGCCTGCTGAGCTCGCCTTCTTTTTGGTATCGACCACGGGACACCTTGAGCTCCATCGTAAGCACACCGTCGGGATTAAAGTTGTAGTCAGTTTGCAAGAGCACAAACATGCTCTTCACGAGTAGACCAGCGCCCATAAGGAGCGCCACGGAAAGCGAGACTTCAACCACAACCAACATCCCGCGCAATCGCTTGCCGTGCGTGTCAGTTGTCGTGGCGCTGCTGTCTTTCAACGTCTCCTGCAGTTCGGTCTTTGAGGAACGGAGAGCCGGAATCACACCGAAAATGACCCCCGTGAGCAGCGAAACGAGAAAGCTGAAACCGAGCACTCGTGCGTCAAGCTCGACGCCCGCCATGCGAGGAACGGTTTCGTGTGCGACGCGTTGAAGCAGTGCGATGGTCCAGGTCGCGAGGATCACCCCGAGGACGCCGCCCACGATCGCGAGGATGAGACTCTCAACCAGCATCTGCCTGAAGATACGGAATCGCGACGCGCCGAGCGCAGCACGCACCGCAAACTCCTTTTTTCGCGCCGCAGCGCGGGCCAGTTGGAGATTTGCAACATTGGCACACGCGATCAACAACACCAATGCGACCGCTCCAAACAGGATCTTCAATGCCGTGCTTACATTGCCCGTTATACTGTCCTGAAGAGACAGAACATTGATGTTTTCGCCGCCGGAGTTCGAGATTGGATGCTCGCGCAACAAATCCCGCGCGATGCGGTCCATGTCAGAACGCGCCTGTTCGATTGTTACGCCGGGCTTTAAACGCGCGACGACGTTTCCGCCGATGCGCACGTCGCGTCCCTTCCAGTTCATTGGGCCCATCAAGACCCACAGTGGCGGTGGTCCATGATGGACAAAGCTTTCCGGCATCACGCCGATGATCGTGTGCGGTTTGTCGTCGAGCAGGATGTCTTTGCCGATGATGTTGGGATCGCCGCCGTAGCGTTGCTGCCACGTTCCGTAACTGATTATCGTCACCGGATGAGCTCCGGGTTGGTCGTCCTCCACGGTGAAATCGCGACCGAGCATCGGCGTGGCGCGCATCACTTTGAAGTAGTCAGCGGTGACCATGCGCGAGCTGACGCTCTCGGGCTGGTCCGTGCCGGTGATGTTGACCCACCAGCCGCGGATTGTAGATATCGATTCGAACACCTGATTGCGCTTGCGCCAGTCGACAAAGTTGGGATACGAGACCATCCGGTTCTTGATTTCAGGTCCCGACTCATTCATGAACACGATGCGATCCGGTTCCGGGTATGGCAGCGGTTGCAGCAAAACAGCGTTGATGACGCTGAACATAGCGGTGTTCACACCAATGCCCACCGCGAGCATGAGCACGGCGAGCACCGTGAAACCGGGATTCTTACGGAGCCATCGAAAACCGTAATTTAGGTCCTGAAGCATTTCTTCCTTTTGTGCTCCTTATGTGCCTTTTTGTGGCTCTATTCATATCTGAGCGCGACGAGCGGATCGACCTTCGTCGCTCTTCGCGCCGGAATGTAGCAAGCGATCAGCGCCACAACCGTCAACAACACGGCGATCGCTCCATACGTCAATGGATCCGAAACCTTCACTTCGAACAACATCTTCGACAACCCAACCCAGCTCTCGAGATATTTCGTCAACACGTAAGCACCAACCAGCCCGAGGACCACGCCGATCACCGCCAGCACCATTCCCTGCTGCACGATCATCTTCAACACGTTGCCGCGATTAGCGCCGAGCGCCATGCGAATCCCGATCTCATGCGTCCGTTGAGAGACCGTGTATGCAAGCACACCGAAAAGTCCGATGGCGGCAAGTTGTTGGGCCAACAACGCAAACAGCGTCAGCAGCTTCGCAAACAAACGCTCCATACGCAGTGTTTCGTCGGCCTGCTCGATTTGTGTCTTCACGTTTAGCACCGGGAGGTTGGAATCGATCTCGCGAACAGCGTCACGCACGCCGGCCACCGTTGCCGAAGGATCGCCGGCCGTGCGCACTTCAAAAGTCGCACTACTCAAAGCGCCGGTACGTTCCTGTCGAAACGAGGTGTACATAGTGGGTGGCACTTCGTCACGCAGACTCGAATATTTCGCATCGCGACAGACTCCGACGATTTCGATCTCGTCAGGTTTCTTTGGGTTGTAGGTGAAACGTTGTCCGATCGCGCTCTGATTCGGGAAGAACTTATTCGCAAATGTTTGATTGACGACCGCCACTTTGGGCGAGTTTGAGTTGTCCTGTGGGCTCAGCGTGCGACCCGCGAGCAGCGGAATACCGATCGCTTCCAGGAAATTCTCACGAACGACGTGACGATAAGCTTCGCCACTCTCCGGGATGCTTCCCTCGGCGTTGGGTGTCGCGTTCAGAGCTTCACGCAAGTAGATGCTACTCGAGTGAATGCTCCCCGAGATCAGAGCCATACGCGAGAACGTTACCGCTTGTACGCCCGGAATAGTTTCGAGTCGCTCGCTAATCCGTGGATAGAGCTGCACCAGCCTTTCGTCTTTGTATCCGGTGAGGCCCGGCTGGATGTCAAACAGCAACAGGTTCTTCGTATTGAAGCCCGTGTCCACTCGTTGCAGATTGAGCAAGGTGCGGACAAACAAACCCGCGCCGACGAGCAGTATCAATGACAACGCGACCTGGACCACCACCAATCCGCGGCCCAGCAGCGAACGATGTGCAGCGCTCGACGCACGGCCGCTTTCTTTAAGCGAGGGTGTCAGATCGACTCTCGTCGTTCGCCAGGCCGGAGCAAGTCCGAACACTACGCCTGTCAACAATGAAAGAGCGAAAGTGAAGCCGAGCACACGCCAATCGAGTCGCGGTTCGAGTGATGACATACTGCGCCCGCCCCAGAGGCTGACGCCGATCAGTCCGTCCTTGATCCAAACGGCGAAGAGGATCCCGAGCAAGCCGCCCAGGAACGCAAGCAGCACACTCTCGGTCAGCAATTGCCTCATGAGGCGCGACCGACTTGCTCCCAGTGCAAGACGCAAACCAATCTCTTTTTGTCTGCCAGCCGCACGTGACAAAAGCAGGTTCGCAACGTTCGCGCATGCAATGAGCAACACCAACCCAACGACACCCAGCAGCAAGTACAGCGAAGGGGCGTACCAGGTCCGCCGGTACAGCTCGCCTTGTCCGCCCGGATCTGCGTAGAGTTTTGGATATTGTTTGGGATCTAAATCACCGATGGCATTTCCGCCGGACGCTTTCGCTGCTGCCTGGCGCGCGGCGCGATGCTCGATTACTGACTGAAGAAAAGCATTTTCAAGTTGGGACTGGACCTGTTCCCGCGTGACACCGGGTTTCATCCGGCCCATCAGACGCAACCACCAAACGCCTGGACCATTCAAGTAGGAGCGCTGCTTGTCGGCATAGAGCTGCGGTTCCAAAGCGATGGGTATGGTTACTTCCTGCGTCGAACCTGCTCCCGCCGTTCCATCAAACCCTTTCGCACTGACCCCGACGACGGTGAACGCAACGTTGTTGAGATTGATCTGTTTGCCGGCGATTCCGGGATCACCGTTGAAGCGTTTCTGCCAGTAACGATGACTGAGAACAGCAACTGGCGTTGCATTCGCTTTGTCGTCTTCATCAGTCAGCAAGCGGCCCGTGGCCGGCTGGACACCGAGCGCAGTGTAGTAATTGCCGCTGACTGCCTGGCCCGATGCAAAATCCGCCTGGCCATCCGCACTGAGATTGAAATTCATGCTGCCAAACGCGAACAGATCCGAGAGTGGACCAGACTGTTCGCGCATGCGCTGATAAGCTTGATAAGGAAACGACGTCTTGACCTGCAATCCCGTCGCTTCATCCTTATGACCGCTGCCGTTGTAACTGCCGACACTGAAGTCCTGCGGCGCCATGAATTTGAAAAGGACCAGGCGCTCCGGCTCCTTCACCGGCAACATCTTCAACAACATCGCATCGACGATGCTGAAGAGCGCAGTGTTCGCGCCAATGCCGAGTGCAAGCGAAAGCAAAGCAACAGCCGTGAGGGCTTTTTGCTTGAGCAACATGCGGAATCCGTACCGGAGGTCTTGTAAGAGAGTATTCATTTTCTTTTGTGCCTTTTTGTGGCCCTATTCATAACGTAATGCTTCGAGCGGATCGATCTTTGTTGCTCGGCGCGCCGGCAGATACGACGCAAGCAGAGCAGTGATCGACAGGATCGCCGCCGTCAAAACAAAAGTCGCCGGATCCGTTGGCTGCACGCCGAACAGCAGCTTGCTCATCAAACTCGTCAACGCGTATGACGCCGAGAGTCCCAGCGCAACGCCGATGACGGCCAACACGATCGCTTGCCTGATCACCATCGTGAGCACATCGCCTGTTTGTGCGCCCAGTGCCATGCGGATTCCGATTTCATGCGTGCGCAGCGTCACGGAATAAGAGATGACGCCATAGATCCCGACACACGCGAGGATCAGCGCCACTCCTGCGAAGAGTGCGATCAACGTCGTCCGAAAGCGTGGCTGTGCAACGGCCTTTGAGAGCCGATCTTCCATCGTCGCGATGTTGGTTAACGGCAGATCAGGATCGATGTTCCTGACTTCGTTTCGCACCGCAGCCGTCAGGCTCAGTGGATCCGCGAGATCGGTCTTGATTACGAGTGAACCCCAGGTCGGATTCTGTGCAGTCGTGTAATAGATTGCTGGTTGGACGGCGTCGGCGAGTCCGTTGTACTTCACGTCACCGACAACGCCAACGATCGTGTTCCACACTGGTTCTCGCTCGCTGCCGGTATTGAGGCGTTTGCCGATTGGATCCTGACCGGGGAAATAACCTCTCTGAAGAGTTTCGTTAATCAGGACCACACGTGGAGCGTCAGCGGAATCAGCAGCACTGAAAATGCGTCCGCTCTTCAAGGGAATGCCGAGAGCCCGAAAATAATCAGGGCTGACCATCGTGAAGTAAGCAATCTGTGTCGAGGAGGCGGAGTCTGATTGACCCTCGAGGAAAAAGCCGCTGGAGAAATCAATTTCATCAGGCGGCAAACTATTGGTGATCGCCGCAGCTTGTACACCGGGTAATGACTGCACCTGAGTGACCAGGCGGTCACCAAACTCACGAACTGAACTGATTTCCCTATACCGCTGGCCCCGGAGGCTATACTGCATCGTTAAGACGCGCTCGGGATTGATTCCCGGATCGACCTGTTGCAGACGCCAGAGACTCTTGATGAGCAATCCCGCTCCCGTCACGAGCATTACTGCGAGAGCGAGTTCAGTAACGACCAGCACGGCACGCCCGCGTCGCCGCGCCGAGCTTTCAGTCGAGCCGCGTCCTCCCTCTCTGAGCACGTCGTTGAGATTCGAACGCGAGTTCTGCCAGGCAGGGACCAAACCAAAGATAACGCCCGTCAAGATCGAAACGATCGCGGTCCAAAGGAGCACAAAACCATCGACTCTGATCTGATCGACTCGCGGGAGAGTGTCGGGAGCAAATTTCAACAGCAGTGAAACACCCCAGACCGCGCAGAGTGCGCCGACAACACCTCCTGCAATTGCAAGAAGCAGGCTCTCCGTCAACAATCGCTGAACGAGTCGCGTTCTGCTCGCTCCGAGCGCGCTGCGAATCGAGATCTCTTTCGCGCGCGCTGCGGAGCGCACCAACGTGAGGTTCGCGACGTTCACTGCTGCAATTAACAGCACAAACGTCACAGCCACAAGCAGCGCTATCAACGCAGGCCTGACCTCGCCGACGATGAAGTCGTTAACTGAAAGTAAATTGACGGTGAAGTTGTTGTTTTCGAAGCTCGACTTCGCGTTTTTCGTATCAGCTAATGCCTGTTCGATCTTGACATCGGGCTTGAGCCGCGCGACACCGGTTAGAAAGTATGGCCCTCGTCTGGTGGGTTGCTGGAGTCGCAACGCTCTCCATATTTGAATTTCCGGGCGTGGGAAATTCAGTTGCGGCGGCATGACGCCGATGATGTTGGTGCTTACGCCGTTGAGATTAATCGTGCGTCCCACCACGTTCGGATCGGCGGCGAATTGAGTTCGCCAAAACTGATCGCCGATGATGACTGTCGCAGGCCCATTGGCGGCTTCGTCGGTTGTTTGAAAGTCACGTCCGAGCTGAACTCCGACGCCGAGTACTGTGAGAAAGTTCGAAGTTACATTCACGCCGCGGACTTGCAGGGGCACTTCGCCGTTACTGTAATTCAGAGAGGCATATTGAACCGCTGCAATTCCTTCGAAAGAGTGAGACTGCGCCCGCAAATCGAGGAGATCGGCCACTGGGAGCGGGGTGCGGTCTCCACCAGCCGCCGCCGCTCCGTGGTGCCAGATCATCACCAGACGATCTGATTCCCTGAACGGAAGTGGTCGCAGCAAAACAGCGTTCACAACTGAAAAGATCGCCGTGTTTGCACCGATTCCAAGCGCCAACGTAACGATCGCAATCAACGTAAACCCCGGCTGTTTGATCAACGTCCTGAACGCGTAACGCAGGTCTTGTAAAACATTCATCACTTCTTGCCTCTTTTATGTGCCTCTTTGTGGCCCCTATTCGTACCGCAGCGCCACGAGCGGATCGACTTTCGTTGCACGCCGCGCGGGGATGTAACACGCGAGCAGCGCGACGATCGTCAGCAGCACCGTAATCAACGCCAGTGTCAGCGGATCGGTTGCGCTAACTTCAAACAAAAGCGAGGACATCAATCTCGTCAGCCCAACCGCCGCCGCGAGACCAACTCCAACGCCGATCAGCACCGGAATCATTCCCTGCCGGATCACGAGCCACAACACATCCGGCTCGCGCGCGCCGAGCGCCATCCTTAACCCAATTTCATGTGTCCGTTGCGTCACTGCGGTCACCATCACGCCGTAAATACCGATCGCTGCCAGCAACAATCCGAGCGCCGCAAACAGTCCGAGCAGCCAAAGACTGAATTTCGCTTCGGACAGTGCGCGACCCAGCAGCTCATTCACAGTGCGCACCGCAGTGATCGGCTGATCCGGATCGAGCGAGCGAACCTGCTCTCTGATCGCGGGCACAATCGTTTCAGGCGGCACACTCGTCTGGACCGCCAGCGAGAGAACGTTGGACCAGCCTTCGCGACGATACTGAGTCAGAGGCGCATAGACCTGTAACGGTGTCGCCTGGTTCAAACTTCTGCCTTTAATATCGGAAACGACGCCGACTATCGTGCGTCGAATGAACCGGTTCTCAGGAGTTTGAGCCGCGGCGGGAAGCAGGTGTTCCGGTGGTCCCATCCAGAGCGTCCTGCCGACAGGATTCTGGTTCGGGAAAAATCGCTTCGCCAGTGACTCATTGATTATGGCGACCGGTTGGGTATTACCTTTATCGCCGTTGTTAAAGGGACGGCCTTCCCGCACCGTAACACCCAGAGTGCGAAAGTAGTCGCTACTCACCAGTCCAAAATCCGCGACTGGAACGTCACCGAGCGACGGCGGCGCCGGCTGGCCCTCGATACTCAGAAACTTGACATACCCAATGCCGCCGCCCAACGGCAGACTTGTGCTGACGGACGCCGCCTGGACGCCGGGAATCGTCGAGATGTGCGTGAGCAATTGCTCAGAAAACGCCAGACCCGCAGGCTCGCGAGGATCCTGCGCAGTCAGTGGAAGCGGATACTTTGCGTCAGGCAAAGGTACGCGCATCGTGACTACGTTGCGCGCGTTGGCGCCAATATCTACCTGGCGCAGCTTGATGAACGTCCGGAACATCAAACCGGAGCCGACGAGCAGGACGAGTGCTAATGCAACTTCTGCGACGACCAGCAACCGGCGCAAGCGACCTTGCCTCCGACTTCCAAGACCGGCGAGACCACCTTCGTTTATCGCATCACGCAGGTCAGTTCGAGCCGCCTGGAACGCCGGCAACAAACCGAAGATGAGGATCGTGACGAGTCCAAGTAAGAAAGTGAACCCCAGCACTCTCGCGTTCACGTCGATCACATTTGCGCGCGGAACTGTGTCGGGCAGTAGTGTCAAAATCAGTTGAATGCCCCACGTCGCCAGAAGAACGCCGCAGATGCCGCCGATCAACGCCAGTGGCAGGCATTCGATAATTACCTGGCGAATAATGCGCGCGCGGCTCGCGCCCAAACTCGCGCGAATAGCAAGTTCTTTACTGCGAGCCGACGCCCGCGCAAGTAAAAGATTAGCGACATTCACACAGGCGACGAGTAACACGAATCCAACCGCGGCGAGCAGGACCAGCAACGCTTTGCGCGAGTCGCCGACGAGTTGTTCCTGGAGCGGGACGATCAATGTGGCGACTTCGTATGCTGGATCGATTTCTGCGATCCTATGGGCGACCGCGCTGACGTCTGACTGTGCTTGTGCGATCGTGACGCCCGGTTTCAAGCGACCAACTTGCGTGATGTAGTAATTGTTGCGCGTCGCCATGTTGTCGTCCGGGGCAAAGGCCATCGGCGTCCAGAGTTCGACTTCCGGGACGTTGTCAAAGAACGGCATGCCACGCGGCATCACGCCCGCGACAATGAAAGTCTCGCCGCCGAGCCGGATCGAGCTTCCGACAACATTCGCGTTGCCGGCGAACCGTCGTTGCCACAACTTATCGCTGAGCAAGGCGACACGGTGTTTGCCAAACTGTTCTTCTTCTTCGGGCGTGAACAGCCGGCCCAACGCAGGTGAAACTTGCAGAACTTGAAATAAGTTTGCGGTTATGCGTGCACCCAGGATTCGCTCAGGCGCTTCCGCGCCGGTTGAAAGGTTGAAGTCGCCGTAGTAATAAGCGCCGAGCCCTTCAAACACCTGATTATGATCGCGCCACTCCTGATAATCAGGCACTGAACTGCCACCCTCAGGCACGTTGGACCAGAGAAACACGAGCCGGTCCGGCTGCGGATACGGCAACGGGCGCAGCAGCACCGCATCGACGACACTAAAGATCGCCGTGTTCGCACCAATCCCAAGCGCCAGCGTAACTACCGCGATGAGAGTAAACACCGGATTACGGACCATCATCCGCACCCCAAACCGCAGATCGTGAAGTAGCGAATTCATATCGTGCCTCTTATGTGCCTTTTTGTGGCCCTACTCGTATCGCAGCGCCTCGAGCGGCTCGACACGACTTGCGCGCCATGCGGGAAACAAACACGCCAGCAACGCCGCCCCGAGCAGTAACAACGAGATCGCACTGAACGCGCGCACGTCGAAAGCCTCAACTCCAAACAACGTTCCCTGCATCGCACGGCCAACGAAATACGCTCCACCAAGTCCGATGACCGTCCCGCAGATTGCGAGAATAGTCCCCTCTTTCAACACCTGATTGATAACTCGCGAACGCTGCGCTCCGAGCGCCATCCGCACCCCAAACTCGTGCGTGCGCTGCGCAACCGCGAACGCCATCACACCGTAAATCCCAACCGCCGCGAGCATCAGCCCGAGCGCGCCAAAGGCTGCAAACAACACGACGCTGAATCGATCGATCGCCAGCGACTCGCTCACGATCTCGTCAACAGTCTTCAAACCAGCTACCGGCAAATCCGGATCGACCGAATTAACCGCCTCGGTAACACTTCTGAAAACAGTCTTCGGATCGCCGCTCGTCTTCAGCACCATCGAAGCCCGTGGAAACGGCGCCTGTGCAAATGGAATGTTGATCTCCGGAACGTCCTCACGCCATCCAGCGCCGCGCAGGTTGTGATACACGCCCACGATCTGCCAATCGAGCGCATTCGCCGGATCAGCGGCGAGAAATCGAAACGAAATTCGCTGCGTGAGCGGATCGACGCCCGCTATATACTGTTTCACGAAGTGCTCGTTGACCGTCGCGACGCGCACACTGTTGGCGCTGTCGTTCTCATTGATATTGCGGCCGCTGACCATCCGAATTCCGAGTGTGTCGACGTAGTCCGGCGTCACCATCTGTATCGCCGTGCGCAGGCGCGCGTCCGGATTCACAGGTTGGCCCACAATGTTGAAGCGCGTGCCGAACTCTGTACCTTGACCGGGAAGACCCGTCGTCACGGCAGCCTTCGTCACACCAGGAACAGCACGGACTTTCTCGAGCATCTGTCCGTAGTACGATCTTGTCTGATCTGGTCCAGTGAGACGCTGAAGAGGTACCGGCAAACGGAAAGTGAGTACGTTGGCTGTTTCAATCCCGAGATCGATTCGCGTCAGGTTCCAGAAACCTCGCAAAGCAAGACCGCCGGTCGCCAGCAGCGTCAACGCGAGCGCAAACTCAGCGACTACAAGCGCACGCAGAGCGTTGCGTCGCACTCCGCCTCCCCCCGTGCGTCCTCCGAGTTTCAAAACCTCGTTCAGATCGACGCGCGTTGCCTGCCACGCAGGCGCGGTTCCAAACAACAGTCCTGCCAGAGTGGTGACGCCGATCGTGAAGAGCAAAACCGGAATGCTGATCCTGATGTTTGCTTCAGAGGGAATCATCGTACCCACCGGCGGCATCACAAACGTGATCGCGTCGATGATGGCTACCGCGAGAAACACGCCGAGCGCTCCACCAAGCACCGCAAGCACCAGGCTCTCCGTGAGAAACTGTGTGAACAAGCGCGGGCGCGAGGCACCGAGCGCTGCTCTGACTGCAACTTCCTTTTGACGAGATGTGCCGCGCGCCAACAGCAGGTTTGCGACGTTGACGCAGCCAATCAACAGAAGAAATCCGACTGCACCCAGCAGCAGCCACAGATTGCGGCGAGTGGACGAGGTAACGAAGTTGAGATGCAGAGGCTCGACACTGACTTCGCGATTCGCCGTCTTCGGAAACTCGCTGTTTCGTTGAGCAGCAATCCCGCTCATCTCTGCCTGTGCCTGGCCGATCGTGACACCGTCCTTCAACCGCCCCATCACGAGGAAGAAGTTTGAATCGCGCTGGGCGGAGTCAGGACTGAACGCGAGTGGTACGAACACCTGCGCGTTGAGTCGATCGTAACTACCCGGCGCGAGCACGCCGACGACGGTGTAGGGCTCGGTGTTCATGCGGATCTCTTTGCCGACGAGATCGCGATTCGAGTTGAAGTGCTTGCTCCAGAATCGATTGCTGAGGATCACGACGTGATCCCTGCCCTGCTCGCCTTCTTCGGAGAGGAAGTCGCGTCCGAGCAGCATCGGCAGACCTTCCATCGTAAAAAAGCCGGGCGTGCGACGCGACGCGGCAACCTGTTGCGGTCGATCGTCCGTTGCGACATTGAACGACGCGCCGCCCCACGCATTCATCGCCTGAAACGAAGTGCTGCGTCGACGCCACTCGAGAAAGTCGTTTGCGGGCACGGAGTTTCGACCATTCGGCACCTTGGCCCAAACCATCACGAGCTGATCCGGATTCGGGTACGGCATCGGCTCGAACACGGCATAAACGACGCTGAAGATCGCCGTCGTCGCTCCAATACCGAGCGCGAGCGTCAACACCGCAGTCAGCGTGAAGCCCTTGTTCTTCACCAGCGTACGTAACGCAAAATTGATATTCTGTTTTAACGTACTCATCTGTGTATTTAATCCGTGTAATCTGCGGTTACTGATCTCTTAGCGCGTCCAACGGATCGACCTTCGTCGCCCGTCGCGCAGGCGTGTAACACGCGAGCAGCGACACGATCACCAGCAACAACGGAATCGAAGTGAAGACGAGCGGATCGGTCGCACTCACTTCAAACAGCAAACTCTTGATCGTTCGTGTCAGCGCCAACGCACCTACAACACCGACTACGACTCCCACGGCCGTCAACAACATTCCCTGCCGCAGAACCGTGCGCCGCAAAGCACCCGGCTGCGCGCCGAGCGCGAGCTTGATTCCAAACTCTTTCGTGCGACTGCCGACGTAAACCGACATCGTGCTGTAAATACCGACTGCTGCGAGCGTCAACGCGATGATCGCGAACGCCGTCAGCAGGATATTGGTGAGTCGCTGCGTGCTGAGCGTGTCGCCAATGATCTCGTTCATCGTTCGGACCATGTACAGCGGTATGTCCGGATCGGCCTGCTTGATGGCAGCTCTGAAGGTTGGAATTATCGCGCTGGTTGGACCATCAGTGCGCACCACAAACGACGCGCGCGTATCGGTCGATTGCGTCATCGGGTAGTACATGTGTGGCCGCTTCTCTTCAGCGAGACTAAGGTGCTTGACTCCGCCGGCGATGCCGACAATCGTCAGCCACTGGTTATTTCCGCCTGTCTTGATCCGTTTGCCGAGCGCATCACCCGCAGGCCAGTAACGACGCGCGAGCGGCTCGTCGATGATTGTGACGAGTAAGGAATTGCTGAGATCGGAGTTCTGGAAGTCACGACCCTGAAGTAGTGGAATGCCGAGTGTCTGGAGCGTTCCCGGTGTAATGCTCACCTGCTCCGCCTGCTCGATTTGTGAAACGGCGCCGCCGTCCGCCGGCTCTTGACCTTCGACGATGAAGCCGTCGACGCTGCCGCCGTCGGCAAACGGAAGATTGCTCGTTAGACCAACAGCCCTGACGCCAGGCGAGTTTCGCAGCCGCTCCAACGCGTTATCGTAGAAGCGCAATGCCTTCTCTTCGTTGTCATACTTTGTGCGTGGCAGGTTCGCGACCATCGTCAAAGTGTTTTCCGGGTTGAATCCAAGATCCACGGACTCGAGCCGGTGAAAACTCTTCAACAACAATCCCGCGCCGATCAGCAGGATCAACGACAGTGCAAACTGCACGGCGACCAGCGCGCTGTTCAATCGCCGGTGAGAGACGGTGCCACGCGCGCCTTCTCGCATGCCTGCTGCAATTCCCATCGCATAGGCGCGGAGCGCAGGCATGAAGCCGAACAACAAACCCGTCAGCACACTAAGGCCCGCAGTGAAGAGCAGAACGCGACCACTCAAACTCACTTCTTCCATGCGCACGATGCCCGTGATTGGGAGCTTGTCGATCATGCGAATGCCGACACCAGCCAGGCTGACACCGAAAATCGCACCGATGAGCGAAAGCAGCACGCTTTCGGTCAAAAGTTGTCTTGCAACTCGTCTGGGCGTGGCGCCGAGCGACACGCGCACCGCGATCTCGCGCGTTCGTGAAGTAGCACGGGCTAATAAGAGGTTGGCAACGTTGGCGCACGCAATGAGCAATACGAACGCGACCGCAGCAAGCAGGACGAGCAGTGGTTTCTGCGTCCTGCCCAGCATGGCTTCACTCATCGATTTCATTAAGGTCCTTGGACCATTGCCTTCGTTGACGCCGAGAAACTCGGCCGAGTTTGGATGCTGGCGTCCAAAGTTCTGAAGTATCTCGGTCGTGTCGCTCTGAGCTTGCGCGATCTGCACGCCGGGTTTCAGGCGTGCGACGACGACGAAGAAATAAGGCGCGGTGCGCGTCGTGTCGAGCGCCATCGGTTTCCATAGATCGATCTCCAACTTTGGAAACTTGAACTCGGCGGGCATCACGCCGACGATCTGTGTAGGCGTGTTGTTCAAGCTCAACATCCTGCCGACGATGTTTGGATCGCCGCCAAAGCGTCGTTGCCAGAACGCGTAACTGATCACGCAGACCGAGTTCTTTCCGGCAGTGTCTTCACCTTCAACAAACGTGCGTCCAAGAAATGGATTGACGCCGAAGACTTTGAAGAAGTCAGAGGTGACGGTAGTCATTGGCAGGCGCTCAGGCTCGCCGACACCTGTGAGGTTGGTCTCACTGCTGTTGTAAAGCGCAATCGTTTCGAACGAGCGATTCTGGTCGCGATAGGCGGCGAAGTCTGCCTGTGAGACTCCCCAACTCGAGAGACCGAGTTTCGGACTCGCCTGGACCATTCGCACCAGGCGGTCGGGGTCGCGAAATGGCAGCGGTCGCAGCAGGATGCTGTTCACCAAACTAAAGATCGCGGTGTTCGCGCCAATGCCGAGCGCGAGCGTGACGACAGCAACCAGCGTGAATCCCGGCTGCTTCAACATAATCCGCGCACCGTATCTAAGGTCCTGGAAAAGTGTGTTCATGACTTTGTCTGCCTTTTTGTGTGCCTTCTTTTGTGCCTTTTTGTGGCCCCTATTCATATCTGAGCGCCACTAATGGATCGATCCACGTCGCTCGTCGTGCCGGGATGTAGCAAGCAAGAAAAGCAACCAACAAGAGCAATGCAGGGACGCCGATGAAAGTCAGCGGATCTCTCGGCGTCACGCCGAAAAGCATGTCTGTCAACACGCGCGTCGCAACTAACCCTACGCCGATGCCGATGATCAATCCCACCAGCGTCAACCCGATGCCCTGACGCAATACGAGCCTGAGCACGTCCACCGATCGCGCGCCCAACGCCATGCGCACTCCAATCTCATGCGTGCGCTGCGCGACCGCGTACGAGATCACGCCGTAAAGTCCGACGCACGCGAGCACCAGCGCCAGCGCCGCAAACAACCCGAGCATCAGCGCCTGAAAACGCTCCTGCGAAATCGCGGACGCAAACACCTGGTCCATTGTGCGAACGTTCGTAACAGGCTGGTCCTTGTCCACCGACCAAACCGCCTGTCGCACTGCACCCGCGATCGAGGCTGCATCGCCTTTCGTGCGTAGCACGAGATCTCTCGGCGCGATAAACGCGCGGCGATCCTGTGCGTAGGGTGCATACAAATCCATTCTCGGATCGCCGTAGAGTCCGGCCTGCCGCACGTTGCCGACGACGCCCACGACTGTCAGCCACGGATTAGGCGAATCGAGTGGTCCAATCTTGAGTCGCTTGCCTGTCGGATCTTCGCCGGGCCAGTATTGCTCCGCGAGTCGCTGGCTAATCAGAATCACGGGCTGCGAGTCAGCAGAGTCGTGTGTGT
>JBIOUJ010000141.1:0-32365 GCA_044867025.1 Pyrinomonadaceae bacterium | reverse complement strand
GAGGCGCAGAGGAACGCAGAGATACGCAGAGAAGAACCTTTGTGTTAAAGTTGCTCCCGCAGTAAAAACCTCACAACTCAAGGAGCAACACAAAGATGACCTCACGTCTTACACTTCTCACTCTTCTTCTATTCACTTTCAACTTTCAACACGTTCACGCACAAGATCTCGACACCGTTACGATCTCCGGGCGCGTGATGGACCAGAACACCGCCGTGCTTCAGGGAGCGGAAGTTCAAGCGAAGCTGATCAAGACTGGTCTCACGCGCACGACGACGACTGACGCAGAAGGCCGTTTTCGTCTAATCCAGCTCGAGCCTGGCACGTACGTTATTCGCGTCTCATTTCCTGGATTTGCGGCTCAGGAGATAACAGACGTCGCCACCGCGTCCGGGCAGAGTCTTCAATTTGATGCGACGCTGATTCCGTCGAGCGTCGTCGTTGAGCCCGTTGTGATCGCAACGGCAGACCCGCCGGTGGTCGATACAAAGCGTACTGTCGTTGGTGCGACACTCACGTCGCGCGAGACTGAACTGCTGCCTGTCAACACTCGCTCAGCGCTCGATCTGATCTTTACTCTTCCCGGTGTCACAGAGGAACCGCTCTCCACGCGCGATCTCGCCGAAGATCGCAACACCAACCCGGCGAGCACGCCTGAAGAAGCCGGTACGTTCTCACTCGCGGGCGCGCCCGCCTATTCAAACAACCTGACGATCGATGGTCTGGATAACAACGACGATCGCGCTGCTCGCGAACGTTTCCAGCCGTCGCTCGAGGCGATTGCCGAAGTTCAGGTGATCACGAATCAGTTCTCGGCTGAGTATGGCCGTGCGTCCGGTGGTCGAGTGAATCTACGCACGCGGAGTGGCTCGCAGCAGTTTCACGGTCGCGCAAGTTATTTTTTCCGCGACGAAGCGCTCAACGCGAATACATTTAGAAACAATTCACTCGGGATTCCGCGGCTGCCGCTTCAGGAACACGTCGCCGGATTCACGCTCGGCGGACCGGCGCGTGTTGCGAAAGAGTCGGTCTTCTTCGTTTCTTATGAACTGAATAAAGTTCTCGACAGCGCGCTGATCGACACGCTGGTGCCGCTGAAACAGAACGCAGTATTTCCACTGCCTTCTCCAACACATCCTGATCTCAGCCGGCTCGAAGATGCCAAAGAACCAATCCTGTCCACCGAAGTTGCGCCGTTTATCTCGTCAATCAGCACGCCTCTGAAAAACACCAGCCTCACCGCGCGTATGGATCACCAGTTCGGAGCGATGCACAACGCGGCGATCGTTTACCAAACCGGACGACTAAACAACTTGAGACAGTTTGGAGGTGGAAACCGGCTGGCCGAATCTCTTCAAGGACGAAAGCGCAATTCAGACGCGATCTCGTTTACTGAACTGCGCGTTTTCTCCGAAGCGCTGGTGAATCAACTGCGCTTCCAATACTCACGTTTGGCGCCGGCCTTCGAAGCTCGCGGTGGGAACAAGCCTGTTGTGCTCATCAGCCTCAACGATCCGTCGTTTCCGGGCACGTTGGTGGCAGGGTCGTCGACAGCAGGTGGGAGCGACAGGCGTGAAGACCGCGTGCAGGTACAAAACGTACTGACTTTTGTAAGCGGAAACCATTCATTGAAATTCGGCGCTGACGTTCATCACGTCCGTTCGACCTTCATCGATCTTTCAGATCTCACCGGCACGTTCAACTTCGCGAGCGCCGGAGATTTCCTCGCCGGCGTACCAAGCCGTTTCAGACAGAATTTTCAGAGTTCGTCGACGCAGAAAAATCTCTACTCAGGATTCTTCGTCCAGGATGAGTGGCAGATACTTCCGCAACTGCTCCTGAGCTATGGCTTGCGCTACGAGTACGAAACGATTCTTCACGATCCGAACAATTTCGGCCCGCGCTTTTCCCTCGCCTACAGTCCATTCGCGTCAGGGAAGCTTGCTCTGCGGTTCGGCGCCGGTATCTTTTTCAATCGACCTTTGTTGCGAACGATTGACGATTTCACACTCGGCAAGCAGCAACTCTTCTTCGACACCAATCTCCTGCGCGATCCATTGACTGGCAAAGTGATGACGGCCGAGCAGCGACGCGCGTTCATCGCTGCGAACCTTCGTTTTCCGGAAACGCTGAGTGTGGACTCGAGTCTGGTCCGCGAGTTTGGCGTGTTAAATACAGACTTTTCGCGTCGCCTGGATCCAGCACTGAGAATTCCAGAGAGCTATCAGCTCAACGCCGGCATCGAACGCGATCTCGGTCGCGGTTATTCCGTCGAAGCAAACTTCACGTTCACGCGTGGTATACATCTCTGGCGCGAATTCAACGCCAACGCGCCGATTCTTCCGGCGGGCTACAGCAACTTCACGGAATTCCTCGCGTCACGCGACTTCGGCAACTTCATAAGTCCCACGACATCCGCGCGCCCGCTTCATAACGCTGCAAGCGCGGGCGAACTCGTCCGGTTTGTCTACGGCAGTTCGAGTTCTAACACCGTAATTCGCACAGTCGAGTTTGGCGTTCCTGTCTCGGTGATGAATCTCAACAGCCCGTCGTCCACCACGACGCTCGAAGCTGCGTTTGCTGCGATCAATAATCTGCGTCCGGATCCGGCACGCGGAGAGCTCGAGCAACTCATCTCCGCAGGCAATAGCTTCTATCGCGGCCTGACACTTGAGCTTCGCAAACGATTCGATTCAGGATTTACGTTTCGTGCCGGCTACACGCTATCGAGTTTGATCGACGATGGTGTCGTAAACACTTCCGACGCACTCGTTCCCGGAGACTTTCGCGCCGAGCGAGCACGCAGCCTGCTCGATCGCCGGCATCGTTTCACATTCTCAGGAACATTCAACCTGCCGCATCTGCTTCAGTTGTCGCCAATCCTGCGTTTAGCGTCCGGCGCGCCATTCAACATTTCACTCGGCGGCATCGATCGCAATCTCGACGACGTTTCAAACGATCGACCCAATTACTCCGGCGATCTTCGTTTACTTCGCTGGCGTGCACCCGGTGACCCAATCGACCCTGCGGTGGTCCAATCGTTCACCATCCCTCAAATTGGCCAGGTAGGAAACCTGCCGCGAAACGCGGGGCGTGGTCCAGGTCTCTTTGTCTTCGACCTGAACGTGACTCGAAAGATTGGTCCGCTGCGGCTGTCAGTCGAGTTCGACAACGTGTTGAACAAGACTGTCTTCAGTTTCGGATCTGAGTTCATCAACAGCAATTTCGTCGCTACCCGCACAATGCGACCGCGCCAAGTGAGAATCGGGTTGCGAATCGACTTTTAGCCGCAGATGAACGCAGATGAACGCGGATTTTAAATATGCAGAGCTGACGCAGAAGATTATTGGGGTGTTTTATGAGGTGTACAATGAGTTAGGACCAGGGTTTCTCGAATCCGTTTACCAAAAATCACTTGCGTTGGCTCTCGAGTCAGCAGGTCTCACAACATACAGCCGCGTCGATATTCCCGTCTGGTTTCGCGGGCATCAGGTCGGGCAGTTTCAAGGAGATTTGCTCGTCGAAAAGTGCGTTCTTCTTGAGCTCAAGGCCGCTCGTGCGCTGGATTCCTCACATCAAGCGCAACTCCTGAACTATCTGAGAGCAACGGGAATAGAGGTGGGTCTTCTGCTCAATTTTGGCCCAAAGCCTGAGTTCAAGCGGCTTGCTTTTGATATCAACAAGAGGAGAGTTGTCTGATCTGCGGATATCTGCGTTTATCAGCGGCTACGTTGCTTTTCGCACCGCGCTCGCGATCGCTCAATTCGTCTTTTCATCCATCGGTTCATTGTAAATCACCTTCCAATCGGTGGCTGGAAATCGCTCTATGCCCCCGCAGATTGCGTGCCAGCCACCTTGCCTGCCCGCGCCAGCTTTATCCTTCAATTAATAACGCGAGTTTTGTTACTCAAAAGGACCATACGCACAAATTGCGGCGCGGGTTGCCGCAAATCGTCGGTGCAGCAGATTCACGACATACGAAATGGTAGGGCGTGGTAAACTCGCCAAACGGCTGATCCGGAGGTCTTGCCGCGCAAAATGGCTGTCACTGACTCACAAGCCGAGCACCTCAGCGACGTCGAAGCAGCCCTGCTCGACGCCGAATTGTTCATGAAGTACCAGGCCCCGGACCGGGCTATCAAACGCCTCAAGACGGCCCTCGAAATGAGCGGCCGCTCCATTAAATTGCGCGAACGCCTTCGCGAAATCTGCGCGACGCACAAATACGGCGAGGAAGCTGCACGCCAGTGCCTGGCACTCGCCAGCCTCTATATCGAACGAGAAGATTTCGACACCGCGCACGATCGCCTGCTCGAAGCGAAGCAACTCGATGAACGCATCAACATCGCGAAGGGCCTTGAGGCAATCCGCCGCGCCCGCCGGCCCGACCTGAAGCCCACGCCTGCCCCCGAGCCACAGTTCGAACGTAAACACTTCACACTCGCAGGGGATCTGAGCGCGGTGAGCGTCTTTGACGCCATTCAAGTACTTGAAAATGCGCGACTGAATGGGATCCTGACGATCAGCGGTCCAAAGCACGAGGGTCAGGTGAAGTTTAACGACGGCCGGATCGTCGATGCTGTGTGTGACGGCCAAGTCGCCGATCTCGGTTTCCAAAAGGTGGTAGAGATCACAAGCGGCACATTCGAGTTTCAAAAAACCGACGAACAGTTTCCCATCCGCATACAAGCGCTCAGCAACACAAACCTCATCCTCGACACACTGCGGTTGATGGACGAGCAGAAGGCTTAGTCGATCAAAACGCGTGTATTGAGCGCTTCGGCTTTCTCGATCGCCGTGAGTAAGCGGAGAAACTGGTTGTAGTTTCGACTGCGTGAGGTCAAACGCGCGACTTCGGATTGACTCAGCTCGCTGCGCAAAATCAGATCGAGAAAATCGTAGTAATCAGCAGCGGCTTCGAATGGGAGCTCGCGAGTGTAAGTGGTGGTGTCGCTGTCTTCGGAGCGAAAACCGGCGAGCAGATCGAAGATGTTGTCGGTTGTGAGTCGCGCGGCGTCACGCGTGAGAACAATGGGAAGCCGCAGTTCGAAGAATCGCAAACCCTCGTCAGTGACCACACGCCGCAACTCTTTTGTCGCTTCACCATCAAACGGCGACTCCGGATCGACCAGGATTCGTAGCAGCCGCGGCTGATCTTCCGCCTCCAGCGTGTCGAGCGAAAGCTGAACGCGATCAGCGAGAAACTTTTCAAATTGTGCCTCGACGGGGTAATTGATCCGCCCCAAACACCCAACCGACTCTCCGTCCCCGGCGGTATCAACCGGCAAACACGCCGGACAGTGCGCGCAGACGGTTGTCGCGAGTTGCATTCGCTCGATTTCGGCACTGGCGTTCTCAACCCACTGAAGCTTGTCGATTGTGGGTGCGACGTCGTCACCGGTCGTGAGCTTTGCGTGTAAGCTGCTCAGGCGTCCCCATTGCCGCAGGTGTTGTTCGGAGTAATTGGCGCGAAGCGGGCAGGTGTATTGCAGTGCGAATTCGAGCGACATCCTGGGCAGAGTATAGTCATATATGTCCTGTAGGTCATATAGGCCCTTGTGGTAAGCTTTCCGCATTCCCGCAGAAGTGCCTTAGAAAGGTCAAGCCCATGGCAGTCAGTCAGGAACTCTTGGAAATACTCGCGTGTCCGGCTTGCAAAGCGAACGTTGAACTGAAACCAGATGGAAGCGCGTTGAAATGCGTCGAGTGCAAACGCGTCTATCCCATCCGCGACGACATCCCGGTAATGCTCATCGACGAGGCCACCATCGAAGAATGATGCGATGAACAGCCTGCGCGACATCGTCGAGTCGTCTCCACACTTGCGCGTCATCGAAACACAGGCAATGTACGGATTGCAGGGTCAAGACGCGGCGCAGCCACTCGCGCCTCCTCGCTGGGATTGGCAAGACGTGCGAAAGGTCCTGATCGTTCGTCTGCGTTCGATCGGCGATACCGTGCTGTCTACGCCTTCGATCTACGCGTTGAAGCGTTTTCTGCCACACGTCGAGGTCGACATTCTCGTCGAGGACTGGGTCGCGCCCGTGCTTGCGAATCATCCGCATGTGAACAAGGTTGTTACGCTCGAGCGCGGCGGTTTCTTCGCGCGCGCACACGCGGCGAGACAGTTGAGGTCCGCTGGTTACGACGTCGTTTACAACCTTCACGGCGGAACCACCGCGACTTTCCTGACGCGAGCCACGGGCGCTCGTTATCGCGTTGGCTTCAGGAGTTATCAATACGCTCAGCTTCACAATCACCAGGCGCCATCGCCTCTGCTGCTCTGGGGACAACAGAAGACGCACTCGGTGGAACAGCAACTTGCTTTACTGGGCTGGACCGGCGTGCCGGTGACTGACCGACCGCGCACACAGTTGGGCATACCTGCTCCGGCGGCTGAATATGTGGAAAAGAAACTGCAAGACGCTGGCCTGAGGGGTCAAAAGCTCGCGCTGATTCATCCGGCCGCGGCTTTTGCTACGAAGCAATGGGCGACGGAGAATTTTGCGCGTGTTGCGGACTTCCTCGCGGAGCGCGGATTTGCGCCAGTCGCTATCGCAGCACCTCATGAAAGCGGAGTTATTTACGAGCTACAGGAAAAGGCTTCGGTAAAGATCGTGTCGTTTGATTTGATGCTACCGGAAGTGACGGCACTCGCAGCACGGTCGCAGGTGTTCGTCGGTAACGACAGTGGAATCGCACACATTGCCGCAGCAGTCGGAACACCGAGCGTCGTCGTGTTCGGTTCTTCAAACATCGCGCACTGGCGGCCATGGAATCGTGGGCCCGCCGAGGTCGTTTTCGAAGAGATGGTTTGCCAGCCTTGTCACGGATATTTTTGCGAGAAATTTGCTCAGCCTGAATGTATCCTGCGCGTGCCGGTGGAACGTGTCATTGCAGCTATTGAAAGGGTCTTCAGTACACAAAAAGCACAAAGCACAAATGTTAACTAGAGCCCGGGCTTCCGAAATCCTCGACACCCTTCGCGATCGTAACGTTGTCGTGCTGGGCGACGTGATGCTCGATGAGTTTGTCTGGGGCGACGTGACGCGCATTTCGCCAGAGGCGCCGGTACCGGTGGTTGACGTTCGGCGCGAGTCGGTGCATCTCGGCGGCGCGGCGAATGTGCTGGCGAACCTGGTTGCGCTCGGCGCGCGTGGGTCGGTGATCGGAGTTATTGGTAATGACGCAGCGGGCGAACGTCTGAAGACCGGATTACGCGATCTGGGTGCGCAGGATCAGTGTTTGATCGTTGACGAAACGCGGCCCTCGACCATCAAAACGCGCATCATAGCTCACAGCCAGTTGGTCGTACGCGCCGATCGCGAGTCTCGCACTCAAGTGAACGGGAACCTCGAAGAGAAGATCGTTGCGTCTCTGAAGGAAGCGCTGAAGGAAGCCGATGCTTTTGTCGTTTCAGATTACGACAAGGGCGTCGTGACACCGGCGATACTGCGCGAGATTCTGCCGCTTGCTTACGAACGCGTTCCGGTTTTGATCGATCCGAAACTTCGCAACTTCAACGCGTACCGTCCGGCAACGCTGGTGACGCCAAATCACCTCGAAGCACTGCGCATGAGCGATTCCGAAGACCATTCAGACGACGGCTCGCATCACGCCGCGAAGGTGATTCGAGAAAAGCTCGGTTGCGACGCAGTGCTGATAACACGCGGAGACCGCGGAATGATGTTGCTCGAAGCCAACGGTGAGCCGGTTTACGTTAAAACAGCAGCACGCGAAGTCTACGATGTTACTGGCGCCGGCGACACCGTGATCGCCGCCCTGGCCGGCGCGCTGTCCGCCGGTGCAACGATGCTCGAGGCCGCATCTCTCGCTAATCACGCCGCGGGAATCGTAGTTGGGAAAGTCGGCACTGCGACCGCCAGCGCTGCGGAACTAATCGCTACCTTCGATAAATCTGAAGATGGTCGGTAAGACACTTCGCAACTATCGCATTACAGACAAGCTCGGGGTGGGCGGGCAGGGCGCCGTGTACAAAGCCACTGACACCAAGCTTGGCCGCGCGGTTGTGATCAAAGTCATACCGCCGGAGCTCAGCGTCAAAGAATCAAACCTGAAACGATTCGAGCGTGAAGCGCGTCTCGCATCCTCGTTGGACCATCCAAACATCTGCACCATCTTCGATCTCGACGAAGTGGACGGCGTTCATTTCATCGCCATGCAGTACGTCGAAGGGAAGAACGTGCGACAGCTCGTCGCCGGCCGTCCACTCGAGCTAAAGACGACGCTGCTGATCGGCTTGCAGGTCGCCGACGCACTCGCCGCCGCGCACAGCCGTGGCATCATTCATCGCGACATCAAGTCAGGCAACGTGATGGTCACGTCGTCGGGCCAGGTTAAGGTGCTCGACTTCGGTTTAGCCAAGTTGCTCGACGACACGGAAGCAGTCACGTCAGGCATTCATCGCACTGAACTCACGGAAGTCGGCATACCGTACGGCACCGCGACTTACGCGGCCCCGGAACAGGCTCGCGGCGATCGCGTCGACAAGCGTGCAGACATTTTTTCGTTAGGCGTGTTGCTCTACGAGATGTTGACCGGCACCTGGCCTTTTCGCGGTAAGACGACGATCGACGTGCGTCACGCAGTGCTTCACGATCCGCCGCGGCCAATCGCCGAGTTGCGCTCGAGTCCGATCCCGCCGCGCTTGCAGCAGGCAATCGACCGTGCGCTCGCGAAAGAACCGAAAGATCGTTTCCAGAACATGGAAGACTTTCGCAACGAGCTGCGGCAGGTGCTTCAGGAACTGGACGCGGGCGCCGCCGCCGGGTTTCAGAACGTGGCCCCCGAACCGCCGCGCCATCTCTCGGGCGCGAATCCCGTTTCGCGCGCGATGCGCTGGTTGAAGTCGATTACCAGGACCGATTCGCCGACGTCTTCTCCGAGTTTCATGACGCCTACAAAGCAAGGCATTCACGAAACACCGTTCACCACAGTCACCGATCAGGAGAAGAAGAGCCTCGCGATTCTTTGTTTCCGAAATCTGAGCAACGATCCGGCGTCGAGCTTCTACGAGTTCTCGCTCGCAGATGCGGTGATCACCGAACTCGCGCGCGTGCGATCGCTGGTCGTGCGACCGTCATCCGTGATCGCGCGATACCAGGGCCAGCAGAGAGATCCACGCGAGATCGGAAAGGAGTTGAACGTCAGTGCAGTGCTGACTGCCGGCTTCATCCACTCAGGTGAACGTTTTCGCGTGACGGCGCAACTGATTGACGTCGGTTCCGGCGAGTTATTGTGGAGCGATCGCATCGACACCGCTGCGTCTGACATCATCGTTCTTCAGGACACGATTGCACAACGAATCGTCGAAGGCTTAAGAGTCGAGCTCAGTCCCGACGAGCAAGACAAAATCGCGAAGGCATCGACTCAGAATCCCGCAGCTTACGAGCAATACTTGCGCGGGCGCGATCTGTTTGCGCGTTTCATCTTTCGCACGCTCTCACGTGACGACTGCGACGCGGCTATCGAACATTTCGAGCGCGCCATTCAACTCGACCCAAACTTCGCGTTGGCCCACGACGGTCTCGGCGCGTGTTACGTGAACCGCGTGTTCAAAGGATTCGGCGGAGCGGAAGACTACGAGCGCGCCGAAGTCGCGTTCACGAAGGCGCTGGCTATCGATCCAAATATCTTCGAAGCGCGCATGCTGATGGTTTTTGTTTACCTTTGGCGCGGAAAGAAAGAGAAGGCTCGCGAGGAGGTTAACCGGGCACGGAGAGAAGCGCCGAACGAGCCCGTGGTCCACTTCGTCAAGGCGCTGCTGCACCGGTTAAATGGCGAGTATGGACGCGCGCTGCGAAGTTACGATCGGCTTGTGCGTCTCGATCCGGCGGCACACGTCGTGGCGAGTTACAGTCGCGCGCTAGTCCACATGTACCTGGGCCACTTTGATGAAGTATTTCGAGAGCTCGACAACGCCGGCGAACCCGACAACCCGCTGGTGCGGACTTTTCGCGCGCTGGCTCTGTACTACACCGGCCAAACAGATGCCGCCGCCGAGATGATGAAGGATGTTGTTGAAAAGCATCCAAATATGCACGGCATACGGCCGAACATGGCGATGTTCCTGAGCGCGCAGGGCAAACACGACGAAGCACTTGCACAACTGACGCCGGACGTGAAGCGAAACGGCGAGGTTGATGCAGACATCGCCTACTCGATCGGTTCGGTTTACGCGCTCGAAGGTTTGCAGGGCGATGCTTTCGAATGGCTCGAGCGTTCGATATCGCTCGGGAATGCGAATCGTCCGTGTTTCGAGAACGATCCGAATTTGGCGTCACTGCGTGGGGAGCCGCAGTTCGCTGAACTGATGAAAACGCTTACCCACGGATGACACGGATTAAAATCCGGATTAAGAGTCTATGCACAAACGAAAAATCTCGCTGCTGGTTTACGTCCTGCTGTTCTGCATCTCGTCTGCGGTTGCACAGCAACCAGCGCCGGCGCAGCAAACGCTGCCAGAATTGCGAGCGAAGATCTCCGAGGTGCTCGCGAAGCCGGAGTTAGCGACGGCGATGGTTGGCGTCAAAGTGGTATCGCTCGATAACGGAAGAGTTCTTTTTGAAGAGAACGCCGGAAAGCTTCTGCGCCCGGCGTCAAGCATGAAGCTGTACACGGTTGCTACCGCACTCGACCGTCTGTCTCCTGACCACCGCTTTGTAACTTCAGTCTACGCACCGAACCGGCTTGATGCTTCGGGAGTCGTTCATGGAAACCTGACGATTTACGGTCGCGGCGATCCCTCGTTTGCAGCGCGTTTCAACAACGGCGACTACTTCAAAGCGATTGACGATCTTGCGAGTCGCATTGTTGCCGCGGGTGTGAAGCGTGTTGAAGGCGATCTCGTCGGCGACGAGGCTTACTTCGTTGGACCAAAGCATGGCGCTGGTTGGGAGTGGGAGGATTTGACCTGGTCCTACGGCGCGGAGGTCACGCCCCTTACTGTAAACGACAACGCACTCGATCTTTTTATCAAGCCTGGTCCAGCCGAAGGCCAGCCGGCAGTGATCACAACCGGTCCACCCGATCCGTTGCTGACGATCGTCAACAAAGTCACAACTGGCGCAAAAGGCGGTAAACGAGAGCTCTCCATTCACCGCGGCTTGAATGAAAACACGATCACAATTACGGGCAGCATCGCGGTTGACGACGCCGCAGGCTACAGAGGCGGCATCGGAATATCGCATCCCGCGTTGCTTTTCGTTTACCTTCTGCGGAATTCGCTGGCGCAAAAAGGCGTTGTGATCACAGGTAAGTCACGCACGACCGGCGAAATCAGCCAACCGCCGCTGGTTACGAACGTGCCTGTTACCTTTAACCCCGGTACACCTGGTCCATTTCAAAACGAGATCGTAGCGTTTCAATCACTGCCGTTCAGCGTGATCGCAGCGCAGACGTTGAAGCCGAGTCAAAATCTGTACGCGGAGCTCATGCTCCGAACGCTGGGCAAAATGACGCCGCCGCCGGCAACGATGTCGCCGCTGGGTCAGACTTCGGAGAGCCTCGGTTTGGAGGCTGTGAAATCGTTTCTCAAGACCGCGGGTATCAGACCCGAGGCGCTGGTTCTTGACGACGGCTCCGGACTCTCGCGCGGCGACATGATCACGGCGGAAGCGACCGTGCAGTTGTTGACGTTCATGAGTAAACATCGCCATGCGCAGGTTTTTCGTGATGCGCTGCCGATTGCCGGCGTCGATGGAACGTTGCGAAACAGATTGCGCGGCACGGCGGCGGCGAATAACCTGCGCGCGAAGACCGGATCGCTGAGTTCGGCGGCGAGTCTTGGCGGCTACGTCACGACTGCGGCCGGCGAGAAGCTCGCGTTCGCCATCATCGTCAACAACTATCCGAGAGATTTCGACCCGCGCTCATACTGCATCGATCCGATCGCCGTTTTGCTCGCTTCCTTCAACGGCAAGCCGGAATGAGTTGCCACGGATAACACGGATTGATGCGGATCAGCTAATGCACCAACAATTCACGAAATTTCACGGACTCGGAAACGACTATCTCGTGCTTGAAGCGGAGCGGATGTCGGAAGTAAGCGACTTGGGTGAGTTTGCACGACGCATCTGCAACAGGCATTACGGCGCGGGCGGCGACGGCATTGCCATCATCGGCAAATTGAAAGGCGACGAGGCGGACTTCAGTTGCCGCATCTTCAATCCTGACGGCAGTGAAGCGGGATTATCTGGAAACGGAACTCGCTGCGCTGTTGCTTATCTCTACTACACGGGCGTTTGGACCAAAGACGAACTTGTACTCAGCACGCGCACGGGACTGAAGCGATATTTCCTCCGTGGCCAACCTGCGCCCGGCAAGTTTCTGTTTGAGTCAGAATTGGGCGAGCCGAAGTTCGATACTCAGTCGATTCCAATGTCGATTAGGCCACCGCGCGATGAGGTGATTCGTTATCCGCTGCCAGTCGACGGCGAGCCTGTCATGATCACCGCGATGCAGATGGGAAATCCGAACTGCTGCATCTTCGTCGATGATTTCGAAGCACTGAATTGGCGGAAGCTCGGAAAGGCGATCGAGGTTCACCCCTCTTTTCCGGATCGAACGAACGTCGTGTTTGTGAAAGTGATCGACCGAAGCCTGATCGAGCTGCGAATCTGGGAGCGCGGTGTCGGCGAAACGACGGCATCAGGCACATGCTCGTGCGCGGGCGCCGTGGCGGCGATGGTCAATGAGAAGGCCGATCGAGACGTGCGCGTCGTCATGGAAGGCGGCGAGGTCCGGATCAAGTGGCGTGCGGATGGGCAGGTTGTGATAACCGGAACCGCTGAAGTAGTCTATTCAGGGCAGTGGTTACAGGCATGAAGCCACAAAAAGGCACAAAGAGACCCATAAAATATTGAGAATTACATTTCTCATCTTAGTTCTGTTGTTACTGACCGCGTGTGGCGGGAAGGTGATTACTGAGACCGAGGCCAAACCTCAACCGCCACTGCCGAAGCCGCCGGCTTCCGTGGCAATGTGGTTGGGAAGCACGTCACGGAATTTCTACGGTACCGGCCCGTGGTCGGACAAGCCTCTGGAAGTCGTCTGGGAGTTTGAAACCAAATTCATAACGGGGCGCTTGCACAAGGATCCGTGGGGCGGATCGAGCTGGCCGGGTCAGCCATCCGTGACTGAACGTTTCGTGTATTTCGGATCGGCCGACGGCAATCTTTACTGTCTCGACGCGACAGATGGAAGTCTGGTCTGGAGTTACAAGACCGCCGATAGCCTCAAAGCCACACCGACGATCGTCGGCGATCGACTGATCGCCAGTGGCCTCGATCACTACATCTACTGCATCGACGCACGTACAGGTTCTCTCATCTGGAAGTACAAAACCGGTTTTGAAGTCGATTGCTCGGCCGCGGTGATCGACGGTCGTGTTTATTTCGGCGGCGAGGACGGTTTCTTCTACGCGCTCAATCTCGACGACGGCTCGCTGATCTACAAAACCGAGAGACTCGGATCGATGGAAGGCAGCTTCTCCGTCGTCGATGGCCGCGCTTACATCGGAACCGAACAAGGCGATCTCTATTGCCTGAACCTCTCCGACGGTTCAACCGTCTGGAAAGCGCGCATAGGCGCGGATTCAGACTCAACGCCCGCAGTTTACGAAGGCATGGTTTACACAGCCGCAGAGAATGGTTGCGTCTACGCATTCCGTCAAACGAACGGCGAGTTCGTCTGGAAATACCAGGCGTCAGGCGGAACGACGAAGGAGAAAAGCGGCTTCTGGGCGAGCCCAATCGTCGCGAATGGAAGAGTACACATCGGCTCGAGCAACGGGCACCTCTACTGCCTGACAGCAGACAAAGGCGAGGTTGTTTGGCGCTACAAGGCTCGCGGGCCGATCTGGGGAACGTCGCCTCTCGTTGATGGTCGTCTCGTGTTCGGTGACAAAGCGGGTTGGATTCATTCCGTGTCGGCTGAAGATGGGGAAGGCATCAGCGAGTTGAAGATTGGTGATAATATCAACGCGACGCCCGCGGTTCTCGGCGGTCGAATTTACATCGGCGCTTTCAATGGGAAGCTTTACTGTTTGAAGTAGCTTGTTAATTTACCTCGTAGACAACACCATCGACGGCCAGGGAGCGAGCCCGCGCGAAGTTCGGGCCGTTCTCGGCAGACTCATTCCCGGCATCGAGATCCTTATCGAACCATTTCACAACGTCTCGCTCGAACGTGTTCGAAGCCTGAAACCGTCCCACATCATTCTCAGCGGTCAGAGTCATCCATGGGAGATGTACACGCCCGAATCGCTGGCGGGTGTCTTCTCAGTTATCAAGCAGGCGAGTCAGCCGATCCTCGGAATCTGCGGTGGTCATCAGCAGATCGCGCTGGCTTATGGTGCGAAGGTCGGCTTGATGGGACGACTCGAGCCGGGCGAAGGCTACAACGGCGCGAAGCGTGAGCGAGGTTTTCTGTCCATAGAAAATACAGGCGAGGGACTGTTCAAAGGTCTGCCTTCACAGATAACTGTCTGGCACAACCACTGTGATGAAGTGAAGGAACTGCCTGACGGATTCCGCGCGACAGCGTCGAACGAGACGTGTGAGATTCAGGCGATGCAGCAGAAGGGCCGTCGTCTCTACGGCGTGCAGTTCCATCCGGAGCTCTTTGACGCCACATACCCCGAAGGTCAACAGGTCGTAGAAAACTTCTTGAAGCTCTAAAAATCCCCGAAAAAACCTCTGTCGATGTGACCGTATCGATTTTTCTTAAGTTTCAATATTTCACCAATTACGTCTAACGGTGTTAAAATCCTCACAAAAATCACGCCCTTCTCACGGTTGAAGCAGGTTGAAACCGTGTGCTAGCCTCCCAATGAATCGCCGACATTTACTGGAAGTACTCGTCGCTTTTCGCTTTATCTAATACAGACAGTTCAGATCTTTTCAGCGCACCGCATCAAGGATGCAAGCCCCCAACCTCGGCTGACATTTATCAGACTCCTAGAGCCAGGGGACGAGTCATAGGAAAGAACGGACTCGCGCAGGACGCTGAAGAGTAGAAATCAACCTCGGACAGGAGACCCGAATTTGAAAGTTCATTCTATCTTTAGAGGAAGTGCGCTAATTGCAATTGCACTTCTTACCGGTTCTTTGATCTTTTCTGCCAGAACTCTCTCGGCGGAAACTCTATCTTCCCAAACTCAAAAACAAATACCCGAAGTTTCTTCGCCCGTAGGCAGCGTAGGTGAAAAGATTGCTGCTGAAGAGGCGTACGAAGTGCCTCCTGCAACATACGTCGCAACTGCGTATAGCCTTCGCGGACGGACTGCGAGTGGACGCATGGTTGCGAAAGGTTTGATCGCCGCGGACCCGAGGCATTTACCGTTGGGTTCACGTGTTCGGCTCGAAGCTGGCGCGTACAGCGGCGAGTATCTCGTCGCTGACACGGGTGCTATGGTGCGCGGCAAACGAATAGACATCTGGACACCTACTTCGCGCGAAGCGATGCGATTTGGACGACGCCCAGTGAAGTTGACAGTGTTGAGTCTCGGCCGCAAAAAGTAAGTTAGCCACAAAAGGCACAAAAGTCACAAAAACGAATTTTGATTTTGATTTATGTTTTGTGACTTTTGTGCCTTTTTGTGGCTAAATACTTTTTAATGTCTGTATCTCAGATCCCAATCGCCGAACCACTCGTCGAAGTCAGACGAGCATCGTTAACTGAATCACGTCACCGCGGGCACATTGTCGTCATCGAGCCTGACGGAAACATCGTCAACTACCTGGGTGCGCCGCAGACCGTCACGTTTCTCCGCTCTTCTGCGAAGCCGTTTCAAGCAATGCCGTTATTGACCTCCGGCGCTGCTGAAAGATTTGACTTCACGGATCAGGAAGTCGCGCTAGCCTGCGCTTCACACAACGGCGAACCGATCCACACAGCGCTCGCAGCGTCGATGCTGGAGAAGATTGGTCTCGATCCCGAAGCGCTGAAGTGCGGCATTCACGAGCCGTACAGTCTTGAGGTCGCCGGGAAGCTGCGTTTGGAAGGAAAGGCGCCGAACGTACTTCAGAACAACTGTTCCGGTAAGCACATTGGAATGCTCGCCGTTGCGGTTCACACGGGTGCGCCATTGGAGAACTACAACAGCGCTGAAAACCCGGTGCAAATCGCGATTGGCGATGTGATGTCGCAATTCTCGGATATTCCCGTGACGGATATGGTCGTCGGCATCGACGGCTGCGCCGCCCCGATATTTGGAATAACGATGCGGGCGATGGCGCTAGCTTACGCGAGACTGGTTTCACCGCCGCCAACCTTTGATAAAACAACTCGCGATGCGTGCAAACGAATTGTTCGTGTGATGAGTGCATACCCGGAGTTGATCGGAGGCACCTCCGATCGTCTCGATACGGAGATCATGCGCGCCGCGCCCGGGCGTTTGATCTCGAAAGTCGGAGCAGAGGGAGTTTACACAGCCGGAATCCTGCCATGCGAAGAATGGCCAAAGGGTTTGGGTTTCGCTCTGAAGATCGAAGACGGCGACGACAAGCGTGCGCGACCGACAGTCGTCGTCGAGGTGTTGCGGCAGCTTGGCGTGTTGCGCGATGAGTCGCTTGAGGCGGTGTCGCGCTACGCGTTCTTTCCTGTGATCAATCGACCGGGAGACGTGGTCGGCGAAGTTCGTGCGTCGTTTACGTTGAAAGGGCCTTCCGTTGAAATCTGATTTACCGCCACTTCAACGACACGCAGACGGCCAGGTTGATGTTGATTCAGTTCCCGACGTGATTGAGTGGTTTCTCAACTACGATCAGCGCGTTGCGATCATCAGGCATCCTTCTGTCGAAGAAGTTTTTCAGTGGAAACAGAAAGTCAGCCAGTCGCAGGGCGAAGAGGTTTTCATTTTCAAGAAGGCCGAAGACCGGCTGGCGATTGGAATCATTCAGGCACTCGCCGACAACTCGACTGAGCCGCAGCTTCACGCGTGGATTGGGCAATTGCTCGGCGCGCTCGACGCGGCTTCGAAAGCGAATGAATCAACCGCGGAAGCGTACAAGCTCGATCTGCGGAGCAGTGAATCGATTATCGATCAGGCCGAGAAGATCCCGTTTCAGCGTGGCCGCACGGAGTTTCTGTTGAACTGCTGGATCGAGACTTTGTGTACCGCGGAAGCGCGCGTGCTCGGGTGGTTGTACAAGGAGTTTTACGGGCGGCCGTACGCGCCGTGAAAGAGAGGCTAGTCGATGAATTCCGAGGTGCGTGCGCTTTTCCCGATTGCTGAGCATTCGATCTACTTCAATCACGCAGCTATCTCGCCTCTGCCAACGCCGGTGCTTCGCGCGATCGAGGCGCAACTCAGGGACGTCCACGAAAACGGTTCAGAGAACTACCGTAGCTGGCTTGCAGTGAAGGAGAAGGCACGAGAGTTACTCGCAAGCTTTCTCGGCGCACGTCCCGAGCAGGTCGCGTTCATGCGCAACACCTCCGACGCCCTATCAACCGTCGCAAACGGATTGAACTGGCGTGCCGGCGACAACATCGTCACCTTCAGTCGCGAGTTTCCTTCAAACATCTATCCCTGGTTGCGCATTCGCGACGTGTACGGTGTCGAGGTGCGCATGTGTGAAGAGCGGGAAGGTCGTATAGATCCGGCCGAGTTGGAGAGTTTAATCGACGGCAACACGCGCGTCGTTGCCGTTAGTCACGTGCAATACGCGTCGGGGTTTCGCATCGATCTCGAGCGACTCGGCCGCGTGGTACGACAGCACGACGCGTTATTCGTCCTGGACGCAATCCAGGCACTCGGCGTCCTGCCCGTGAATGTGGAATCGGATCTGATAGACGTCGCTGCGGGAGCAAGCCACAAGTGGCTGCTGGGTCCGGAAGGCGTCGGTTACCTTTACCTTTCCGACCGCGCACGCGACAGGATTCAGCCAACGCTTGTCGGTTGGGTCAGCGTTCCGGATCCGGATGATTACCTCAACTTCGATCAAGGCTGGAACCGGGGCACACTCGCATGGGAAACGGGCACCGGGGCGTCGGCGCTAATTCACGGCCTGAAGGCGAGCCTGGAGCTTCTAGGGACGTTTGGCGCCCACAGGATAGCTACTTACCTCGAAGAACTGACGGATTACTTGTGCGACCGTTTGAAAGCGAACAAGAACTACGAAGTCGTAAGCTCTAGAGCGCCCGGAGAAAAATCTCAGATCGTCTGCATTCGATCCGCTCGTGGTCTGTCGCCAATGCATCTCTATCATCACCTCGGTGCGCGGAATGTCGTCACTGCGCCACGCGGCGATCGCCTCAGGCTCTCCCCGCATTTGTATAACACTTCACACGAAGTCGATGAGCTCGTCAAAGCACTGCCATAGGACGTCTTGTTCAGAGTTCAACCTTAGGTTGCTGGAGCCGGCAGCAAGCTAAAGCTTGACCTCTAAACCTAGCTGGACCAGCGAGCGATTATCGGTCGGTAGTACGGTGGCTTTGTACGGAACCCTTACAAGTATCGCGAAGTTGTGTTCGGTTGCGCACAAAGCTGTCACCATCAACAAACTCGAAAATCCGAGCAAAAATGCAACTGTGGTGTTTTGGGCGTCCCGCGGCCTCTGATGGCACGGTCATTGCCAATAAGCAGACCCAGAACAAGAAGGGTAGATAAGGGTAAATCGGGTCAGGCTCTGAAACTGCGGTGAGTGGAGGCTTTGGGGGAGGCATCCTCTCACGAATTAAAAGCAAGCGTTTGACTCTTTTGGGGGAACGGAGTGACGTTTGTGACGCAGTTGATGAGCAATAAATAGCGGAGCTGCTGATTGACGTCTTGACGGGGCTTGGGGGAGCCTCCCAGGAAAAGTCAGCAGCCCGCAATTTTTTTGGCTCGGTGCAGCAAGAAGGCACAAAAAGCCCAATTTCAATTTTGAGCTTTTTGTGCCTTTTTGTGTGTCTAGTTTCGTTCGCGAAGGAGGCGGGAAGGATCTGTTTCCGCTGTTAACTCATCGAGGTTGAGTCGCAGCATCCCGCCCGCATCAGAGAAGGTCACGGCCTTTTGTTGCGCGCGTCTGTAACTAAACAGTAGACCGCCAATCAACCCGCCGATGCCGAGGCATGCGATGAGGGCGTAGCCGGAAGCTTTCAAGACGGCGACAAGTACGCCAAGCGTTGTATTGATGTAATGCTTTTCAGCTTCCTTGAAGATGTTTGGGTTCTCACCCAGCCATTGGACCACCTGCTCGTAATGAACTTCGCTAATAAGTTTTTTTGCCGTTTGTTCGTCGGGCGCGTCGAAGACAAACACTGAATAATTTCCCACGCGCTTGTAAGCCGTGGGCGACGGTTTACCCAGTTTCCAGAGCTCGTGGATCCGCGCGATTATGCGCCGATCGTTGTCGGCTGCCAGTTGCGGAGTATGGAATTCGATAAGCAGGACTTTGCTTGGACCATACGTGGCGAAAACCGCATCCGCATTGCCTTCAGACTGAACTGCGTCAGACACACCATTCTGAAACGGCAGTCGATGCAAATCGGTAAAGTTGGCGAGATAGACCGCGTTCTTCTGCGCTTCATCCGGAGCCGGCAGATGCCTGATTAAAACCGGAATATCACCTTCGCCTTTGTCGATGGCCTCGGCCCAACCGAGCGCCAACTCATTGAGGTATGCGGGCTGCCCGTTCACGTTTTTTACCGTTACAACGTAACTGCCCTTGAAGAAGACAATCTCATTAGCGGTCGCAAACCCGGCGGTCCCAATACCGTTAACTATTTGGGTATTTGCGTTCGACGTCCGCGCCGCGGCAGCCAGTAGGCTGAGGAATTCGTAAGCTTGCGCATCCTGGCGAAAACGGTATGTTTCAACCCACACTTTGCTCTTGTTTGGACCGGCATATTCTGATCGACTCGTGGACAAAGGCGGTGCGCCCGTATCGGGAAAATCCGGTGCAGCTAATACCTGCGTTAACTTGAACTTGCCAATGGTAGATCGCACCACGCCCATGCTTGGGTCAACCGCCGGACCCCCCGCGAAAGCGAGGGACACAGATGCCGGCAATGTAAGCAACAGAACTATTACTCTTGATAAACGCAAACGACGACTCTCCCAGTGCTGCGGGTGCAAACTCTGTTTAGAAACCGCTCTCGCTTTGATGTTCCCTGAACGGTTCAGGCAGCACAAAACAAAGTTTAATGCCAGCGTCTCAATTCACGCAAAAGCAGGTCGGCGTAGTGGCGGGGACTGTTGATGTTGTGCATGACTATCGAACCACCGACGTCGCTGGCGTTGTCGATGATAATGTCGCCGAAGCCCATCAGGCGCTGCGGAATGCTGGCGGAAACAGTCACGTCCTGAACTTTGCTCAAGGGGATGTTTTTCGTGGTGCGAGCGACCAGGCCTGTGTCGATTTGCAGTTTAGAATCAGTCACGGTGTAACGAACCATGTTGCGCCTGATGTGGTAGTACCCGGGAATCAGCAGCAGCGCCAGCGCAAACAGGATCGAGATCCATGCAGGCACACCAATCGACGCCAGCAGAAAAACCAGGGCGAGGCCTGCGATGACCGTCAGCGCATAACCGGCTTTGATGAAGAGCATCGTGGGGCGGACCGTGAAGACCGTGTGCTCGAGATCGGTGTCAGAATTGAATTCCAGCGCGCGCGATTGAAGGCGAGCGATTTTCGTAATCTCCGCGTCGGCGGGCGCCCCGCAATTCGAACAAAAACGGACGCTCGGGGTTACGTATGCCCCGCAACTGGAACAGGTCATTGCTTTCGATCCTCTTGTGTCGATCATGCTGCCACAGATCAACGCGGATTGATACAGATTTGTTCTAATCCGTATCAATCCGCGTGTATCTGTGGCTGGTAACTACTGACTAATGAGTTGTAAGCGACCGTCTGGAAGCCTGGCCATGAATACGCTGCGCTCGTACATGTTTAGAGGCGTTGGAGCTTTTTGCTGCGCAGCGGCAAGCTGTCCGCTCGTTAACGTGACTGCGGCTTGTGGGTCGCGAATCAGGCTGTAGCGCCGGCCGATGCGACGCACGTATTCCTGAGTTTCGCTGTAAGGCGGGACTTGATAACCATACTTCATAACCGCGCCCTCGCCGGCGTTATAACCCGCCAAAGCCAAACGCACATCGCCGCCGAATAGATCCAGCAGGAAACGCATGTAGCGAGCGCCGCCCTCGATGTTCTGCTTCGGATCCCAGATATTCGTCACGCCAAAGCGGCTGGCTGTTGGAGGTATCAACTGCATCAGGCCGCGCGCGCCTTTGTTAGACATAGCGCGGGGTTTGAAGGTCGATTCCTGATGCATGATCGAGTAGAGCAGAAGCGGGTCAACTGAATTGCGCTTGCCCGATTCGACGATGAACTTATCGAAGTCGCTATTGCCGGTTGTAAACCCGCCTAGTGATGGGTTGGTGAGCTGGCTTGTCAGATGGACCAGAGCGCCCGGAGCGGGCGAATACGTGTAGTTCCGGGACGTGGTCAGGCGCCTCGTCGCCGGCGCTTTCGGTGGCTCGGTTTGGATCTGAACGGCATTGGCGAAATCGAAGTTATCGACCTGGTAACTGGGCGACGTCTGCGCCGAGGCAGCCGAGGCACCCAGGATGAGTATGACCAGGAAAAGTATTGGTTTTCGCATGTATTCGCCAGTTTCTGCTGAGCTTTGGGGCGAGCCAGTGAGGGCTTAGCGATCCTAACACGAGCGATGATCTATTGCCAACATTGTTGTGCAAAGTTCAGAGTTCAGTCTTTAGGCTGCTGTCTCAGACAAGCTAAAGCTTGAACTCTAAACAGATACTTGACACCAGTAGTATCATGAACCCGTTTTTCGAAAGTAACCTCACGATTAACCATTAACCGCGCGCTCTGCGCGCCTCACGAAAAGGACGAAACAAATGAAGAATATCCTTACGCTCACGCTGCTACTGCTGTGTGTTTTCAGCACCTCAGTACTGGCCCAGAACTCAACCTCAACCTCAATCAAACCCGGTACGAAGCAGGGCACTAAACGAGGCCCGGTCTTTCGCGCCACCAGGGAACAGATCAACCAGGCCCAGGCGATTCTCAAAGAGCGAGGCTTTTACGCTGGAGAACAAGTCGGCAAGCTTGACGATGCAACGCGGGACGGACTGCGGAAGTATCAACAGGCAGAGGGACTCAAGGTGACAGGCACGCTCAACAAGATCACCTTGGAGAAGATGAACATTCCACTTACCGAGAAACAGAAGACGATGTGATTTTAGCCGCGGATGAACGCGCATGAATCCGGATCAGTCCGCGTTCATCCGCGGCCTAACTAAGTAGCCGCTCGACGACCTCGTAGCTTTTTTGGAGGGCTGCAGCGAGGTTCTCGGGTTGGTTGCCGCCGCCTTCGGCCATGTCGGCCTTGCCGCCGCCACGACCGCCGACGATGGGTGCCAATTCTTTAATCACCTGTCCGGCAGGAACCTTCCCGGTCAGATCCGACGACGTGCGAACGATGAGCGAGACTTTGCCATCACCGCTTCGCCCGAGCACAACCACACCCGACTTGATACGCGCGAGCAGCGTGTCTGAAAGCTGTCGCATCGCCGCTGTATCAAGTCCGCTTGCTTCTCGAGCCAGGACTTTGATGCCCGCCACTTCACGCGACTCGTCACCATTCGTCGAAGCACCGGCAGCTCCGCTCGCGATCTTCAGTCGCAACTCGTCAGCCTCGCGTCGTGCCTTCTTCAGCTCGTCTTGCAGACGCGAAACAGTCCCGCTCAAATCATTGCGCGACGTCCGTAGTCCGCTGCTGAGCTCGTCAACTAAAACTTCTGCTTCACGGAATCTTTCGTAAGCATCCATACCGGTGATGGCCCGGATACGCCGCACACCCGACGCGATCGATTCATCGCTCGTGATCTTGAACAGACCGATGTCGCCAGTCGCCCGAACGTGCGTGCCGCCGCAGAGCTCTTTAGAGAAAATTCCCTCGACGCCCTGGATCGAAAGCACGCGAACCTTCTCGCCATACTTCTCACCGAAAAGCGCCATCGCTCCGGAGCGCATCGCCTCCTCGATAGCCATCTCGTCAGTTTGCACACGCTCGTTGCGCAGGATGTGGTAATTCACCAGGCGCTCAATCTCTTCTTTTTCCACAGCCGTCAGCGGCTGGTAATGGGTGAAGTCAAAACGCAAATACGTGGGGGCCACAACTGAACCCGCCTGTTTGACGTGCGTTCCGAGAACTTCCCGCAGCGCGGCGTGCATCAAGTGCGTCGCCGTGTGGTTGCGTCTCGTCGCGTCACGTTTTTCGACGTCCACTTCCGCCAAAACTGTATCGCCGACTTTCAAACTCCCTTTCTCGACTTTGATCTTGTGGACGATCAAACCCTGCGCCGGCGAATACGTGTCGTTAACGATCGCGTACTCCTGCGTTGGACCAATCACCACTCCGACATCCCCAACCTGACCGCCACTCTCTGCATAGAAGGGTGTGCGGTCGAGAACGATCTCACCCTCTTCACCTTCGCTCAACGCATCGACTTCGCTGCCTTTGATTACCGCGACGACTCTCGCATCGTCGACCTTGGTCGTCTCATAGCCTTTGAAGATCGACTTCTGACGCCCCGCCAGCCCCGCGTAAACCGGATTGGCTTTTGCTTTCGTCTCACCCTTCTCGGTCGCAGCCGTTTGCTGAAGCTCCTGGAGCGCAGCGTCGAACTGGCGATTGAACTCATCCTCGTCGACGACAAACCCGCGTTCTTCCAGCCCGACGCGGATCAGGTCGCGCGGTGTTCCAAACGTGTCGTAGAGACGCGCGAGAGTTTTGTACTCAGGCATCGCGCCTTTGCTTGCCGCGAACACTTCGTCGAGCTTGTTGATCCCTACTGTCAGCGTCGAACCGAAACGCTCCTCTTCCAGCCGCACCATCTTCTCGATGAACTCACGATGCAACTCGAGCTCGGGATAGGTGTCCTTCATCATGTCGACCACAAAATTAGCGACCTGATTGAAGAACGGACCATTCAATCCGAGCGTGTGATGGCCCTGGTAGATCGCGCGTCTCATGATCTTCCGCAGAACATAATTGCGCCCTTCGTTGCCGGGCAAAATCCCGTCGGCAATCGAGAACGCCGTGGCGCGCGCGTGATCTGCAATCACGCGCATCGCAAACCCTTCCTGCGTTTCCGGCTCATAACCGCGATCCGCGAGCTTGGCGGTGAAGTTGATGATGGGCCGGATCAAATCCGTGTCGTAGTTTGACTTCACGCCTTGGAGCACGACCGCGAGACGCTCCAGCCCCGCGCCAGTGTCAACCGAAGGCGCCGGCAGCGGCTCGAGCTTGTATTTGCCCGGCTCGATCTCGCTGCGCTCAAACTGCATGAAGACCAGGTTCCAGATCTCCATGATCGTGTCGCCCGGTCCATTGACATTCGCCGCAGAATTTTCCCTGTCATCCGGACTGTCGCCCATGTAGTAATGAACCTCGCTGCATGGACCACATGGACCAGTCTCGCCCATCTGCCAGAAGTTGTCTTTCCGGCCAAACCGCAGGATGCGCTCGCGCGGCGCCCCAACCTGTTCCCAGAACCTTTCGGCATCCTCATCGGGCGGGACCTCGGCGTCGCCCTCGTAAACCGTAAACCACAACCTTCGCGGATCGAGCTTCAGAACATCTACGAGCAACTCCCACGCATACTTGATCGCGTCTTCCTTGAAGTAATCGCCAAACGAAAAATTGCCGAGCATCTCGAAGAACGTGTGGTGGCGGGCTGTTTTCCCAACCTCGTCGAGATCGTTGTGCTTGCCGCCTGCGCGAACACACTTCTGCGACGAAGCTGCACGCACGTACTCACGCTTCTCAGCACCCAGAAAAACGTCCTTGAACTGATTCATCCCCGCGTTGGTGAAAAGCAGCGTTGGATCGTTGGCAGGCAGCAGTGGAGACGAGCGCACAGGCATGTGCCCGCGCTCCTCAAAATACTTCAAAAAAGCTTCGCGAACTTCGTTACCAGTCATCCGTTTGAGTTTACCTCATCCGTGTCGTCTGTGGTTAACGAGCGGATCTTTTCGCTAACCAGCTCGAATTCAAACCCCTGTCGCAGCAAATGATCGAAGAGACTCTTGGCTTCGACGCGATTCTTTGGCCGCCCACGAATTCGCAACCGCTTTGCGATCGCCTGATCGATCAACTGCTCTTCCGACGTCTCAGCATAGACCAGCTCGAGCGCTTCATTGACAACATCGGACTCAACCTTTTTGAACTTGAGATCCCGCTCCAGACGGCGGCGCCCAACCGGCCTTTGTTTTACCTTGAACGACGCGTAACTAAACGCGAACCGCTCGTCGTCGAGATAGCCGTATTCTTGTAGCCGCGCGATCACTGTGTTTACCACATCCTCGTTGGCGCCTTTGACGCGGAGCAAACGCTCGCGCAATTCGGCGACGGAGCGAGGCTTTGCCGCCAGAAGTTTTATGGCGCGTTCAAATGTTTTACGTCGCAAATCAGTCACGATAAAGTGAACACAGATTAACGCGGATTGATGCTGATCTAAAATGTCTTCCATGGATGGCGTACTCGTAATCGATAAACCCGCTGGAATTACCTCGCACGACGTTGTGGCGCGGGCGCGTCACATTCTGCACGAGCGTCGCATCGGTCACACGGGCACACTCGATCCGTTTGCGACAGGCGTGCTCGTGATCCTGCTCGGCAAAGCCACGCGACTCGCTCAATTTCTAAGTGGCGTCGACAAAGAATACGAAGCAATCATTCGCTTTGGATACGCAACGGACACCGGCGATCGCACCGGCACTCCAATTCCCGAAAGAGAGGATGCAAAAAACCGTTTGGGGAAATGGACCGAGCAGGAGATCGAAAAAGCGCTAAGGAGTTTAGAAGGCTGGATCGATCAGACTCCTCCGATGTACTCAGCAAAGAAAGTTGAGGGGAAGAAACTCTACGAACTTGCGCGTCGCGGTGAGATGGTCGAACGTGAACCAATCCGCGTTTGTATTTATGAATTCGAAGCCATCAGGCCGAACGGTCAGCTCATCAAAGACAACCTCGACGGCACCTTCGACTTCCATGCGCGCGTTTCCTGTTCTTCAGGCACGTATATCAGAACACTCGCAGAAGACCTGGGAAAACGTCTGTACGTTGGCGCGCACTTAGCTGAACTCAGACGCACTCGAGTTGGCGATCTTCGTATTGAACGGGCCATCACACTTGATCAGCTAAAGGTCCATTTTGCTGAAGAGTCGCTGGGCACGGTTTTGCTGCCACCGGGAGCTGCGATCTCAAGGCTTCGTTTCGTGCATCTAAGCGGCGAAGACGTGAGACGGGCCACTAACGGCAGAGAAGTAAGGATTGAGAAAGCCGAGTGGGCCGATGGAGAGGACGTAAGGATGTTCGACACGGGCAGGCAATTGATCGCGATTGGCCGGTATGACGCCGCTGCGAAGAGCTTGCATCCACGCGTCGTGCTTGCGGGGGAAGGCGAGGCTGAAAAATAAGCTTAACTTGAGGTCTTTACCTCTGTGTTATACTTGCTGCCACGGGAGCGCACGTCCCGTTCGCTTCCAAACCAGGTGTTTCCCTCCGGACTTCCGTTGAACTGATCATTGAGAAGTTATGCCTCGAGGACGTAGCTCACGCTTACGCGCGCGTGAGGCGTATCACGAAGCAGACGAAACGAAACCGCGGTCCCCGACATATATAGCGGTGGTTAAAAATGGCGTGGCCTCTCCCCACACGCTGTCCAGTGCGCGAAAGCCGAAGAGGTTTCAAAGGCTATGGTAGAGCAGGATGGCAACAAACAATTCAATATCAGCGAACGTTTGGAAGATCTGCGCCGTGAGCACGAAGCGCTGCGTTGGGAAGGAACATTTCGAGACTACTTTGAATTAGTCGCTCAGAACCCGCGCATTGCCCAGCTTTCACACGCTCGCATCAATGATATGGTTCACGCCGCCGGCATCGAGCGGCTGAATGAAGGTACGCAACACGAGATTCTCTCCTACAACTTCTTTGCCACTGAACTTTTCGGCATCGAAGAACCAATCGCCAGAATCGTCGAGTATTTCAAATCGGCCGCACAACGTCTCGAGGTGCGGAAACGCATCCTGCTGCTGATGGGACCTGTAGGCGGGGGCAAGTCGACCATCGTCAACATGCTCAAGCGCGGGCTGGAGGATTGGACCAGGAATGAGGCGGGCGCGGTTTACGCCATCAAAGACTGTCCGATGCACGAGGAGCCGTTGCACCTGATCCCGCACCAACTGCGCGGCGAGGTCGAGAAGCATTACGGAATTTATATCGAGGGCGATCTTTGTCCACAGTGTCGTTATGCGCTCGACAAGACTTACGGCGGCCGTCATGAAGACGTGAAAGTTCATCGCGTCGCGTTTTCTGAAAAGGAACGCGTTGGTATCGGAACTTTTTCGCCGAGCGATCCGAAGTCGCAGGACATCACGGAGCTCACCGGATCAATCGATTTGTCGACCATTGGCGAAGTGGGAGTTGAATCTGATCCACGCGCATATCGTTTCGACGGCGAGTTGAATATCGCGAACCGCGGCTTGATGGAATTCGTCGAGATGCTGAAAGTTGACGAGAAGTTTCTCTACAGCTTGCTCACGCTCTCGCAGGAACAGAGCATCAAGACCGGCCGCTTCGCCATGATCTACGCCGACGAAGTCATCCTCTCGCATTCGAACGAGAACGAGTACATCGCGTTTGCCGGCAATCGCAAATCAGAAGCACTCCAGGATCGCATCATCCTCGTTAAAGTGCCCTACAACCTGCGCGTCTCGCAGGAGGAGAGGATTTACGACAAGCTTCTGCACCAGTCAGAGGCGCTGCGCAACGTTCACCTCGCGCCGCACACGTTGAAGGTCGCGGCGATGTTTGCGGTCATGACTCGCCTCGAAGAACCGAAGCGCCAGAATGTCGACATCGTAAAGAAGATGAAGCTTTACGACGGCGAAGACGTCGAGGGTTACAAGTCGAAAGATGTGCGCGAGTTGAAAGAAGAGACCGTTCGCGAAGGCATGGACGGGATTTCGCCTCGATACATCATCAATCGTCTCTCGAGCGCGCTCGTCCGTGACGGTGTGACTTGTATCAACCCGATCGACGCGCTGCGGGCGATTAAAGACGGGTTCGAACAGCACACGGGCATCAGCAGCGAACAGCGTGAAAGATATCTGAACCACATTTCCCAGGCGCGCAAAGAGTACGACGAGCTCGCGAAGATTGAAGTGCAGAGGGCTTTCGTCTACTCGTTTGAAGAGATGGCGCGCACGATGTGCAACAACTATCTCGACAACGTCGAAGCGTTCTGCAACAAGGAACGGATCAAGGATCCGATTACCGAAGAGGAGATGGATCCGGACGAGCAGTTGATGCGTTCGATCGAGGAGCAGATCGGCATTTCGGAGAACGCCAAGAATACTTTCCGGCAGGAGATACTGATCCGGATTTCGTCGTACGCTCGCAAGGGCAAGCCGTTTGAGTACAACTCACACGAGCGTCTGAAGGAAGCGATCGAAAAGAAGATCTTTGCGGACCTGAAAGACGTCGTGAAGATCACGACCTCGACCAAGACTCCGGATCCGGATCAACTGCGCCGGATCAACGAGGTGGTCGACCGGCTCGTCAAAGAGCATGGGTACTGTCCGGTTTGTGCGAACGAGCTGCTGACGTATGTCGGTACGCTCTTGTCGCGATAGATTTTTAGCCGCAGATTACGCAGATGAACGCAGATCCGATCTGCGTTCATCTGCGTAATCTGCGGCTAAAACATAAAAGATGAAGAAACGTTACTGGATTGCAGGAGCCGCAACGCTGGCGGTCGCCGGTAAGCTGCTGACGCGTCCACGTGACGCCGACTGGCACAAGTGCCGTGATGTCATCTTCCATTCCGATCATTCGCGATTCATCGACGTCGACGGCGTGCGCGTCCATTATCAGGAAGCCGGCGACGAGCGTGCACCGGCGCTTGTATTGATCCACGGGTTTGCCTCGTCGACGCTCGTGTGGAGCAACGTGTTTTTGCGTCTGGCCGCAAAGGGATTTCGAGTGATCGCCGTCGACATGCTGGGCTACGGTTATTCGGCCAAACCAAAAAACGGCGAATACACGATCGCCGGCCAGGCAAAACTACTGACGCGCTTGCTCGACCATCTCGGTATTCCGCGTGCGCTCTTTGTTGGTAGTTCTTACGGCGGCGCAGTCGCTGCAACGTGTGCACTGGACTATGCGGAGCGTGTCGAGAAGTTGGTCCTGGTGGGAACTGTCAACAACAACCGTCCGCTGAAATACAAGTTGATGCGCGTGTTTGGGTCGCCTGTGGTCGGCGATGTCGTATCACCGCTGTTGATCGGTTCACGTCGCTTACTACGCAGGCGCATGAAGCCGGTTTACGATCGTCATGCGTGGGTGCTGGATGAAAGACGTGTCGAGGCGCGACATCTACCTTTGCGTGCGGCCCGGACGCAACGCGCGATCATCCGCACGGTGCGCGGCTGGAACGCTGAACGCATCTCGAGCGACGCGCATCTAATCACGCAACCCACTCTCCTGCTTTGGGGCGAAAACGATCGTGAGATTCCACTCGCGGATGGGGAGCGACTCCACGCGGCAATCCCCGGATCTCGTTTGATAGTTTTTTTGAATTGCGGTCACTTGCCTCATGAAGAATATCCTGAGGCGTTTACAAATTTGGTGGTTGATTTCTGTAAAGGTGGATAAGAGTTATGTCCATCCAACGCAATGACTGGTCGCTACAACGCAAGGGCATCATCGATCAGGAGCGCCACAAGGATCGCGTAAAAGAAGCGATCCGCAAAAACCTCGGATCGATCGTCTCCAACGAAGCCATCATCCTTTCCGACGGCAAACGCACCGTCAAAGTTCCCATCCGCGCACTCGACGAGTACAAGTTTCGTTTCAACTATCAAAAAGCCAAACACGTGGGCCAGGGAGATGGGAAGACTCGCGTGGGCGATGTGATCGGTCGCGAGACTCGCCCGGGCAGCGGTCAGGGTTCAGGCCAGGCGGGTCAGGACGCGGGCGCCGACTACTACGAAGCAGACGTAAACATTGACGAGCTTGCCGCGCTGATATTCGAAGACCTCCAGCTTCCCTATCTTCAGGAAAAGGCAAAGAAGGCAGTTCAGTCGCGCAAGACGCAGTTCAACGAGATCCGGCGCACGGGTGTGATCGCAAATCTCGATAAGCGCCGCATGATTCTCGAAAACATTCGTCGCAACGCGCGTGAAGGCAAGGCGCGCTTTGGCGACATCAAGAAAGAAGATCTGAGGTTCAAGACGTGGGAAGAGGTGATGCGTTACGAGTCGAACGCGGTCGTGATAGCGATGATTGACGTTTCTGGTTCGATGGGCGAGTTTAAGAAATACATCGCGCGGAGTTTTTATTTCTGGATGGTCCGTTTCCTGCGGACGAAGTACGACAACGTCGACATCGTCTTCATCTCGCATCACACGGAAGCCAAGGAAGTCAGCGAGGAACAGTTCTTTACTCAAGGCGAATCGGGCGGGACGGTCGTTTCTTCCGCGTACCAGCTCGCGCTCGACGTGATCAAACAGCGCTACCGTCCGACGGATTGGAACATCTACCCGTTTCACTTCTCCGACGGCGACAACTACTACTCCGACAACGAGGAAGCAGTTAAGTTGGCAGACGAATTGATCGCGACGTGCAACCTGTTTGGCTATGGCGAGATCGGGGAGGAGGGATCGTCGAGTTACAGGCGTTCGTCAGGAGCGCTGCTCTCGATCTTCAACGATCGTTTGCAGAACAAGGATCGGTTCGTCGGCGTGCGTATCGACGACAAGGAAGACGTTTATCCCGCGCTGAAACAGTTTTTCGGGAGAAGAGGAGTAGAGACCCCGGCCTGAGGTTATGGAAGACAAAGAGATTAAAGAACTGGAAAAAGCGGTCGAGCAGATCTGGGAAGTTGCTTGTCGCTTTGGTCTCGATCCATATCCTACAAACTTTGAGATCGTGCCCGCGACGGTGATGTACGAGGTCGGATCTTATGCGTTGCCCGGCCGTTATTCCCACTGGACTTTCGGCAAGACCTACCATCGGATGAAGACGATGTACGACTTCGGACTGTCGAAGATCTACGAAGTCGTCATCAACACCAATCCGGCTTACGGGTTCCTTCTGGAAACGAATAGTCCGATTCAGAACAAGATGGTGATTGCTCATGTGCTCGGGCACGTCGACTTCTTCAAAAACAACTCCTACTTCTCGAAGACCAACCGTCGCATGGTCGAGAGTGTGTCGACCCACGCGCAGAGACTGATGGAGTATGAGTTCAAGCACGGGCGGAAGACGGTCGAGCGATTTCTCGATGCCGTGCTGGCGATTGAAGAGCACATCGATCCGTATTTCTTCATCAAGCGAGACATCTCAATTGCCGAAGAAAAGCGCCGGGCCGAGCTGAGTCCTAAAGAAGGGCGTTACGACGATCTCTGGTTCCTGGATAAATCCGATCGTGAAACTAAGACGAGTGACGTCACCGACAACGAGAAGCCACGCGAACGGCTACCGGAAAAAGACCTGCTGTTTTATCTCATGAAAAACTCGCCGTCGCTCGCGGCGTGGCAGCGAGATGCGATCGCGATGGTGCATGAGGAGATGGAGTATTTCGTCCCGCAGATGCAGACGAAGATCATGAACGAGGGTTGGGCCAGCATCTGGCACGCGCGAATCATGCGTGAGCTCGATCTCAGCGACAACGATCACATCGAGTTTGCGAACCTGCATTCGGGCGTCGTGTCGCCGCAGAAGGGTCAGTTGAATCCGTACTATCTCGGTTACAAGATTTTCGAAGACATTGAGCGCCGTTGGAATGAGCCGTCGAAGGAAGAGCGCGAAAAGTTTGGGCGCGGTGGTAATGAGGGTCGCGACAAGATGTTTGAAGTGCGCGAGCTCGAGAACGACGTTTCGTTCCTGCGCAACTACCTGACGGAAGAGTTGTGTGAAGAGCTTGACCTGTTTGTGTTCGAGCTGGTTGAAGAAGAGGAATGGACGATCACTGAGAAGCGCTGGCAGAAAGTGCGCGATCAGCTTGTTTCAAACATGACGAACTTTGGATTTCCGTACCTGCAGGTTGAGGATGGAGATTACAACGGCAACCGCGAACTCTACATGAAGCACCGCTACGAAGGCACGGAGCTCGACATGAAATACGCTCGCAAGGCGCTCGAGCACGTACACGCGCTGTGGGGCCGTCCCGTGCATTTAGAGACTGTGATCGATGACGAGTCGACCGTGTTGCACTACAACGGCGACGAGCACGGGGAAGACTAGCCACAAAAAGCAGCCGCAGATTTTCGGCATGGGTTCCGGCGGGCGCCGTGTGGATGGTCGAGGTGGGAACTGCGGGGTCCGT